>NZ_AJQE01000017.1 GCF_000261685.1 Bradyrhizobium genomosp. I (2014) | reverse complement strand
CGGCTGCCGCCGCGTCGCCCCACCAGAAGCCGAGGGCGGCGAGGACCAGGCCAGCGATCACGGCCAAGGAGCCCATCACGTCGGAGGCGAAATGCAGCGCATCCGCTGCCAGCGCCTGGCTCCTGGTCTCGCGCGCGGCGCGATGCAGGGCACGGGCGCGCCAGAGATTGACGACGATGTCGATCACCAGCACGACGAAGGGGACGGCCGAGATGGTCGGCGGCGGGGTTCCCTCGCTCAGCCGGCTATAGGCCTCGACCAGGATGCCGCCGGCCAGCACGTAGAGCAGGGCGGTAACGCCGAGCGCGGAGATGCTTTCCAGCTTGCCATGGCCGTAATGGTGCTCGTCGTCCGCGGGCTTGTCGGACACCCGCACCACCGCCCAGGTGATGATGGTCGCGACGAGGTCGATCGAGGAATGCAGGGCTTCGGAGATCAGCGCCAGCGAGCCGATCGCGATCCCGACCACGAACTTGGCCGCCGCCATGCCGCCGCTGGCGAAGATCGAGATCGCGGCGACCGAGGTTTTGCTGTGCTGGGAGGTCATGGCGGGGATTTAGCAGCCCAGGGGTGAACATCAAGCGACGATCCACAGCTGTAGTCGCGAGTGAGTTGCAGGAGCGTGACCACAACCCGTCATGCCCGGGCTTGAATCGGACAGCCGTGGGTCAAGCCCGGCCATGACGACGGAGAGAGGAGTGCGCTGTCAGTCTCGCTATCCCGTCATGCCGCTCACACCGTCACCACGATCTTCCCCAGATGCTTGTTCGCCTCCATGTGCGCGAACGCCGTGTCGATGTCGTCGAACGAAAACACCTTGTCGATGGGGAGCTGCAGCTTTCGCGACTCCACCGCGCCCCAGATGTCCTTGCGGACCTCCGCAAAAATCTCGCGGACCTCCTCGATGGTGCGGGTGCGGAAGGTGACGCCGACATAGTCGATGCGGCGGGCCGCATGCAGGTCGAAGTTGAAATCGGCATGGGTGCCGCCGAGCCGGCCGACATTGACGATGCGGCCCCTGACCTTCGTCGCGGCGAGGTTCTGGCTGGCGACCTTGCCGGAGACCTGGTCGACGATCAGGTCGACGCCTTCGCCGTTCGTGGCCTTCAGCACCTCGTCGACCCATTTCGGATCGGAGCTATCGACGGCGAGGTCGGCGCCGTACTCCTTCAGCCGGCCGCGGCGATAGGCGTCGGTCGACGAGCCGATCACGAGCCTGGCGCCCTTGAGCCTGGCGATCTGCATCGCCATCAGGCCGACGCCGGAGCTCGCGCCCTGGATCAGCACGCTCTGGCCCGCCTGCACCCCGCCGACGGTGACGACGGCGTTGTGCATGGTCGCGAGCGCGACGGGGAGGGTGGCAGCCTCCTCGAAATTCATGTTCGAGGGTGCGTGGAACAGCCGGCCGTGATCGGCCAGCGTGTATTCGGCAAACGCCGCGCCGCCCGATCCCATGATGCGGTCGCCGACCTTGACGCCTTTGGCCTCCGGCCCGAGCTCGGCGACTTCACCGGCCCATTCCATGCCGAGCACGGTGCCGACGCCGCCGGCCGCGCCATGGGCGTGTCCCTTGCGCATGCCGGTGTCGGCGCGGTTCAGTCCGCAGGCGCGGACGCGGACCAGCACCTGCGTGCCCTTAGGCTTTGGTTGAGCGACGTCGGAAATCCGAGCCCCATCAGGACCGTAGACGTAAGCCTTCATGCAATACTCTCACGACTTCCAGTGATTATTCCGCAGCTTCGCGTTGCGGCTGAACGATCATGCCTTCGAGCCGGTCGCAGATAATCGCCTCTGCTTCGCGCACGATGCGGGTGACGAGCTCGGCGCAGGTCGGGATGTCCTGGATCAGGCCCTGGACCTGGCCGGCCGACCAGATGCCTTCGTCGGAATTGCCCGTGGCATAGACCATCTTGCCGCGGGCGCCGGCAACGAGCTCGCGGATGTCCTCGAACTTCGCGCCTTCCTTCTCCATCGCGACGACCTTGGTCGAGACCGCGTTCCTGGCCACGCGAGAGGTGTTGCGCATGGTGCGGAAGATCAGCTCGGTCTCGCGCTCGTCATTGGCGACGATCTTCTCCTTGATGAGCTGGTGGATCGGGCTTTCCCTGGTGGCCATGAAGCGCGTGCCCATGTTGATGCCGTCGGCACCCAGTGCCAGCGCCGCGACGAGGCCGCGAGCATCGGCAAAGCCGCCCGAGGCGATCATCGGTATCTTGATCCTGTTGGCGGCGGCCGGGATCAGGATCAGGCCGGGGGTGTCGTCCTCGCCGGGGTGGCCGGCGCATTCGAACCCGTCGATCGAGATGGCGTCGACGCCCATGCGCTCGGCCGAGAGCGCGTGGCGCACGCTGGTGCATTTGTGCACGACCTTGACGCCGTGCTTCCTGAACTCGTCGACATGCTCCTGCGGCTTGTTGCCGGCGGTCTCGACCACCTTGATGCCGCTCTCGATGATGGCGGCGCGGTATTCGGCATAAGGCGGCGGCTTGATCGCGGGCAGGATGGTGAGGTTGACGCCGAACGGCTTGTCGGTGAGGTCGCGGCAGCGCGCGATCTCCCTGGTCAGGTCCTCCGGCGTCGGCTGGGTCAGTGCGGTGATGAAGCCGAGCGCGCCGGCATTGGCGACCGCGGCCACCAGCTCCGCGCGGCCGACCCACTGCATGCCGCCCTGCACGATCGGGTGCTCGACGCCGACGAGTTTGGTGAACCGTGTCTGCAACATGGATGTGTTTCCCCCTGGGTGGCCCGCGGGCTCTGTTGTCGGTTGATGACGGGGAGGATGCCGCCGGAGATGGCAAAAGTCTATCAGCGGGGCGTGCGGTGGGGGCAAGGCGTCATGCGGGCGGCGGGGATGATTCCGTGACGCGGATAATTTCGGTGTGCAACGACCACATGGGGCGGCGCCACGTGATCTCTTGTCCCGGACGCGCTGCAACGCTCTTCAGTGGCGGCGCTGAGCCGGGACCCACGTAGCCGCGGATGCTCTGATCGATGGGCCCCGGCTCTGCAGCGCACCGTCAAAGAGACGCCGCGCTGCGTCCGGGGCACGGACAAGCAATATGCAGTAACGCAATGGCGGGCTGGCGCACTGCTACTCCGCCGACAGCCGCACCATCTGGCGGCCGCCGTTCATTTCCTTGAGGCGGTTGACGAAGTTTTCCGGACGTTGCCAGCGGTTGGGAACCTCCAGGCCCATGAACTCGGCGATGTCGCCGATGAAGCCGGTGCAGTTCATGGTCTCGGCGTTCCAGACCGGCGAATTCGCCTGCAATTTCTTGATGTAGGCGAATACGCGCTTGGCGTCCGCTTCGTTCAGGTAGACCCGATAGCTCGCGGTCAGATATTCCGGATCGAGATCGCCGTAGCTCGCGCCGGTCTCGGACGGCACAAAAGTGATGTGACCGAGCACGTAAGCAAGCGTGTCGCCGGCCGGCGTCAGGCCGGCGACCTCGACTGCGCGCTCGCTGGTCTTGCCATACCAGACGAAGGCATGGCCCCAGCTCGCGGCGGTCCGCGCGCGGAAGTCGACGTAGTAGGGGCCCTTCTCCGCGCGCGCGACGGAGCGCCGCGCCGATGGCGGCGCCGGTCGCGAGGCGATGTCCGGCGCCGCGAGCGCCTTCGCATCGGCAACGCGCCTGTTTGCCTCGTGGGCCGAGGCCGAGGGCGTCGTGCACGAGAGCATAGCCGCAAGAGCGAAGCCCGCGAGGATGCAGGATCCCGATCGATCAGCGTTGTTCGTCACGCGGTACCCCTCGACTATCGGCCGCTACGCAGATTCTGCGCGTATTTCATCGCGCCTCAGTAGCGCGCTGCGACCGGGCCGGGCGCCTTGCCGATCGGGGCCTTTCCAACCGGGCTCTTGCCAATCGGCATCTTGCCGATCGGCGCCTGCTCGGCCGGATAGGCCGGCACGGGCTGCCGGCGCGGCAGATCCGCAGCGTTTGCAGCCGTCACCAGAGCAAGCGAAGCACCCAGAGCAAGTACAGTCTTTTTCACAGCGATACCCCTAGAAGGTTTGGTCCAAACACGGTCATGCCGTGCCCCCAGACACGCCCCACAGAAGGGCGGCCGAATGCGTCCAAGTTGCGGCGGGCGCGGGACATGTTGGCGGCATATGTCTGGCGCGCGCAGATGTGATGTGTCCGGATGTTTCGGGGCGTGACGTCTGCGATTTCGTAGGGAGGGGGCTTTGCGGATCGTCCGTTCGCGCAGCACCGGAATTCCAGCAGCGCCAGGCGCTGCGCGCGAACGCGAGGTGACGTGCGCATGCCTGCGCCGGCTCGCTTGGACCAGGGCCAGCCGCCTGCATCAAAAAACGAACCAGTGCGCCTCCGACTATCGTTTCCCGAGGAAGTTCGAGCGGATCCTGTCGGCGAACCACACCACGAAAATTGCCGCGAACGAGAGAGCGAAGTACAGGGCCGTCCACAAAAGCGCATTACCGGCATTCGTCATGGCGTCCTCCCTTTGCAGGGGGAAGGATACCGGTGGCCGCGACGGCCGATTTGCGCCGGATCAATTTTGTTGCGCTGCGGGGCGGTTACAGCCGAAACTCGTTGGTCAGTTCGCCGATGCCGTCGATCGCGACCGTCACCGTGTTCACCGGCTCCTTCATCACGCCGACGCCGACGGAGGTGCCCACCGCGATGAGGTCGCCGGGGAGCAGGGTCATGTCGTGGGAGATCCTGCTGACCAGCTCCTGCGCGCTGAAGATCATGTCCGAGATCGGATAGTTCTGCCGCTCCGCACCGTTGACGATGGTGCGGACCACGAGCCTGGCCGGATCGAGGCCGGTCGCGATGACCGGACCGAACGGGCCGTAATCGTCGATGCCCTTGGCGCGGGCCCATTGCGGGAAGGTGGGGTCGCGCGTCAGAATGTCGTTGGCGGTGATGTCGTTGACGCAGGTGTAGCCGAAGATGAAGCTGTCGGCTTCTGTCGCCGACACGCGCGCGCAGGTCCTGCCGATGACGATGCCGAGCTCGCCCTCATAGGTCGTCTTGCCGTCGTAGCAGGAGGGGCGGCGGATCACGGCGCCCGGCGTTGTGATGCTGGTGGTGGCTTTCAGGAGATAGAGCGGCTCCGACGGCTCGGGCTGGTTCAGCTTAGCCGCGAGCGCATGGAAATTATTCCAGAGCGCGACGATCTTGCCGGGCACGCAGGGCGCGAGCAGCTCGACTTCCGACAGCGCCAGCGTCTTGTCGGTCGCGGCATTGCGGCCGAACATCTCGCCTTCATGCACGCTGATGCCTGACGGGCTTAGCGTGCCGAAGCCGGCCGCACCATTGTTCCGGAAGCGGAGCCACTTCTTTATCTCGCTCCCCATCATGCCACCGCCAGTGCGCGCGGATCTGATGGCGTCGAGACCCCGTCATAAAGGCCGGCGACGCGGGCGCGCTGGGTCACCATCGCCAGCACTGAATCGAGCGCGGGCGTCGCGATTCCGGTAAGGCGGCCCATCTCCTGCACCACGGTGACGAGCGGATCGATCTCCATGGGGCGGCCGCGCTCGAGATCCTGGAGCATCGAGGTCTTGTGCGCGCCGACCTTGCGGGCGCCCTCGATGCGGCGCTCGACGTCGACGCGGAATTTGACGCCGAAGGACTCGGCGATGACTTGCGTCTCCACCATGATCGCCCGCGACAGTGCACGCGTCGCCGGATCGGTGCAGATCACATCGAGCGTTGCATGGGTCAGCGCGCTGATCGGGTTGAAGCAGACATTGCCCCACAGCTTCAGCCAGATCTCGTCGCGGATGCGGTCGAGCACCGGGGCCTTGAGCCCCGCGGCGACGAACAGGTCGGCAAGGCGCTGCACGTCCGATGTGGTTTCGCCGGAGGGCTCGCCGAGCGGGAAATTGCTGCCGTAGACGTGACGGATCACGCCGGGCGCCTCGATCTCGGTGGCGGGATAGACGATGCAGCCGATGGCGCGCGCGGCGCCGATCTCGCGCCACTGCCGTCCGCCGGGATCGATGCTCTCCAGCGTCGAATTCTCGTATTGGCCGCCGTGCTTGTAGAAGTACCAGTAGGGAATGCCGTTGACGGCCGTGACGATGCGGGTGTGGGGCCCGAGCAGCGGCTGCATCTTCTCGATCACGCCGGTGATCGAATGCGCCTTCAGCGTAATGACGATGTAATCCTGCACGCCGAGTTCGGCGGGATCGTCCGTGCAGCGCGGATGCACGGTGTGCTTCTCTTCGCCCGCGAGCAACGTCAGGCCACGATCGCGCATCGCGGCAAGGTGCGCGCCACGTGCGACCAGGCTGACATCGGCCCCCGCGCGCGCGAGCTGAACCCCGAGATATCCGCCGATTGCGCCGGCGCCGTAGATGCAGATCTTCATGAAATCCTCGCGGGAGACCGGAATTTTGGGCGAAAGATCCGGTCCGGCTCGAACGGGTCCGAGCCGGCCGGTAGTCGCAGGGGAAGGATGCCGCCTGTCAGGCTGCCGCTTGCGGCGCGCCGTTGAGCGCCTCGTCGACGGCAGCGGCGATGTCGCGCATGCTGATGACGGAGACGAGGCTGTAATCGTCGATCACGGGCAGATGGCGGATGTGATGCCGGTTCATCAGATGGCGGACGTGCTCGATCGGGTCGGAGGAGGTGCAGGACACCAGCTGCTGGACCGAGACGAGCTGCGAGACCTTGACGCTGACGGCGTTCGCGCCGTGCTCGGCGACGGCGCGCACCACGTCGCGTTCGGTGAACATGCCGACCGCGGTGTTGCCCTCGGAGCGGACCACGTCCTTGACCACCAGCGCGCTGATGTTGTTGGCGCGCATCAGCTTGGCCGCGATACCCACCGTCTCGTTCATACGCACCGTGACAACGCGCGGCGTCTTCTTGCGCAGAATGTCTCCGACCAGCATTGCAACCTCCTTGGGTGAACGATGCGGAAGTGTGGTATACATTATGCCAATCGTCAAGCGCTGAATTTGGGCGATCCGAAAAATCTTGCGGCAGGAACGCTGACGTTTGTCGCCGGCCAAAAAGAAAGGGGCGCATCGCTGCGCCCCTTTTCTCTTCGTGAAGGCGTGTCGTTGCTACGCCGTCTCGGTCTTGGCGCTGCCGGTCGCGGCCTCAGTGCTCTCGGCTTCCTTGCCGAGGATGAAGGAGCGGCGCAGCGGCTTGATTACGAACAGCGCCATCAGCGCCGCCGTTGCGTTCAACGCCACCGCGACCACGAACACGGCTTTCCAGCCATATGCCGCCGAGATCACGCTTGCGAGCGGGACGAGCAGGGAGGCCGTGCCCTTCGCGGTGTAGAGCATGCCGTTGTTGGTGGTTGCGAACTTCGAGCCGAAGGTGTCGCCGCACGTCGCAGGGAACAGCGAGTAGATCTCGCCGAACACGCCGAAGTAAACCGCGGTCGCCAGCACGAAGACGATGGGGATGTGACCGTAGGCCGACAGCGTCAGCAGCATCAGCGCGGCGGTGCCGAAAGCGATGAACATGGTGGGCTCTCGGCCGATCGTGTCGGAGACGAAGCCGAAGAAGGGCCGGCCAAAACCATCGAAGATGCGGTCGAGCGAGATCGCGAAGGTCAGCGCCGCCATCTGGAATCCTGCGAGCGTCACCGGTGTATTCGCGATCTTGTAGTCGTGCGCGATGGGGCCGATCTGCGCCGCGGTCATCAGCCCGCCCGAGGCGACCATGACGAAGACGAGATACATCACCCAGAAAACAGGGCTGCGCAGCACTTGCGGCGGAGTGAAGTCGATCTTGGTCTGCGGCAGATTGAGTTGCTTCTTCCTCGGCGGGATCGAGATCCGCGGCGGCTGGATGAAGAAGGCGAGCACGAACACGACGAGGCCCTGGCCGATGCCGAAGGTGAGGAACGCGTGCTGGTAGCCGCTCGATGCGATCATGCTCGCGATCGGCACCACGGTGAGCGCGGCACCGGCGCCGAAGCCGGCGGCGGTCGCACCCGCCGCGAGGCCGCGACGGTCGGGAAACCATTTCAGCGCGTTGCCGACGCAGGTGCCGTACACCGCGCCCGCGCCGATGCCGCCGATGATTGCCGCTGCGTAGAGCAGGGTGAGGCTATCGGCGTAGGAGTTGAGCGCCCAGGACAGCGCGATCATCGCGCCGCCGAACATGACGACGATGCGCGGGCCGTACTTGTCGACGAACCAGGCCTCGACCGGTACCAGCCAGGTCTCGGTGACCACGAAGATGGTGAAAGCGAGCTGGATCGCTGCGCGCCCCCAATGATGGGCGGCGTCGATCGGATCGACGAACAGCGTCCAGCCATATTGCAGATTGGCGATCATCGCCATGCAGACGATGCCCATGCCGAGCTGGAGCCAACGGAAACCGGTGCGAAGCGGTGCGGCGGTGACGGCGCCATCCGGGCTGGAAATCATCAGAACCTCCCAATGCGCCGGTCTGCTGCGCATCAGTTTGCCAAGATGACCTGATGTCGCAAATATTGTGTCTTATCGTCGCAGGCGCTGCCCGGAGATTGGTATACGATATCCCAGATTGCAAGCCCTATCTTCGCTTCCCGTTCACAAAATGCGGCGGGTTCGGTCCGTATCCGGAGAATCGCGGCGGTCTTCCGCCAAACGAAAACGCCCGGCCGCGGGGCCGGGCGTCGTGCTCGCGTGAGCTGTGGCGGAGCGGTCAGATGGTCGATTTCGCGACCACGACCTTGCGCCAGGGTTTCAGCACCGCGATCGCCAGCAGCGAAGCCAGGATGTTGGCGCCGGCCGCGATGATGAACACGCTGTCCCAGGTGCCCGACGATTGCTGCATGTAGTTGGCGATCGGCACCAGAAGCGCGGCGGTGCCCTTCGCGGTATAGAGCAGGCCTGCATTGGTGGTCGCGAACTTGGCGCCGAACGTGTCGGTGCAGGTCGAGGGGAACAGCGAGTAGATCTCACCCCAGGCGAAGAACACGAAGCCCGAGAGCAGCACGAACCAGATCGGATCGTGGCCCCAGAGGTAGAGCATCCAGATGCCGACACCTTCCATGCCGAAGGCGATGAACATCGTGTTCTCGCGGCCGATCATGTCGGAGATCCAGCCGAAGAACGGACGCGTCAGGCCGTTGAGCACGCGATCGATCGTGGCCGCGAACGTTACCGCCGTCATCGTCACCGCCATCAGCGTGACCGGCACGTTGTCGACCTTCCAGTCGGCCGCGATCGGCTTCAGGTTTGCGGTCACCATCAACCCGCCGGCGCCGACGATCACGAACATGAAGTACATCAGCCAGAAGACCGGCTGACGCAGCACCTCGGTCGGCTGATAGTTGCGCCGGGTCTGCAGCAGATTGGCGTTCGCAACCACGTTCGGCACCTGGCCCGCTTTCGGCGCGAGCAGGAAGAAGGCGAGAATGCAGATGACGATACCTTGCCCGAGGCCGAAATAGAGGAAGGTGGTCTGGAAGCCGCTGTCCTTGATCATGGCCTGGATCGGCGCGACTGTCAGCGCAGAGCCCGCACCGAAGCCCGCGGCGGTGATGCCGGCGGCAAGACCGCGCTTGTCCGGGAACCATTTCAGCGCATTGCCGACGCAGGTGCCGTAGACGGCGCCGGCGCCGATGCCTGCGATGATCATGCCGAGATAGTAGCCGTTGAGCGAGGTGGCCTGCGCGTTGATCGCCCAGCCGATGGCGCAGAGCACGCCGCCGACCAGCACGACCACGCGCGGTCCGTATTTGTCGACGAACCATCCTTCGACCGGCACGAGCCAGGTCTCGAACAGCACGAACAGCGTGAAGGCCCATTGGATCGAGGCGCGATCCCAGCCGAACTTTTTCTGGATGTCAGGGACGAAGAACGTCCAGCCATATTGGTAGTTGGCGATCATCACCATCGCCGCCACGCCGATCGCCAACTGCGCCCAGCGATAGGCATCGCTTACGCGTGCGGCACTGGGGGCCGCCGCCGACTGCACCATGTCCGTCATTAAAAACCCTCCCGAATGCGCCGATCATTTTTATGCATGCGCTGCCCGCATCCTGGTATTCATTATGCCAAGATTCAAGCGGAGGACGGGAGGTGCGGCGAAATAACGCGGGCGTGTTCACATGCGCCATGAGTGCGGGATTGTAAAGCCCCAATCGCCGCCGGCGCGCCGGCGGCGATGGCGGCCGAGCTCATTCAAATAATTGATTCAGCGAACACTTTCGTGCCGTCACGGCGTTGCAAGACCGCTGTTGAAAGCCCGCACGCTTTGAGAATTTTCCACGCGTGCGCTGGTCGCGCCAGCCGAGGCGCGGTCCGTCAACGACCACGCATTCCTGGAATTCTATATTCCAGAAGTCCGACCTGCGGCAATTTGGCGTCGGCGGCGCCGATTGCGCAGGTGGCACCTCACGCCATCGACGTGCGCAGCCGGCTATAGCCTTCCTGGATCGCGGACCAGAACAGGGCGACCAGGCCGAGCGCCATGATCGTGCTGACGAGGCCGTTGGAGAAGAACACCCCGAGCGATCCCTGCGATCCCAGCAGCGATTGGCGGAAGGCTTCCTCGGCCTTGTCGCCGAGCACGATGGCGAGCACCAGCGGGGCGAGCGGGTAGTTGCACTTCTTCAGGAGATAGCCGAGCACGCCGAACACCAGCATCAGCATCACGTCGAAGGTGCTGTTGTGTACCGAATACGCGCCGATCGCACAGAGCACCAGGATGAGCGGCGCGATGATGCCGAAGGGCACGCGGAGGATGGCGGCGAAGAGCGGCACGCAGGTGAGCACGACGAGGAGGCCGGCGAGATTGCCGAGATACATCGATGCGATCAGGCCCCAGACGAATTCCTTCTGCTCGACGAACAGCATGGGGCCGGGCTGCAGGCCCCAGATCAACAATCCGCCGAGCAGGACGGCGGCGGTCGGGGAGCCGGGCACGCCGAGCGAGAGCATCGGCAGCAGCGCGGAGGTGCCCGCGGCATGCGCGGCCGTCTCCGGCGCGATCACGCCCTCGATCTCGCCCTTGCCGAAATTGTTGCCGCGTCGCGCCAGGCGCTTGGCGATGCCGTAGCTCATGAAGGAGGCCGGCGTTGCGCCGGCGGGCGTGACGCCCATCCAGCAGCCGATCAGGCAGGAGCGCAGCGAGGTGATCCAATAGGCCGGCAACTCCCGCCAGGTCTGCAGCACCACGCGAAGGTTGATGGTGGCGTTGCCGCCGCGGAACGCCAGCCCTTCCTCCATGGTCAGCAGGATCTCGCCGATGCCGAACAGGCCGATCACGGCGATCAGGAAGTCGAAGCCGTTGAGCAACTCGGTGACACCGAAGGTCAGCCGCAACTGTCCGGTGATCGAATCGAGGCCCACCGCCGCGAGCGCAAAGCCCATCATCATGGCCGCGATCGTCTTGAACGGCGGCTCCTTGCTCAGGCCGACGAAGCTGCAAAAGGCGAGGAAGTACACCGCGAACTTCTCCGCCGGACCAAATCGCAGTGCGAAGCCCGCGACGAGGGGCGCGACCAGCGTGATCATGATCACGGCAAACAGCGCACCCACGAAGGAGGAGGTGAAGGCTGCGGTCAGGGCTTCGCCGGGTCTGCCCTGTTGCGCCATCGGATAGCCGTCGAAGGTGGTCGCCACGGACCAGGGCTCGCCGGGTATGTTGAAGAGGATCGAGGTGATGGCGCCGCCGAACAATGCGCCCCAATAGATGCAGGACAGCATGATGATCGCCGAAGTCGGCGGCATGCTGAAGGTCAGGGGCAGGAGGATTGCGACGCCGTTGGCGCCCCCTAACCCCGGCAGCACGCCGATGATGACCCCGAGCGTGATGCCGATGATCATCAGCATGATGTTGTAGGGCTGCAGGGCGACCGCGAAGCCGTGAAACAGATTGGCCAACTCTTCCATATCGACAGGTCCTGCAGCAGTGACGGAATTGACGGCGCAACTCTTACAGACCGAGCCATTCCTCGAACGGACCCTTGGGAAGCGGGACCAGGAACCAGCGCTCGAAAACCAGATAGGTCAGGACCGGCATGCCGACCGCGACCGCGATAGTCGTCAGCCAGCGATAGCCGCCGAGCCAGCGCATGAACCAGGCGATGAACACCATCGAGGCGACGTAGAGGCCGATGAACGGCATCGAGCCGACATAGATCGCCGTCGGCACGACGACGCTCATGACCTGGCGCAACTGTCCCCATGTTGCGAACAGCCGGCCATCGTCGTCGCGTCGCGCTCTCCAGAGATTGATGGCGCTCGCACCGACGATGGTGGCGCCGACATAGAAGGGGAAGAACCCGGCGCGCGGGCCCTCCGCGCCCCAGTTGATGCCGGCCTTCAGGCTGCCATAGATCGCGACCAGGCCGAACATGCCGATCAGCAGCGCCATGCCGATTTCCAGCGTCTTGTGTGTCGGGCCGGATCGTTCAGTCATGGGACCTCCAGGCGGAAACGAAGTCTTTTGCGGTCGCGGCAGGCCAGAGGACGACGAGCGTCCTCAGCCGTCGTCGATGTCGCGGCTCAATTCGGCGATGCGAGGAAGCCGGCTTCCTTCATCAAGCCTTCGTGGCGCTTCTCCTCGGCCTCGATCCACTTGGCGTAGTCGGCGCCAGTCATGAAGGTCGTGTTGAAGGCGCCGTTCTTCATGAACTCCTGCCATTCCGGCGTGGCGCGCACCTTCTTGAACAGCTCGACGTAGTATTCGACCTGGTCCTTCGTGGCCCTGGGCGACATGAAGATGCCGCGCAGCATGAGATAGTCCATCGCAAGGCCTTGCGACTTGCAGGTCGGAATATCCTTCCAGGCCTTGCCGTCGGCGATCGGTTCGTCATACGCCATCGGCTGGGCGTCGAAGACGCAGAGCGGACGAAGCTTGCCGCCGCGCCATTGCGCGACCGCCTCGATCGGATTGTTGACGGTCGAATCGATGTGATTGCCGACGAGCTGGACGGCGACTTCGCCGCCGCCCTTGTAGGGGATGTAGGTGAACTTCGCGCCGACCGCCTTCTCGATGCCGACCGTGATGATCTGGTCTTCCTGCTTGGAGCCGGTGCCGCCCATCTTGAACGAGCCGGACGGGGCCTTCTTCGCGGCGTCGACGTAATCCTTGACGGAGTTGTACGGCTTTTCTGCATTCACCCACAGCACGAATTCGTCGAGCGCCAGCATCGCAACCGGAGTCAAATCCTTCCAGTTGAACGGAATCCCCGTGGCCAGCGGCGTCGTGAACAGGTTCGAGAGCGTGATGATGATCTTGTGCGGATTGCCCGACGACGTCTTCACATCGAGGAAGCCTTCACCGCCCGCGCCGCCCGCCTTGTTGATGACGACCAGCGGCTGCCTCATCAGGTTGTGCTTGGTGACGATGCCCTGAATGGTGCGTGCCATCTGATCGGCGCCGCCGCCGGTGCCCGCGGGCACGATGAACTCGACCGGACGGACCGGCTCCCAGGCAGCACGGCTTGCAGTGCTGCTGGCGCACGACACCGCGATTGCCGCCAAAGCGACATTCAGAACGAATGGCTTCATTTGTTTCTCTCCCTGTCGAACCCTCAACGCAGCCGCTCTTCGTCGACTTGCGTCAGCCCATCTCGATTCAGATGCCTGGTGTCATCCTTGCGGTCGATCTCCCATGGCAATCCCGATAGAAACTGTATGAGCAGGGGCAGGGCGCGGCATCCGCTCCTTTCGGCTAAGATCCCGCCAAGGTTCGAGGCAAATGTGCCCCTCTGCCGTTCCCGCCTTGCGTTACGTTTCCCCGCCTTACACTTTGGATTGTGCAACCGTTCTTGCTTGTCCAATGGTATGCGCGATGCCAGCGAACAGACAATCGGATCGGCGGTCGGTCCGGCGGACGAATTGTCGCAGTTGTGGTCGGAAGCCAGGCAGGGAGGCAACAGAAAATGGCCCCGAACATGCGGGGCCATTTGGTTGAACCTGGCGTCTGCGGGGTCTGTCAGCCCACCGTTTGGCGGGCGGACCAGGCTTTCCTACAGGCCGAAACGCGGCAGGTCGCCGTTGTGATTGGAAATCTCTGCGCTCGCCATCAGGAAGCTGTCGATCGCGGCCATCAGGCGGGCGAACAGAGAGGAGGAGGAGGCGAGAGCGACGGCAGCGGTCTTGGACATCGGAGATCCCTTTCTCGAGACAGTCAGTCTTGCTGCCTCATTTCGAAGGGCAATCTATGTATACCAGATGCCAGCGTCCATACGTTTGTTTGCATAGCAGCATTCGTTCTTCCGCATTGCGGCATAGGCGGTGGGTTCCCCCCGCGGGCAGGGCACCTTGACAGGGGCACGTCGGACAGAGAATGTTATGTTATAACATAACATAATGGGATGCCGTGTCTCGCCGTCCTCGACCCATCCCGCTCAAAAGGCTGTTCGACCTCCATGCCCAAACTTCCCGTCACCGTCTTGTCCGGCTTCCTCGGGGCTGGAAAGACCACTTTGCTGAACCACGTCCTGAACAACCGGCACGGCCTGAAAGTGGCGGTGATCGTGAACGACATGAGCGAGGTGAACATCGATGCGGACCTGGTCCGCGATGGTGGTGCCAACCTCTCGCGGACTGACGAGAAACTGGTGGAGATGACCAACGGCTGCATCTGCTGCACCCTGCGCGATGATCTCCTGAGGGAGGTACGTGCGCTCGCTGAAAGCGGGCGCTTCGATTATCTGCTGATCGAATCGACGGGCATTTCGGAGCCGCTCCCGGTCGCAGCGACGTTCGATTTCCGCTCGGAAGAGGGCGAAAGCCTCTCCGACATCGCCCACCTGGACACGATGGTGACGGTGGTCGACGCCGCCAACCTGCTGAAGGACTATTCCTCGACCGAGTTCCTCGGCGAGCGCGGCGAGGCGCTGGACGGCGACAAGCGGACGTTGGTCGATCTCCTCGTGGAGCAGATCGAGTTCGCCGACGTGATCGTCCTCAACAAGGTGGACGATGCCTCGCCGCAACAGCGCGAGGCGGCACGGCAGATCATCCGCTCGTTGAATCCCGAAGCCGACATCATCGAGGCCAATCGCAGCCGCGTGCCCTTCGACCGCGTGCTCAACACCGGCCGGTTCGACTTCGAGAAGGCCCAGCAGCATCCGCTCTGGTACAAGGAGCTCTATGGTTTCGCCGACCACGTGCCTGAAACGCAGGAATATGGCGTGAGGAACTTTGTCTACCGAGCCCGCCGGCCATTCGATCCGTCGAAGTTCGACACGTTCGTCAAGGGGGCCTGGCCGGGCGTGATCCGGGCGAAGGGTCATTTCTGGCTGGCGACGCGGCCGCAATGGCTCGGCGAAATCAGCCAGGCGGGAGCGATCGTGAGGACCGAAGCGCTGGGTTTCTGGTGGGCGAGCGTTCCAAGGGAGCGGTGGCCGAACGACGAGGCCTGGCGCAAGCGGCTCGGCCAGTATTGGGACAAGGTGTACGGCGATCGCCGCCAGGAGATCGTGTTCATCGGCACCGGCATGGACGAAGCCGAGATCCGCCGCAGGCTGGACGCATGCCTTGTCCCTGATACGTCCACCATGGACATCGCCGCATGGTCCGCTCTCGCCGATCCGTTTCCGGCCTGGCGTCGCGGCGAGCAGTCCAACTGATCGACGTGAATATCAAAGCCTCGGCGTGAGGTCCGGGCGCGACCATCTCCGACCAGGTCTTGCAAGGGGACGGCAAAGCCGTTAGTGCTCTGCCCCCCTTTCCAATCATCTGTCAGAGTGGTTCAAGTCGAGCGCCTCGCCCGCCGTCTCGATCGGCATCGATTTTGGGACCAGCAATACGGTCGTCGCGATTGCGGCGGACGACCGCCGGGTCGAGGCCATCCGCTTCGATCATGGCGGACAGCGCCACAGCGTCTACGTGTCGGCCCTGTGCTTCTGGGAGGACCGGCCTGGCGCCGGCGCCCAGGTCGAGGGCGGTCCGTGGGCGATCGAGCAGTTCCTCGAAGGGCGTCACGTCTACCGCTTCCTCCAGTCGTTCAAGACGTTTGCAGCGAGCAGCAGCTTCAACACCACCCAGGTGTTCCGGCAGCGCTACAAGTTCGAGGATATTCTGGCGGCGTTCCTGCGGACACTGGCGCGCCATGGCGGAGGGAAGTTCGGCTTCGAGGCGGCGAACATCACGGTCGGCCGCCCGGTGCGCTTTGCCGGCGGCAATCCCGACGAGGCGCTGGCGATGCAGCGCTACCGGGCCGCGTTCGAGCGCTTGGGGGCCGGCCACGCGCGCTACGTCTACGAGCCCGTGGGCGCGGCATTCTCCTTTGCCCGAAGGCTGGAGCGCGATGCCACCGTGCTGGTTGCGGATTTCGGCGGCGGCACCAGCGATTTCTCCGTGATGGGTTTCTCGCGTGCGGGCGGCAGCCTTCGCGCCGAGCCGCTCGGCCATGCCGGCATCGGCATTGCCGGCGACACCTTCGACTACCGCATCGTCGACCACGTCGTCTCGCCGCGGCTCGGCAAGGGCTCCAGCTTCCACTCGTTCGACAAGGTGCTGCCGGTCCCGAGCGGCCACTACACCAACCTCGCGCGCTGGCATCAGCTCGCGATGATGAAGAGCAACGGCGATCTGCGCGAGCTTCGCGAGCTTGCGCGCACCGCGCTGAAGCCTGATCTGCTCGAGGATTTCATCACCATCGTCGATCTCGACCTCGGCTTTGCGCTCTACCGCGCCGTGTCCGACGCCAAGGTCGCGCTGTCGGCGCGGGACGAGGTGGACTTCCGCTTCAAGGGCGGCGGCGTCGAGATCGGCGCGGCCATCACACGGAAGAATTTCGAAGCCTGGATCGCCGACGATATCGCCCGGTTGGGGGCGACCGTCGACAAGGTGCTGGGCGAGGCCGGCATCACCGCGCGCGAGGTCGAGAAGGTGTTCCTGACCGGCGGCACGTCCTTCGTGCCGGCGGTCCGGAAGCTGTTCGCCGAGCGGTTCGGCAACGAACGGCTGATGTCAGGCGACCAGTTCGAGTCGATCGCCTACGGGCTTGCGCTGATCGGACATAGCCCCGACCCGGATCGTTGGGCGGCAAGTCAGGTCGCGTAGCAGGCGGCGAGCGGCGCTATTTCTGCTGAATTCGGTTCAGGTAATCGATCACGGCGAGAATGCGCGTTCGCACGACGACCTCCGGGTTCTGCTGCGGCCCGGCTTTTTGCCAATAATAGGGATCAACGGTGTGAGGCAGGTTGACGATGGGGTTGAATCGTTCGCCCCAGACCGGCATTTCACGCGTGCCGTGAGCCGGGACCGATTTCGACCCATAGATGGTTTCGTAGACGGCGTTGGTGGGAAACACCCCGTTGTTGTTCTTGGCCAGCATGGTCAAGTCCGAAGGCGGTGTCTTGAGCTGGCCGCTGACCGGTCCCTTCCCCTTTGCGTCGGCGCCATGACAACTCGCGCACGAAGACAGAAATTCCGCCTTCCCGATGTCGACTTCTTCGGCCTTGGCGGCGGCAGCGAAACCAGCGGCAAGACCGGCAATGATCAACCATTCGACAGCAGATCTCATCATCTCGCCTCCGACGCCGGCAGGGAAGACTCCTGCTCCTAGCCGCTTTGCCCTTTTGACAGTTTGACGCACATCAAGACCGCACAGCCAGAACTGAAGCGTGCACATCGCTTCGCCGACCTGACGCCGTCAGTTCTCCATGGCCTCATAAATCAGCTGCTTCACAGTCCTTTGGATGCGCTGGCGCTCCGAGGGAGTCTGCTCGAGCAAGACGAAGAACATGTCCTGCTTGGGGTCGATCACGAAATAGCACCCGCTGGCACCGTCCCATTTCAGTTCGCCCAGATCGCCCGGCGGCGGCGGCTTGGCGTTGCCCGGATCGGTGCGTATGGCGAGGCCGAGCCCAAAGCCGAAACCGTCGCCCGGAAAGTAGAAGAAGTCCCGCTCGACGCCCGATCCGGGCCCGACCTGATCCGTCGTCAGCAGCTTGAACGCCTTGGGGCTGAGAATGGTCTTGCCCTCGTACGTGCCGCCATTGAGCAGCATTTGAGCGAAGCGAGCGTAGTCCGCCATCGTCGAGACCATGCCGCCACTGGCGTACATCATCTTCTTCGGCTTGGTCGGATCGTTTTCGCGCCCCACCCGGAAATCGCTGTCGTTCGGCATCGGCTGAGCGAGCAACTTCTGCTTGTCGGGGGCGCCGACGAAGAAGCCGGTGTCCTTCATGCCGAGCGGATCGAGCAGCTTTTCCCTCTCGACCTCGATCAGCGACTTCCCGGACGTGATTTCCATGATCCGCGCCAGGATGTCGGTGGAATGGCCATACTGCCAGAGTGCGCCGGGTTGATTGTGCAGCGGCAGTTTTGCGATCCGCTCGGCGAACTCGGCGAGGTCGAAATCACCGGCATAGATATCGGCAGCCTTGTAGGCCTTGCGAACCAGGCTGTCGCCGTAGAAGCCGTAGGTGACGCCGGAGGTCTGACGCATCAGGTCGAGCACTGTCGGCGGCCGGTTCGGCGGCACCAGTTCGAGCGTCTTGGTACCGTCGCTGGCTTGCTTCTCGACGCCGACCTTCACATTTGCAAACGAGGGAATGTATTTTGCAACCGGGTCGTCGAGGGAGAACTTGCCCTCGTCGATCATCTGCACGGCAACCACGCTGGTGATGGCCTTGGTCATCGAGAACAGGCGGAAGATGGTCTGGTCGGTGATCGGGGCCTTCGACACCACGTCCTGCACGCCGAAGGATTGGTGATAGACCGGCTTGCCGTGCTGTTGGATGAGCAGGATCGCTCCGGGAATCTTCCCCGTCGCCACTTCGTTTCGGAAGAACTCGTCGATCTTTGCCAGCCTGTCCTTGTTGAAATGTGCTCCCGCGGGAATTTCAAAAGTCCCTTCGGCCCGGGCCGAAGCTGCCGCGGCCGCAACAAGCAGCGCGCCACAGGCAAACATCCGCAACGCCTGGAATGGTTTCATCAACCCCCTCCCGATTCCGCCCGAGTTTAGCCGTCCGCTCAACCGGCACAAGGGGCATCGAACTGCAGGGAGCGCCTGCATGCAGGCGGGAGGGCGCTTGCTGCGCCACGTCTGTTCCGAATATTTCCGCTTGTGGGCGTGGGAGCTCCCGCGCCGGGGCTGCGGCTGGCCCGTTGCACCACTGAAATATATCGCCGTGATCGTGCCGCCCGGCGCTTCGTGCCGACCTCCCTCGCAAGGCAGGCGGGAGAGGTTGAACGCGCCCGCGGCCCGGATGGTTCGGCCCGAAGCTATTTCGTTCAGACTACTGGTTGATCTCCGGTTCGACCAGCCTTGCGAGGTTTCGCAGCGATTCCTGCCAGCCGAGATAGCAGGCCTCCGGCGGGATGACATCCGGGATGCCTGACTGCGTGATGTCGATTTCGGTTCCGACCGAGACCTTCTTCAGGATCACGGTCACCTCGATCAGGCCGGGCAGATTGGGATCGTCGAACTTGTCGGTATAGCGGATGCGTTCGCCGGGGACGAGTTCGACATATTCGCCACCAAACGAATGGCCGTTGCCCGTGGTGAAATTCCGGAACGACATCTTGAACGTGCCCCCGACCTTGGGCTCGAAATGATGCACGGTGCAGGTGAACCCGTTCGGCGGAAGCCATTTCGCCATCGCATCGGCCTCCAGGAAGGCGCGATAGACTTTCTCCGGGCTGGTGGCCAGGACGCGGTGCAGGCGGACAGTATTGGGCATGTTTTCGTTCATCCTCTTGCAACGATAGGCTCGACGTTGGCGTCTATGGCCCATTCATGTCACTAGGACGACCGGGAAGCTGCCGATCCGACATGCACTTTCGAATTTTTTGCTTTTTGTTGGGAACGCCGGCTGCTGCTGCGGTCGCTGCCGCGCCGGAGCATGATCCGGAAAGCTGCGTGGCGGTTTTCCGAACAGATCATGCTCAGGCAACGACCTGAAGCGCAATACGATCCATTCCGATCTCATTCCGCTTTGGACAGCCGCCACCCCAGACTCCATCGTGAACGTCCGTCATTTTGTGATGACGTGCTTCGTCGGCGTCACTGCAGGCGGCGGTGCCGCCGGCGAAATCGCGAACGTCACCCATGCATTCCAGCCCTCGGGCCGGTGTTCTGCGGCAAATTCCTTGTAGCCCTTCAAGTTGAGGTAGCCTTGTTTGTCGCCGAGCGGGAAGATGAAGCCGATCTGCGGGCCGATCCCGCCCACCCTCGAGCGGAAACAGCCGATGCGATCGCCGGAGCCGCTGTCGCAGCCGAGTTGCTGGTAGAAATACCCGACGAGCCCCACCTGCACCTGCTTGCTCAGGAACTGGGAGGCGCCCCAGTCGAAGTGCATGTCGACACCGCTCTGGTACTGCGTGTCGGTGTTCTTGAAATTGTAGGTGAAGCCAAGCACGCCGGACAGTTCATGTCCGGTCTGCGGATTGAAATAGGTGTAGCCGCCGCCCGCGTCGATCGCGCCATGTCCGAGCCCGATGTTGGCGAGCCGGGACGACTGGTAGGCTCCGACCGGGATGTCGCCCGTGATGTAGGTCATGTAGTTGTTGACACCGGCATTCCAGCGCAGCGCGAATTGCGGGATCAGGTCGCCAAAGCCGGCCACGGAATCGCTGATGGAATCGAAGCGCGAGAAGGGAATAGAGCCCAGCGGCGTCGCGAGCGTGCCTGTCACCAATCCGTTGAGCGTGGTGGTGTTTGCACCGTAGATTCCCATCAGGGTGGCGGAGGCCTGGCCGCCCAGCACCGGTGTTGCAAAGACGTAGGTCGCGTTCAACAGGCCTAGATCCACACTCGCGTTGAGGTTCGCATTCAGCGTGGCCGTCAAGTTTGCGGGGATGCGGCCGATCTGGATCTCGCGCGCTCGCGCCACGTCACCGCCGGCGGACACCGAGGTGTGATAGTAGATCGCAGCCGTCGTCCAGCCCGGCTGCTGAGGCGTGGCAGCAAGGCTGCCGAACATGCCGGGAATCCAGAAGCTGATGCCGCTTTCATCGGCCAAGGCTATCGCCGGTACCGATGCAAAGGCCGCAAATGCAATGCCAGCAAACGCTTTCGTCACTCGCATGGTGACCCCTCCCAAACCACGAGCTTCGCTCGCGGGAGCGCCTGATGTGCTGCCGATCATATGACGCAGCCGGCGGGGCTTGCCATAGTTGCCGATGCGCCGGGAATTTTTGGCAGTCAGGTGTAGCAAGAGAACAACACTACCGCGCCATGATACCGACGCATGGAGATGAGGCTCCGGGAGTTTACGGAAAAACGGCGCTCCTCTTCCACATCTCAGCTTCCGATCCGTCATGCTGATCTGTTGATCCATATCAAGTCATTTTTCTGGTCGTCGGAAAATGATGGCGCCTCGTTTGAGGGGAGGAATTGCAATGAGCACTGCCCGATCCTTTCATCTCGTCGCCTTTTCACTGACCCTTGCGTTTTCGGCGCCAGCATTCGCACAGCAGGCACAACAAGCCGCGCCGCCTCCCGGCTCGCCCGCCGCGACCATCACCATTCCGGGCAATCAACTGCCACCCCCGCCGCAGCAGTTCGGCGGCAAGATCGAGCGCGATGCGCGCAATTCGACACCTTTCTGGCCTTCGCGCGTCGTCCCGCCCAAGGGCGCACCGAATGTGCTGCTCATCATCACCGATGATGCCGGCTACGGCGTGCCGAGCACATTCGGCGGCGTCGTTCCGACGCCGGCGCTCGACCGCATCGCGCAAAGCGGATTGCGCTATACCAATTTCCATTCAACGGCGCTGTGCTCGCCGACGCGCGCGGCGCTGATCACCGGACGCAATCATCATTCCGCCGGCTACGGCGTGGTTGCCGAGCAGGCGACCGGTTACCCCGGTTACGACAGCATCATCACCAAGGACAAGGCCACGATCGGCCGCATCCTGACAGACAACGGCTATCATACGGCGTGGTTCGGCAAGAACCACAACACGCCGGAATATCAGGCGAGCCAGGCCGGCCCGTTCGACCAATGGCCGACCGGCATGGGCTTTCAATATTTCTACGGCTTCATGGGTGGCGATACCAATCAGTGGGAGCCCGGCAATCTCGTTCGCAACACCACGGCAATCTATCCCTACCAAGGAAATCCCGGCTGGAATCTGGTGACGGCGATGGCGGACGACGCCATCGACTATCTGAACCGCATGAACGCGCTGTCGCCCGACACGCCGTTCTTCATCAAGTTCGCGCCCGGCGCGACGCACGCGCCACATCATCCGACCAAGGAGTGGGTGAAGAAGATCAGCGACATGCACCTGTTCGACCAGGGCTGGAACAAGCTGCGTGAGACCATCTTCGACAACCAGAAGAAGCTCGGCGTCATCCCGCAGAACGCAAAGCTCACGCCGTGGCCGAAGGACCTGATCAAGGAGTGGCACCAGCTTTCCGCGGACGAGAAAAAGCTGTTTATCCGGCAGGCGGAGGTGTTCGCCGCCTTTGCCGCCTATGCCGACAACGAAATCGGCCGGGTAATTCAGTCGATCGACGATCTCGGCAAGATCGACAACACCCTGATCATCTACATTGAAGGCGACAACGGCACCAGCGCCGAAGGGCAGCCGAATGGCACGCCCAACGAAGTGGCGATGTTCAACCAGATCAATCCGTCGGTCGAGGATCAGCTCAAGTACTTCTACGACGTCTGGGGCACCGACCGTACCTACAACCACATGTCGATCGGCTGGGCCTGGGCCTTTGACACGCCGTTCTCCTGGACCAAGCAGATCGTTTCCCATTTCGGCGGCACGCGCCAGGGTATGGCAATCTCCTGGCCGGCCGTGATCAAGGACAAGGGCGGCATCCGCAGCCAGTTCCACCACGTCATCGACGTGGTGCCGACCATTCTCGAGGCCGCGAAGATCAAGCAGCCGGACATCGTCGACGGGATCAAGCAGAGCCCGATCGAAGGCGTCAGCATGATGTACACGTTCGGCGCCGGCAACGCGAACGCGCCGTCGACCCACACAACGCAGTATTTCGAGATGTTTGCGGATCGCGCGATCTACAATGACGGCTGGATCGCCTCGACCAAGGTGTTGCGGCCGCCGTGGGTGACTGCAGGCGTCAAGCTGCCAAGCCCGGCCGATTATCCCTGGGAGCTTTATGACCTAAGGAACGACTGGACGCAGGCCGAGGACGTCGCCGCCAAATATCCTGACAAGCTGAAGGAGCTGCAGGCGTTGTTCTGGAAGGAAGCCGAGAAGTATCAGGTGCTGCCGCTCGACTCGTCGGTGGCCGCCCGGCTCATCACGCCGCGTCCGAGCCTGAGCGCCGGCCGGACAAGCTTCGTCTGGACGCGACCGCTCACGGGCACGCCAAATGGCGACGCGCCGAGCCTGCTCAATGCCTCCTATATCTTCAAGGCGGACGTCGAGATTCCGCAGGGTGGTGCCGAGGGCATGCTGATCACCCAGGGGGGGCGTTTCGGCGGGTATGGGTTCTATGTCCTCAAGAACAAGCCCGTCTTTACCTGGAACCTCGTCGACCTCAAGCGCGTGCGCTGGGAGGGGACGGAGCTTACGCCCGGCAAGCACGTCATCGAATTTGCCTTCACGTATGACGGTCTCGGCGCAGCGACCATGCTGTTCGGCAACTACAGCGGCATCGGAAAGGGCGGCACCGGCACGTTGAAGGTCGACGGCAACGTGGTGGCGATGGAGAAGATGGAGCACACGCTTCCCTTCATCCTGCAATGGGACGAGGCGCTGGACATCGGTTCAGACACCGGCACGCCGGTCGACGACAATGACTACCAGGCACCGTTTGCCTTCACCGGCAAGATCAACAGGATCGCCCTGGACATCGACCGACCCAAGCTGAGCCCGGATGATATCAAGTGGATGGAGGAAGCCGCGCGTGCGGCGGGCGATGGCCCGTCTGCGGATGCCGGAAAAGTTGCCTCGGCGGAACCCCAGGTCTCCAGCAATATCGGCCTCAGTCTGGTCGAGAAGATCCAGTTGCGGATCGACAAGCGCGAGGGTTGCCGCAAGGATGCCGAGGCAAAGGGACTTGGCATGGTGGACCGGGTCAAGTTCGTTCAGGAATGTGTCCGCCGATAGTTCGGCGCGACACCGACGGGAAGCCAACCGGCTTCCCGTCGGCCAAATGCACGCGATGCGCGATCGGAGAAGCTCATGAAAGACAGTCGTTGGATCTTCCTTTCAGCGCTTGCACTGATCGGCGCCCTGACGGTCGGCACCGCTGCGGCGCAGGGCGCGGCAGAGACGGTGCAGGGCATGCTCGCCGCCCAGATCCGTTCGCAGGGGTTTACGTGTGACAAGGCGCTCGGCGCGACGAAGGACACCTCGCGCTCGAGGGCCGATCATGCGGTCTGGGTGCTCAGATGCAGCAATGCAAGCTATCGGGTGAGCCGTGCGCCCGACATGGCCGCCAAGGTCGAACCACTGCCGTGACGAAGCGCGCGGGTCATGACAGTGATCTTCACGTGTAAGCCAAACGACGGTCGAACGGCTGGAGCGATAAGCAGACGTGGTACGAGGCTCGCGAAAGAACCGCAAGCGCGAAAAGGCCGGCACGAAGGCGCGGACGTCTGAACCTGCTCATCCTGCGCAGCGGTCCTCGCCCGCCCGGCCAAAAGCCTCCGTGCTGCTGGCACTCGGCGCCGCGCTGCTCGTCGTGGTCGCCGGGGTACTGCTCTGGCCCAGGGTTTCGAACCTTGCTCCCAAACCGCAGCAGCTCGCCGAGCTGACGTTCGTTGGAAGCAAGGCGTGCAGCGACTGCCATGCTGCGGAGGCAAAGCTCTGGCAGACTTCGCAGCACCGGCACGCCATGGATCATGCGACCGAGCAATCCGTGCGCGGCGATTTCAACGATGCGACGTTTGACTACGCCGGCACACGCTCGCGCTTCTTCCGCAAGGACAACAAGTTCCTGGTCGAGACCGATGGGCCGGACGGCAAGCTCGCGACCTTCGAGGTGAAATTCACCTTCGCCATCGATCCGCTTCAGCAATATCTGATCGAATTCCCTGATGGCCGCGTCCAGGCTCTGTCCATCGCCTGGGACACGCGGCCGAAGGGGCGGGGCGGTCAGCGCTGGTTTCATCTCTACCCGGACAATGCCATCACCAGCACCGATCCCCTGCACTGGACGAAGCTGAACCAGAACTGGAATTTCATGTGTGCGGAGTGCCATTCGACCAACGTGCGCAAGGGCTACAATGCCGACCGGAACAGGTTCGCGACCACCTTTTCCGAGATCAGCGTCGGCTGCGAGGCCTGCCACGGTGCGGGCTCGCGCCACGTCGCCTGGGCGCACGGCAAGCCGGCGGCGCGCGAGGCCGATAACGGCCTGCTGGTCCGCTTCGACGAGCGCACCGGCATCACCTGGTCCGCCTCCGCCGGCACATTGACGCCCGCACGCAGCGCACCGGCGCCGGCCCTGCGCAAGGAGGTCGAGACCTGCGGGCGCTGCCACGCGCGCCGCGGGCAGCTTTCGGAAGACTGGATACCGGGCCGACCGCTCTCCGACACCCACCGCGTATCGCTGCTCGACCGCCAACGCTTCCATGCCGACGGCCAGATGCGCGACGACGAGGAGACCTACAATTACGTACCCTTCAAGCAGAGCAGGATGTTCGCCAAGGGCGTGACCTGCAGCGATTGCCACGATCCGCACAGCGCAACGTTGAAGGCGCCCGGAGACGGCGTTTGCTCGCAGTGTCATACGCCCGCCAAGTATGAATCCGCGGCGCACCGGCACCACGCCGGTGTCTCGCCGCCGCTGGGCTGTCCGGCCTGCCATATGCCGGAGCGCCGCTACATGGTCGTCGATCGCCGCCACGACCACGGCTTCCGCGTTCCGCGTCCCGATCTCTCGGTGCAGACGGGCGCACCGAATGCGTGCAACCACTGCCATCACGACAAGCCAGCGGCCTGGGCAGCGTATCAGATCGAGGGCTGGTTCGGGCCGGAGCGACGCGGCCATCAGACCTATGCACCTGGCTTCCACGCTGCCTGGAGCGAAGCTGCCGACGCGCAAGAGCGGCTTGCCGCAATCGCTGAATCGGCCGACGTTCCCGGTATCGTCCGCGCCAGCGCGCTGGCGGAGCTTCCGGCACCGGATCTCGATCTGATCCGGCATGGGCTTTCCGACCCCGATCCGCTCGTGAGGCTCGGCGCGCTCGATCGGCTCGAAGGAGTGCCGGCCGATCAGCTCTGGCCGCTCGCTTCGCCGCAGCTGGACGATCCCGTGCGCGGTGTGCGCGTCCGCGCCGCAGAACTTCTGGCCGCCATGCCTCCAGCGCGCCAGCCAGCGGCCGATCGCGACAAGTTCATGCGGGCGGCTGCCGAATTCGTTGCGGCGCAGATGCTGAACGCGGATCGGCCGGATTCGCGAACGGCGCTCGGCAACTTCTTCCTGCGCCAGGCCAATCCCGGCGCGGCGGAGGCCGAATACCGCGTCGCCCTCAGGCTCGATCCCTCGTTTGCGGCGGCCGCAGTCAACCTGTCCGATCTATACCGGCAGCTCGGACGCGACAGCGACGGGGAGCAAGTCCTGCGTAAAGCGCTCACCGCATCGGCGCAGGACGCATCTCTCCACCACGCGCTCGGTCTGACACTCGTGCGCCAGAAGCGCAGTGAGGAAGCCCTCGACGAACTGCGTCGTGCCGCGTCCCTTGACCCCGGCGAAATGCGATACGCCTACGTCTATGCTGTAGGGCTGAACGGAATGGGTCGGCGCGACGATGCGCTTTCTGTGCTGGACCAGAGCCTGCGCGGACATCCGAACAATCCGGAGCTGCTTTCCGTTGCTCTGAACGTCAGCAGGGAGAAGGGGGATATCGAAGCAGCGCTTCGTTACGCCGAGCGACTGGCGCTCCTCCGGCCTGACGATCCACGATTGAGGAACCTGATCAGAGAGCTCAAGCGATAGCTGGGCCAGGAAGCGAGCGGCGCCGCGCTGGCGGGCTCTCGCCAAAGACAGGCTGGCCGGCCCTTGCTTCGATCTGTCAGATCGCCGCCATGTCCTGTGGCGTCATCGTGAACGCCAGCCGGTAGCGGCCGACCGTCGGGTGATTCTGAGCGCCCGCGGCGCAAAGCACCCGCGTCGAGAGCTGGTCGCCAACCGCGCGTTCGACCACGTCGCAATCATAGCCGGACAGCAGCACGATCCAGTCGGCGGCGCCGTCCTTGCCGCGGATCTGTTGCTCGGTCGTGGGCGCGCTCGTGGGAGGCGTCTCGGTGAGGAGGAGGTGGGCGCCTGTCAGTCCCGGCTTCTGCGCCAATGTGCCGAGCGTTTCCGAGATGCGTGTCTGCAACTCTGCCTCCCGTCCGACGTCCGGCGACAGCCTGATGGTCGCAAGCGATGCCGCGATACCGCCGCCAAAGCTCGTCACGATCCGGCACTGGCTGCGGACCATGCCGAGATGATGCGGCATCATCTTCCTCGACCACGGTGTCGGCGCGTTGAGCCGGTCGAGATATCCCTTCGACGTGAGCAGCTCGTATCGCTCGAGCTCGTAGAGCACGAAGAAGCCCTCGGCATCCGTCGTGCTGCTCCAGCGCGATCCGCGCCGGAAGCCGGGAATGCTCATCCGCTCCGGAAAATGCTCATGCGAGTGCCAGTCGCCGAACTCGTTGCGCTGCTCCGGGCGAACGCTCCACCACATCGCAACCGCGGCCTTGCCGAGCAGTGCCATGCTGACCTCCCTTTTTTGACACTTTGCCTCAATGCCAACGGCGGCGGCAAGGTATGCCGACTCGACAAGCGAAGCCACAATTCCGCTACCGTTCTCGTCCAACTCACGACCGAAAGCGGCCAACCTCGCGATCGAGCGATGGTCCCGCCGCATTGTCAGGAGATGTGTGATGCTCGGCGCGAAAGAAGGGGAGACCAAACCAATCCCCTCACAAGAAAAATCCCCGGCTCGCGCGGTAACCCAGGAATGGACCAGCCAGGATGCCTGGGCGGTCTACCAGCTTCCCTTCAACGATCTGCTGTTCCGTTCACAATCCGTGCATCGCGAGCATTTTGACCCAAATCGCGTGCAGTTGAGTCGGCTGCTGAACATCAAGACCGGCGGTTGCCCGGAAGACTGCGGCTATTGCAGCCAGTCGTCGCATCATTCAACAGCTGTTGCGCCCTCCAAGCTGATGGAGGTCGAGAAGATCGTCGCCGAGGCGCGCAAAGCCAAGGAGAGTGGCGCGACGCGCTATTGCATGGGAGCGGCCTGGCGTAATCCGAAGCCGCGCGACATGGATGCCATCGTCGAGATCGTCGGCGCCGTGAAGCAGCTTGGGCTCGAGACCTGCCTGACGCTCGGCATGCTCGACCGCGGGCAGGCCGACCGGCTGAGCGCGGCCGGGCTGGACTACTACAATCACAATATCGATACATCGGAGAGCTACTATCCGAGCGTCATCTCCACCCGCACCTTCGCCGATCGTCTCGATACGCTTTCGCATGTCCACGAGGCCGGCATGAAAGTGTGCTGCGGCGGCATCCTCGGCATGGGTGAGAGCGAACAGGACCGCGTCGACATGCTGGTCACGCTCTCCAACCTCCCGAAAGCGCCGGAGAGCGTGCCGATCAACATGCTGATCCCGATTGCGGGAACGCCGATGGCGAAAGCGCCGCCGATCGGTCCGATCGAGTTCGTGCGCATCGTCGCGCTGGCGCGCATCATGATGCCGGCCTCATTCGTGCGGCTCTCGGCAGGACGCTCGGCCATGACCGACGAGATGCAGGCGCTGTGCTTCTTTGCCGGCGCAAACTCGATCTTCGTCGGCGACACGCTGCTGACTGCGGGCAATCCGCAGGACGAGGCTGATCGAAAGCTGTTCCGCCGGCTCGGGCTGGAAGCTCTTTGAGGCCTGGTCCTTTTGGAAAGGCGCGGAGCGCCATTCTCGATTGCGCGTGGCCGTTGTCCGTTCGAGATCGACGCCAGACAAAGGAACGACAGCCGGAGCCTCTTTTGGATCATTTCATACTACCCCTGTTTTGCCCGACGCGTCGAAGATATTTCTGCTAAAAAGAAATGCCTAATGCGACCAAGGGGTTGGCTACTGTGCATGGGGTTGTTTTTCAGTTTTTTAGTTGGCGCATGCGACCGCATGGCGTTCGCAAGCAAAAGGGCCGCCCTTTCGGGCGGCCCTTTGCGTATCGTTCAGGGCGCGGTCGCTTACTCGGCGGCCTGCTTCTGCGGCGGGGCGAGCGCGCCGGACTTGTGGATATCGGCGACCTGGTGATCGCTGAAGCCGAGCACCGAACGCAGGATCTCGTCGGTGTGCTCGCCGAGCAGCGGCGAGCGTTGCACGTCGCTCGGGCTATCCGACAGCTTGATCGGGTTGCCGACCGAGATGTACTTGCCGCGGGTGGGGTGGTCGACCTCGACCACGGTGCCGGTCGCGCGCAGCGACTGGTCTTCCGCGATCTCCTTCATCGACAGGATCGGGCCGCAGGGGATGTCGTCCTTGTTGAGGATCTCCATCGCCTCGAACTTGGTCTTGGTCATCGTCCACTGCTCGATGCGGGCGAAGATCTCGTTAAGACGCGGCAGGCGCGCCGCCGGCTTGGCGTAGTTCGGATCGGTCTTCCACGAGGGCTCGCCGATCACGTCGCAGATCTTCTCCCAGACCGGGGCCTGGGTGATGAAGTAGATGTAGGCGTTGGGATCGGTCTCCCAGCCCTTGCACTTCAGGATGCGGCCTGGCTGGCCGCCGCCCGAGTCGTTGCCGGCGCGCGGCACGGCGTCGCCGAACGGCACGCCTTCGCCGAACTGGCTGTACTCCTTGAGCGGGCCGTGAGCGAGGCGCTGCTGGTCGCGCAGCTTGACGCGGCAGAGGTTGAGCACGCCATCCTGCATCGCGGCGGTGACGCGCTGGCCCTTGCCCGAATGCGTGCGCTGGTAGAGCGCGGTGACGATGCCGAGCGCCAGATGCAGGCCGGTGCCGGAATCGCCGATCTGGGCGCCGGTGACGAGCGGCAGGCCGTCGCGGAAGCCGGTGGTGGAAGCGGCGCCGCCGGTGCACTGCGCGACGTTCTCGTAGACCTTGCAGTCTTCGTAAGGCCCGGGGCCGAAGCCCTTGATCGAGGCGACGATCATCTTCGGGTTGATCGCTTGAATCTTCTCCCAGGGGAAGCCCATGCGATCGAGCACGCCGGGGCCGAAATTTTCCACCAGCACGTCGCACTTCTTGATCAGTTCGGTCAGGACTTCCTTGCCCTTGGGGTTCTTGGTGTCGAGCGTGATTGAGCGCTTGTTGTGGTTGAGCATGGTGAAATACAGGCTGTCGACGTTCGGGATGTCCTGCAGCTGGCCGCGGGTGATGTCACCCACGCCCGGACGTTCCACCTTGATCACGTCGGCGCCGAACCAGGCCAGCAGCTGCGTGCAGGTCGGTCCGGACTGAACGTGGGTGAAGTCGAGAATGCGAACGCCCTCGAGCGCTTTGGTCATCATGTTGCTCCGTACTCTGTCTGCCCCTGCACCCGGCAGGGAATAAAGGGTTGAGGGGTGGACTTACTTCTTCTTCTGCAGAACGCTCTGCGGATTGAGGTTGCCGATGCGGCCGCTCTCCGAGCCCGCGGCCGGGTCGATCACCGCGTTGATGAGCGTCGGCTTGCCGGACTTCATCGCCTCGTTGACGGCGCGCTTGAGCTCGTCGGGCGAGGTCGCGTTGACGCCGACGCCGCCGAAGGCTTCCATCATCTTGTCGTAGCGCGCGCCCTTGACGAACACCGTCGTCGCCGGGTCGGCGTTCGCGCCGTTGACGTCGGTGCCGCGATAGATGCCGTCATTGTTGAAGATGACGACGCAGATCGGCAGGTTGTAGCGGCAGATGGTCTCGACCTCCATGCCGGAGAAGCCGAAGGCCGAGTCGCCTTCGACCGCGAGCACGGGATGGCCGGTCTCGAGCGCGGCCGCGATCGCCTGGCCCATGCCGATGCCCATCACGCCCCAGGTGCCGACGTCGAGACGCTTGCGCGGGCGGTACATGTCGATGACGCCGCGGGCGAGGTCGAGCGTGTTGGCGCCTTCGTTGACGAGGATCGCCTCGGGGTGCTCCTTGATGACGTTCTTCAGCACGCCGAGCGCACCGTGATAGTCCATCGGCGATTTGTTGTTCATGAGCTTCGGCGCCATCTTGGCGACGTTCTCTTCGCGCTTGGCTGACACGGCCTTGGTCCATTCAGCGGGCGGGGCGGTCCAGCCCGACGCAAGCGCCTGGTTGAACGCCGAGACGACCGAGCCGATGTCGCCGACCACGGGGGCGACGATCTCGACGTTGGAGTCCATCTCCTTCGGCTCGATGTCGACCTGGATGAACTTCTTCGGCGCCTCGCCCCAGCTCTTGCCCTTGCCGTGCGACAGCAGCCAGTTCAGCCGCGCGCCGATCAGCATGACGACGTCGGAGTCCTTCAGCACCGTCGAGCGGGCCGCGCCCGCGCACTGCGGATGCGTGTCGGGGAGCAGGCCCTTGGCCATGCTCATCGGCAGGAACGGCACGCCGCTCTTCTCGACGAAGCTCTTGATCTCCTCGTCGGCCTGCGCGTAGGCCGCGCCCTTGCCGAGGATGATGAGCGGACGCTTGGCGCTCTTGAGCACGTCGAGCGCGCGCTTGACCGAAGCGGGCGAGGGGATCTGCGCGGGCGCCGCGTCGATCACCTTGACCAGCGACTTCCGGCCGGCCTCGGCGTTCATCACCTGGCCGAACAGCTTTGCCGGCAGGTCGAGATATACGCCGCCCGGACGGCCCGAGACCGCGGCGCGGATGGCGCGGGCGAAGCCGATGCCGATGTCCTGGGCATGCAGCACGCGATAGGCCGCCTTGCACAGCGGCCTTGCGATCGCGAGCTGGTCCATTTCCTCGTAGTCGCCCTGCTGCAAGTCGACGATCTCGCGCTCGGAGGAGCCCGAGACCAGGATCATCGGGTAGCAATTGGTGGTGGCGTGGGCGAGCGCGGTGAGACCATTGAGGAAGCCGGGTGCGGAGACCGTGAGGCAGACGCCGGGTTTCCTGGTGAGATAACCGGCGATGCCCGCGGCGTAGCCGGCGTTCTGCTCGTGGCGGAAGGAGATCACGCGAATACCGGCCGCCTGCGCCATGCGGCCCAAATCCGTGATCGGGATGCCCGGCACATTATAGATGGTGTTGATGCCGTTCAGCTTGAGCGCGTCGATGACGAGATGAAAACCATCCGTCAGTTCCTGCTCGGTGCCCGGTGCCTCGGACTTGGTCGCGGTATTCAGCATGGGCCTTGTCTCCCTGGTCTCAAGTAGTGGGGCGAGTGCTTCGCCCTTCTGGTGAACGTTCGCTGGGTAAAGCGCTACGTGAACAGTTCCTGGCCGTGCGCTTCGACGTAAGCGGCAAGGCCGAGGGTGTGATCGCGGGCGCGCTTCTCGGCGAGCTCGGTGTCGCGCGCTTCCAGCGCTTCGATCATGCCGAGATGCTCGGGCAGCGACGTCGCGGTGCGATCCTTGCGTCCGATGGTCAGCTGGCGATAGCCGCGCACGTGCAGCAGGAGGTCGTTGGTGAGATCGACCAGCACCGGCGATTCCGACAGCGAGATCAGCGCCTGATGGAAGGCGATGTTGGCGCGTGAATATTCCTCGACGTGATCCTCGGGCAGGCGGTCCCTGCCGAAATCCTTGAAGAAGTCGCGCAGCGCCGTGATGTCCTTCTTGCGTGCGGTGGTGGTGATGAGGCGCGCGGCCATGCTCTCCAGCGCCGCCCAGGCGCGGATCATGTCGACGATCTCGCTCTTGGTTCTGCGCACCACCATGATGCCGCGGCGCGGCACCGTTTTCACGAAACCGTCCTGCTCGAGCATCGCGATGGCTTCGCGGATCGGGGTGCGGCTGACGCCAAGCCTCTCGGACAACGCGCGCTCGTCGAGCATCACCGGCTCGGGCGTCGAGTAGATGTCCATCTTGAGGATGGCTTCCTTCAAGGCGTCATACGCCTTGTTTTTGAAGCTGCTCTCCGGGGCAATACGAACGATTGCGATGTCTGCCTCGGCCATGTTCGGCAACGCCTTGATTGGTTTCCGTTGTGACACGACGAATCTCCTCCAGTGGGAGTCGTCTTTTACAGGAATAATGACGGAAAGTTTTTGGCATACCACATGCCAGAATGTCAAGCTGGCTATTTTTTGCGGCGTTCTAAGGCATGCTCCAGCTTGACAAGTTGGCTTCTGGCATACCAAATGCCATCGCCAGCCATTTTTGATCCATGCCGGCGGAGTAGTCTGGCGCTTTACGCCGCTCCGACCCGCGACATGGAACAGAGCGCGGCGAATGGCAAGCATCACGGGCAGCCGCAAACACGCGCGCGCTTTGTAAAGAACGAACTGAGGTCAAGGGAGAAGCCACATGTCCAATTCCAAAGATGCCGTCCGCAAGGTGCTTGACCAGGTCAAGGCGGACAACCGCACCAGCCTGACGGCCCCGGAAGGCAAGCTGGTCTGCGACGCCTACGGCATTCCGGTGCCGAAGGAGGGCGTGGCGAAGTCGGCCGGCGAGGCCGGCAAGATGGCCACCGCGATGGGCTTCCCGGTCGTGATGAAGATCGTCTCGCCGGACATTCTCCACAAGACCGAAGCCGGCGGCGTCATCGTCGGCCTCAAGACGGCCGACGAGGCCGAGAAGGCCTACGAGACCATTCTCGGCAACGCCAAGAAGTATAAGTCCGACGCCAAGATCGAAGGCGTCCAGGTGCAGCAGATGCTGGCCGGCGGTACCGAAGTGATCGTCGGTTCGATCACCGACGGATCATTCGGCAAGCTGGTCGCTTTCGGCCTCGGCGGCGTGCTGGTCGAGGTGCTCAAGGACATCACCTTCCGCCTCGCGCCCGCGACCAAGGAGGACGCGCTCTCGATGCTCGACGGCATCCAGGCGCACGAGATCCTGAAGGGCGTGCGCGGCGGCGAGCCGGTGAACCGCAACGCCCTCGCCGACGTCATCGTCAAGGTCTCGCAGCTCGTCACCGATTTCCCCGAGATCGTCGAGCTCGACCTCAACCCTGTGTTCGCGACGGCGAAGGGCGCGACCGCCGCGGACGTCCGCATCGTCGTCGACTTCGCCTATGTGCCGAAGCCGAAGCCGCGCCCGACCGAAGAGATCGTCGCGGCGATGAACCGCATCATGCAGCCGAAGGCGGTCGCCGTGATCGGCGCCTCCGCGGAGGACGGCAAGATCGGCAATTCCGTGATGAAGAACCTCATCAACGGCGGCTACAAGGGCGAGATCATTCCGATCCATCCCAAAGCCGCCGAGATCCTCGGCTACAAGGCCTACAAGAGCGTCAAGGACGTGCCGGGCGTGATCGACGTCGCGGTTTTCGCGATTCCCGCGAAGTTCGTTGCCGCGGCGCTGACCGAATGCGGCGAGAAGAAAATCCCGGGCGCGGTGCTGATCCCGTCGGGCTTCGCCGAGGCCGGTGCGCCGGAGCTGCAGGCCGAGATCGTCGAGGTCGGCAAGAAGTACGACATCCGCCTGATGGGGCCGAACATCTACGGCTTCTACTACACGCCGGCCAATCTCTGCGCCACCTTTTGCACCGCCTATGACGTCAAGGGCCACGCGGCGTTGTCGTCGCAGTCGGGCGGCATCGGAATGGCCATCATCGGCTTCTCGCGCTCGGCGAAAATGGGGGTGTCGGCGATCGTCGGCCTCGGCAACAAGTCCGACATCGACGAGGACGATCTGCTCGCCTTCTTCGAGCAGGATCCGAACACCAATCTGATCGCGCAGCACTGCGAGGACCTCAAGGACGGCCGCGCCTTTGCCGAAGCCGCCAAGCGCGTCTCCAAGAAGAAGCCGGTCGTCGTGCTCAAGGCTGGCCGCACCTCGGCCGGCGCCAAGGCGGCCTCGTCGCACACCGGCGCGCTCGCCGGCAACGATCGCATCTACGAAGACGTGTTCAAGCAATCCGGCGTGATCCGCGCCCGGAGCTTGCGCCAGCTACTCGAATTCGCCCGCGGCGTGCCGGTGCTGCCGACGCCGAAGGGCGAGAACGTCTTGATCATCACCGGTGCAGGCGGCTCGGGCGTGCTTCTGTCGGACTCCTGCGTCGACAACGGCCTGTCGCTGATGTCGATGCCGCCTGATCTGGATGCGGCCTTCCGCAAGTTCATCCCGCCGTTCGGCGCTGCCGGAAATCCTGTGGATATCACCGGCGGCGAGCCGCCGATCACCTACGTCAACACCGTGAAGCTCGGCCTGTCGGATGAGCGCATCCACGCGCTGATCCTCGGCTACTGGCACACCATCGTCACCCCGCCGATGGTGTTTGCCCGCAACATGGTCGAGGTGAAGAAGGAGATGGAGGCCAAGGGGTTTGTGAAGCCCATGGTCGCCTCGCTCGCCGGCGATGTTGAGGTCGAGGAAGCCGCCGAATATCTCTACCAGCACGGCATCCCGGCCTATGCCTACTCGACCGAGCTGCCGGTCGAGGTCCTCGGCGCCAAGTACAAATGGGCACGTGGGGCAGGGCTGCTCTGAGCCTAACTCTCCTGTCATCCCGGGGCGATGTGCAGCATCGAACCCGGGAATCTCGAGATTCCGGGTCTGGTACGCCAGGCCCGCGCTGCGCGCAGTCCCGGCGCACCATCCCGGAATGACGGATGCACAAGCGGCAGGTCGCGATGAGCAAGGACGTGATCCGGCGCAGATCGCACGAAGCCCGGTCGCCGTCGGAGGCCGAGCACGAGGGCCGTGACGGCGGCGTGCAGTCCGTCGACCGCGCGCTGTCGATCATCGAGACGCTGGCCGAGGACGACGAAGGCTATCGCCTCAGCGATCTCGCGATCCGCACCGGCCTGTCGGCCTCCACGGTGCACCGCCTGCTGGCGACGCTGGAAAGCCGGCGCTTCGTGCAGTTCGACCGTGCCAAATCCAAATGGCATGTCGGCGTTCGCAGCTTCACGGTCGGCGCGAGCTTCGCGCGGCGGCGGAATTTCTCAGCGCAGGCGATTCCATACCTCCGCAAGCTGCGCGATCTCACCCGTGAGACAGCCAATCTCGCCGTGGTCGACGATGAGTTCATCATCGTGCTGACCCGCATGGAGAGTCGCGAGATCATGCGCTCGCTGACCAAGGTGGGAGGCCGCGTTCCCATGGTGACCTCCGGCGTCGGCAAGGCGGTGCTCGCAACCTATTCGGACGAGGACGTCAGCGCCGTCATCCGCCATCACGGCATGCCCCGCCTGACCGAGAAGTCGATCGTGCGGCCGAGCGATCTGTTTAGGGAACTCGAAAAGATCCGCAAGCTCGGCTACGCCCTCGACGATGAAGAGGCATGCATGGGCCTGCGCTGTGTTGCGGCGGTCGTCTACAACGACTGCGCCGAGCCGCTCGCGGCGATCTCGGTCTCCGGCATGACCAGCCGGCTGACCGACCAGAGGTTGCCGGAAATTGGGCAAATCGTCCGGGATGTCGCCGCCGAACTGACGGACGCGCTCGGCGGCGTGATCCCGACGCCCCGCTGACAAAAACCCCGGGGGGATGTCACTGGACAGCATCGGCCGTTTTGGCTGATATGCGACCAAACGACACAATGCGGCAAACGTCCGCATGAGCCTGGAGATGCCCCCATGTTTCGATTTTCCGCGCGCCTTGTCGGCGCAGCCGTCGCGCTGACCCTGGCGGCAGCCAATCCGGCCTTCGCCCAGCAGCTCGAGCTCAAGTTGATGGCGCCGGCGGCCCCGGGCGGGGGATGGGACCAGACCGCGCGCTCGATGCAGCAGGCCCTGGTGGCTTCGGGCGTCGCCCGCAGCGTGCAGGTCACCAACGTTCCCGGCGCTGGCGGCAGCGTCGGCATCGCGCAATTCGTCAATGGTGCCAAGGGCGACGGCAACCAGATGATGGTCAACGGCTTCGTCATGGTCGGCGCGCTCGCCATGAACAAGTCGCCGGTGACGCTGGAGCAGGTCACGCCGATCGCGCGCCTCACCGAGGAAATCCAGGTGATCGTGGTTCCCGCGAACTCGCCGATCAAGAATGCACAGGATCTTGCCGCCGCGGTGAAGGCCGATATCGCCAAGGTGACATTCGCCGGCGGCTCCGCCGGCGGCGTCGACCATGTGATGGCGGCGATGTTCGCCGGCGCCGTCGGCGCCGATGCGAAGAAGATCAACTACATCCCGTTCTCCGGCGGCGGCGAGTCGCTGGCTGCGATTCTCGGCGGGAAGGTTACTGCGGGCATTTCCGGACTGAGCGAATATGAAGGGCAGATCAAGTCCGGCAAGCTGCGCGCGATCGGCGTGACCTCGGAGAAGCGCATCGCAGGCAGCGACATCCCGACCTTCAAGGAACAGGGAATCGACCTCGTGATCGCCAACTGGCGTTCGGTGGTCGCGCCTCCCGGCATCACGCCCGAGCAGCGCAAGACCTTGAGCGATGCCGTCGAGAAGATGGTGAAGTCTGACGCCTGGAAGGAGATCCTCAAGCAGAAGGGCTGGGAGGATGCCTATCTCGGCGGCGACGCGTTTGCCGACTTCCTGAAGAAGGAAACGGTGCGCGTCACCGACGTGCTGAAATCGGTCGGCCTGGTCAAGTCATGACCTCAGGCGATCCCGTCCAGCCGCCGCGGCGCGTCGACCGCGCCGGCATCGTCATCGCAGCACTGCTTGCGGCCCTCGCCGTGGTGCTGGTCTGGGACGCGCGTGACCTGCAATCCGCCACGATGTACGGGATGGGACCCGAGGCGATGCCGGTCGTGGTCGCCAGCGGCCTTGCGCTGCTGGCGATCGGCAATTTCGTCGACGCGCTGCGCGGCAATCTGCCTGCGCGCGAGAGCGCCGATCCTATCCCCGTGGTTCTGATCCTCGTCGGCCTTGCTCTGCTGATCGCCATCATCGGCTTTGGCGGCGGTTTCATCCTGGCGACGTCGGCGCTGTTCGTGACGACGTCGGCGGCTTTCGGACGGCGTGCCATCGTGGTGGATTCCATCATCGCCCTGGTGATGTCGACCCTCATCTATCTCGCGTTCGACCGGTTGTTGACGCTGAGCCTTCCGACCGGCCCGCTGGAGCGACTGCTGTGATGGACACTTTTGCGGCGCTGGCGCACGGCATGGCCGTCGCCGTCCAGCCGATCAACCTGCTCTACGCGCTGATCGGCGTGTTCCTCGGCACCGCTGTGGGCGTGCTGCCCGGTATCGGCCCGGCGCTGACGGTCGCGCTACTGCTGCCGGTGACCTACAAGCTCGATCCCGGCGGCTCGCTGATCATGTTTGCCGGCATCTATTATGGCGGCATGTACGGCGGCTCGACGACCGCGATCCTGATCAACACGCCCGGCGAGAGCGCCTCGATGGCGACCGCGCTCGAAGGCAACAAGATGGCCAAGGCCGGCCGCGGCG
>NZ_AJQE01000016.1 GCF_000261685.1 Bradyrhizobium genomosp. I (2014) | reverse complement strand
CCCCCCCCCATCGGCTCCTTCGTCGCCGGCACCATCGCCACCATCGGACTGGCCTTCCTCGCGCCATGGCTGGTCGATTTCGCCGTGCGCTTCGGCCCCGAGGATTATTTCGCGCTGATGTGCGTCGCCTTCGTCACGGTGTCGGCCACGTTCGGAGATTCCCCGGTCCGCGGCCTGACCAGCCTGTTCATCGGCCTGACGCTGGGACTCGTCGGGATCGACAAGCTCACGGGACAGGCGCGGCTTGCGTTCGGCGTCCCCGAACTGCTCGACGGCGTCGAGGTGACGACGCTGGCGGTCGGGCTGTTCGCGGTGGGCGAGGCGCTCTACGTCGCATCCCGCCGCCACCACACCGAGGAGAAGCTCGAACCGGTGCGCGGCTCGCTGTGGATGACCAAGGAAGACTGGAAGCGCTCGTGGAAGCCGTGGCTGCGCGGCACGATGTTCGGCTTCCCGATCGGCGCACTGCCTGCGGGCGGCGCGGAAATTCCGACCTTCCTGTCCTACTCGACCGAGAAGCGTCTCACCAAATATCCGGACGAGTTCGGCAAGGGCGCGATCGAAGGTGTCGCCGGACCGGAAGCCGCCAACAACGCCTCCGCGGCCGGCACGCTGGTGCCGCTGCTGACGCTGGGGCTGCCGACCTCGGCCACGGCCGCGATGATGCTGGCGGGCTTCCAGCAATACGGCCTCAACCCCGGGCCGCTGTTGTTCGCCGAACGGCCCGACCTCGTCTGGGGCCTGATCGCGAGTCTCTTCATCGCCAATTGCATGCTGCTGGTGCTCAATCTGCCGCTGGTCGGCCTGTGGGTGCGGCTGCTGGCGATCCCGCAGCCCTGGCTCTATGCCGGCATCCTGGTGTTCGCGACCATGGGCACCATCGCGGCAAAGCCGTCCGTGGTCGAATTGTCGATGCTGGCCGGTTTCGGCGTGCTCGGCTTCCTGATGCGCCGGTTCGATTTCCCGATCGCGCCCGTCGTGGTCGGCCTGATCCTCGGCCCGATCGCCGAGAGCCAGCTGCGCCGCGCGCTCGCGATCAGCCTCGGCGATCCCATGGCGCTGCTGCAAAGTCCGATCTCGGCGACGCTGCTTGGCATCGCGCTGATCGCGCTGCTGGCGCCCTTCGTGATGAAGGGGCTCGGCCGCTTCAAGGCGAGCGAGGATTAGCCGTTAAGACGCACGCATGTTCTAATGCCGCGTCCATCCCGTGGAGAAATGCCATGCCGTCGGAACTTCGCTCGCCCCGTCTGGCCGTCCTGATCGACGCCGACAATGCCTCTGCGAAGATCGCGGATGGACTTTTCGAGGAGATTGCCAAGATCGGCGAGGCCAGCGTCCGACGCATCTACGGCGACTTCTCCAATGCGCGTTCCAGGGGCTGGGCTGACATCCTGTCGAAGCACGCCATCATCCCGCAACAGCAATTCGCTTATACGACGGGAAAGAATGCGTCCGACATAACGCTGGTCATCGACGCGATGGACCTGCTTCACAGCGGCCGGTTCGACGGCTTCTGCCTGGTGTCTTCCGACAGCGATTTTACCCGTCTCGCCGCCCGCATCCGGGAGCAGGGCGTCGACGTCTTCGGGTTCGGCGAGCAGAAGACGCCGGAAAGCTTCCGGCAGGCCTGCCGAAGGTTCGTCTACACCGAGAACCTGCTTGCCGCCCCGGCGAACACCCAGGATGCCGCCTCGAGGTCGCCGCCGCTTCAGCCGCCCGATGCCGCCACGCCCATCATCAAGAAAGTGATCACCCAGATGGAGAGCGAGGACGGCTGGGTCGCGCTCGGCGAAGTCGGACGGCAACTCGCCAATCTGGCTTCGGATTTCGATCCGAGGACGTTCGGCTTCCGCAAGTTGAGCGACCTCGTGCGAAAGACGAATGCGTTCGAGATCGATGAGCCCAAAGGCCGGTCGATGCGCATTCGGGTCAAGCCCACTGCCGCACCGCCGAGGCGAAGGCGGAACCCGCGCAGGCCTTCGGGCGCGGGGGCGGCAGCTGTTTCGGCGCCGAAGACGTAAGTAGGTCCTGCCGCTATATTTGAGCTTGCCCGGGTGGGACCGGGCGTAACCATCGCTCGGCCGTAACGTCACCAGAGAGCGCCGATGACCAAACTCACCCGTTTCGCCGTCGCGCCACTGCACAGCATGACGCGGCGCCTCGCGGACGTCGCCTCGGAGCGCGTCGTGCCGGATCTCGTCGTCACGGGGGCGCGCGTGCTCTCGACCTATTCCGAGCGTATCCATCCGGGGCGGGAGGTCTGGATCTCCGGCGGCCGCATCGCGGCGGTGAAGCCGAGCGGTACAGCGAAGAAGGCCTGGAGCGAGGTGCCGCTCTACGACGCAGCCGGCGGCATCATTGCGCCGGGCCTCGTCGATCCGCACATCCACATCGAATCCTCGATGGTGACGGCCTGCGCCTATGCGGAGGCAGCGCTGCTCAACGGCACCACCACGATCTTCTGCGACAGCCATGAGATCGGCAACGTCATGGACGTCGCCGGCGTCGAGGCGATGCTGGAGGACGCGCGCGAGGCGCCGCTGTCGATCTTCTTGACGGTGCCGAGCACGGTGCCGGCGACGTCGGCGGAACTGGAAACCGCGGGCGGCGATCTCACGCCGGACAAGATCGCCGGCCTGTTCGACCGCTGGCCCGAAGCGGTGGCGCTTGGCGAGAAGATGGATTTTGTGCCTGTCACGATGGGTGACGAGCGCAGCCATGCCATCCTCGCCGCGGCCCTGAAGCGCGGGCGTCCGGTGTCCGGTCATGTCTATGGCCGCGAGTTCGTCGCCGCCTATGCGGCGAGCGGCGTCACCGATACGCACGAGGCGATCGACCGGGATATTGCTGACGATCTGCTCGACGCCGGCGTCTGGGTGTTCCTCCGCGGCGGCCCGCCCACGACGCCCTGGCATTCGCTGCCGCAGGCGATCCGCACCGTGACCGAGCTCGGGGCCTCGCACAAGCGCACGGCGGTCTGCACAGATGATCGCGATGCCGACGATCTGCTGCTGTTCGGTCTCGACTGGGTGGTGCGCGAGGCGGTGAAGGCGGGGATGTCGCCGGAGCAGGCCTGGTCGATGGGCTCGCTTCATGGCGCAACACGTTTCGGTATGGACGGCGATGTCGGCGGGCTCGGCGGCGGCCGCCGCGCCGATCTCGTGCTGATGGACGACCAGCTCAAGCCGCAATGCACCTGGTATGGCGGCGAGCTCTTGGTCGAGCAGTGCAAGATCACGCCTCGGCTCGATCAGGCCTTGTCGCAGCGCTACCAATATCCGAGGGCCGCCTACGCCACGGTGAAGCTTCCGGAAGAACTGAGGCTGACGCCGGAGCTGCCGGTGAAAGCCTGCACCGTCAACGCGATCAAGACCGCGTTGCCCGGCATCACACTGATCCATGAGAAGGTCGCGATCGAACCGGCCAAGGACTGGCCCTCGCTGTTCGCGCGCTACGGCCTCTGCTTCGTCTCGGTGGTCGAGCGTCACGGCAAATCCGCCGGCAACGTCGCCTATGGCCTCCTCAAGGATTTTGGCCTGAAGCGCGGCGCGGTCGCTTCCAGCGTCGGGCACGACAGCCACAACCTCATTGTCGCCGGCACCAACGAGGGCGATATGCAGGTCGCCATCGCCGCGATCAAGGAGCGGCAGGGCGGCGTCTGCGTCGTCGCCGAAGGCAAGGTGAGGGCGCTGGTTCCGCTGCCCATTGCCGGGCTGCTCTCCGACAAGCGCGTCACCGACGTAGCGGAAGAAGTGAAGGTGCTGAAGAAGGAATGGACGGAAGCCGGCTGCACCATCCCCTACATGGGCTTCAATTTGATTCCGCTATCGGTCATTCCGGAAATTCGCATCACCGACAAGGGCCTCGTGCTGGTGCCGCAGATGGAGCTGGCACCGCTGTTCGAGTGATCCGCTTTCAGGTGTTCCTCGATATAACCGATTGAGACCGCTGCGATTTTCTCGTGGCTGCCGCATCGTGGAAAATAAAATCGATCTCGTTGAGATTGGCTTCTGCGCACCTGATGATCTCGCTCGCTGACTTGAACCAAGCGAGGTCCGATATGGCGAAGATGCGAGCCGTCGATGCTGCCGTGCGTATCCTGGAAAAGGAAGGTATCTCGACCGCCTTCGGCGTTCCCGGGGCTGCGATCAATCCGCTTTATTCGGCGCTGAGGAAGCGCGGCTCGATCCGCCACATCCTGGCGCGGCATGTCGAGGGCGCCTCGCACATGGCAGAAGGATATACGCGGGCCAAGGCCGGCAATATCGGGGTCTGTATCGGCACCTCCGGGCCGGCCGGCACCGACATGATCACCGGGCTCTACTCGGCGATCGCAGATTCCATTCCGATCCTCTGCATCACGGGGCAAGCGCCGCGCGCGCGTCTCTACAAGGAGGATTTCCAGGCGGTCGATATCGAATCGATCGCAAAGCCGGTGACCAAATGGGCGGTGACGGTGCGCGAGCCGGCGCTGGTGCCGCGCGTGTTCAGCCAGGCGTTTCACGTGATGCGCTCAGGGAGGCCGGGGCCGGTGCTGATCGACATGCCGCTCGACGTGCAGCTGGCCGAAATCGAGTTCGACGACGAGACCTATGAGCCGCTGCCGGTCTACAAGCCGACCGCGACGCGCAAGCAGGTCGAGAAGGCGATGGAGATGCTCAACGCCGCCGAGCGTCCGCTGATCGTTGCGGGCGGTGGCATCATCAACGCCGACGCTTCGGACCTTCTGGTCGAATTCGCCGAGATCGCCAACGTGCCTGTCGTACCGACGCTTATGGGTTGGGGTGCTATTCCCGACGACCACGTGCTGATGGCGGGCATGGTCGGTCTCCAGACCAGCCATCGCTACGGCAACGCAACTCTGCTGGAGTCCGACTTCGTGCTCGGTATCGGCAACCGCTGGGCCAATCGTCATACAGGCTCGGTCGAAACCTACACCAAGGGTCGCAAATTCGTTCACGTGGACATCGAGCCGACCCAGATCGGGCGCGTGTTCAATCCCGACCTCGGCATCGTCTCGGACGCGAAGGCTGCACTCGAGCTGTTCGTCACCGTCGCCAGGGAGTGGCGCCGGTCAGGCAGGCTCCGCGAGCGCCAGGCGTGGCCCGCGGCCTGCCGCGACCGCAAGAGGACGATGTTGCGCAAGAGCCATTTCGACAACGTTCCGATCAAGCCGCAGCGCGTCTACGAGGAGATGAACAAGGCGTTCGGTCGCGACACCACTTATGTCAGCGTGATCGGACTGTCGCAGATCGCCGGCGCGCAGTTCCTCGGCGTCTACAAGCCGCGCAATTGGATCAATGCCGGGCAGGCGGGTCCGCTCGGCTGGACGCTGCCCGCCGCGCTCGGCGTGCGTGCCGCATGCCCCGATCGCGAGATCGTCGCGCTCTCAGGCGACTACGACTTCCAGTTCCTGATCGAGGAGCTCGCGGTGGGGGCGCAGTTCAATCTGCCCTACATCCACGTCGTCGTGAACAATTCCTATCTCGGCCTGATCCGTCAGGCCCAGCGCGGCTTCGACATGGACTATCATGTGCAGCTTTCCTTCGAGAACATCAACGCGCCCGAGATCGGCGTCTACGGTGTCGACCATGTCGCGGTCGCCGAAGGCCTCGGCTGCAAGGCGATCCGCGTCACCGACCCGAAGGACACGCAGGCCGCGTTCGCCACCGCGCGTGAGTTGATGACCAGGCACCGCGTTCCCGTGGTGGTCGAGTTCATCCTCGAACGCGTCACCAACATCGCGATGGGCACGGAGATCGACAACATCGTCGAGTTCGAGGAGGTGCTTGATCTGCCGCTCGACGAGGGTGGGACAGTCAGGCCCGGCGTGCTGCAGCCGGCGGAATAGGAGATAGCATCATGCCGAGATTCGCCGCAAACCTCACCATGCTCTTCAACGAGATGCCGTTCCTCGACCGCTTTGCCGCGGCGAAGGCGGCGGGCTTTGCCGGGGTCGAATATCTCTTCCCCTATGATTTCGATAAGGCGCAGCTGCGCGAGCAACTCGAAGCCCATGGGCTGACGCAGGTGCTGCACAATCTGCCGGCCGGAAACTGGGCGGCAGGCGAGCGCGGCATCGCGATCCTGCCTGACCGCACCGCCGAATTCCGCGACGGCGTGTTCCGAGCCATCGAATACGCCAAGGCGCTCGATTGCGAGCAGCTCAATTGTCTCGTGGGCATCGCGCCTGCCGACGCCGATCCGCGCGAGCTCAACGAAACGCTGGTTGGTAACCTCCGCTTCGCTGCGTCGACGTTGGCGCGGGAGAAGATCAGGCTGCTTGTCGAGCCGATCAACACGCTCGACATTCCCGGCTTTTTCCTCAACGGTACCGAGCAGGCGGTGCAGCTGATCTCGGAGGTACGGTCGAACAATTTGTTCGTCCAATACGATATCTATCACATGCAGATCATGGAGGGCGATCTCGCCCGCACCATGCAGGAATATCTGCCGGAGATCGCCCATATCCAGCTCGCCGACAATCCCGGCCGGCACGAGCCCGGCACCGGCGAGATCAACTATCCCTTCCTGTTCCGCCACCTCGACGCAATCGGCTATCGCGGCTGGATCGGCTGCGAATACAAGCCGCGCACCACGACGCTGGAAGGGCTTTCGTGGCATGCGGCGCAGACGTTCGAGACGTGAGAGCGCGGCCACGGCGACGGTGCGCTCCCTCTCCCGCTTGCGGGAGAGGTGCACCGAGCGTGCGGATGAAATTTCGCTAATCCAACTGAGAGAAAGTCAGACATGACCAACATCGGGTTCATCGGACTTGGCACCATGGGACGGCCGATGGCCGGCCATCTCCTGGCGGCAGGCCATCGCGTTTTCCTGCATGATGTCGCGCCGGTCGCGCCGGCGCTGATCGCGGCCGGCGGCATTCCATGCAAGTCCAGCAAGCAGGTCGCGGAGGAGGCGGATGCCGTCATCATCATGGTGCCGGACACACCGCATGTCGAAGCCGTGCTGTTCGGCACGGACGGGGTCGCGAGCGGCATTTCCAGGGGCAAGATCGTCGTCGACATGAGCTCAATCTCGCCGCTGGCCACGAAGGAATTCGCCAAGAAGATCGAGGCGCTCGGCGCCGACTATCTCGATGCGCCGGTGTCGGGTGGGGAGGTCGGCGCCAAGGCGGCGAGCCTCACCATCATGGTCGGCGGGCCGGAGCGGGCTTTTGGCGCCATGAAGCCGATCTTCGACAAGATGGGCAAGAATGTCACGCATGTCGGTGCCAATGGCGATGGTCAGACAACGAAGGTTGCCAACCAGATCATCGTTGCGCTGACGATCGAGGCGGTGAGCGAAGCGCTTCTGTTTGCATCCAAGGCTGGTGCGGACCCAGCGCTGGTGCGCAAGGCGCTGATGGGCGGCTTTGCCTCGTCGCGGATTCTCGAAGTGCATGGCGAGCGCATGGTGAAGCGCAACTTCGATCCGGGATTCCGCATCGAGCTGCACCAGAAGGATCTCCACCTCGCGCTCGAAGGCGCGCGCACGCTTGGCCTGTCGCTGCCGAGCACGGCGGTGGCCCAGCAATTGTTCTCGGCCTGCACCGCACATGGTGGCCAGGCCTGGGATCATTCGGGGATGGTGCGGGCGCTGGAACTGATGGCGGGCCACGAGATCGCCGCAGCCTGAACTGTTACGCCGTAACAGTCTCCAGATCTGGCGTGTCTTTCGCCACGGGGGAACCGGAACAACGGTCCGGCCCCGCGGTTGAAGGCGAATAGCAATCACTGGAGACATGAGGACATGAAGACCCGTTTTGCGATTTCGTTGGCTGCCGCGTCTCTGCTGGCGTCGAGTGCAGCCTTTGCTCAGTCGACGACCGAACAGGGCGCCAGGGACGGCGCGCGCGCGGGCGGCGACATCGGTGGCCCGATCGGCGCCATGGTCGGTGGCACTGTCGGCGCGGCCGTCGGCGCCGGCCTGGAAATTCCGAACGCCGTGCTGGGCGGAATCCCGCGCGACGATTCCGTGGTGATTCACGAGCGCGTCGTGGTTGGCGAGCCGCTGCCGCCCACCGTGGTGCTGCGCCCCGTGCCGAACTACACGCAATATCGCTATGCGGTCGTGAACGATCGCCGCGTGATCGTCGAGCCGCGCACGCGCCGCGTGGTCAAGATCATCGACTGATCGGTGCTAACCTATGCGTTGAGAAGATGGGCCCTGCGGGGGTGTTACTCCGCGGGGCCTTCGCTTGTCACGGCGGAGCCTGCGCGAAAGCGCGTGAGCAGCCAATCGGTCGCGGCCGCGAGCGCAAAGCCGATGCAGGCGGTGAGCGCGTCGACGAGGAAATCCTCGAGCCTGGCGTGGCGTCCCGGTGCCCAAAATTGCATCAGTTCGAGCACGCCGATCAGGACCACCGCGGCCGCTGCGCTCAGCAGGCGCCGGCGCGGATAGGCGAGGCCGAAGGCCAATCCCACCAGAATGAAGGCGAGCGCATGTTCGCCGTCCTGACCGAGGTCGGAATGGGGACGAAGGCCGGGGGGACCTAGAGTGGCGAAAGTGACGGCGGCCGCGAGCAGCCAGGCAAAGGAACGAATGAAAATGGACATCCGGACCGCTTAGCACGGATCTGGCGGGGTTGTCGCGAGGTCGGTATCAGATCGCCGTGTAGTTAATGACAAAATGTTAAAGTGGCTCGCGCACGCCGAGGCCGTGCATGAAGCGTTCCCGGATCTGCACGGGGTCGCGGCGGGTGGTGCCCACGCCCGGCTTGTCGTCGATCCGGACCGCGATCAGGCCCGGCTCGCTGGCAGCCATCGCATCGTCGACCAGCCGCTCGAAATCCTCCTCGTCCGCGGCCCAGGCGCTGTTGGCAAGGCCGGAGCCGATGGCGATGGCGACGATGTCGGCGACGTTCGCTGCCGGTGTCGGCTGCGCGCCGGTGATCTGGTAGATGCCGTTGTCCATCACGATCATCGTCAGGTTTTTCGGCTTCAGGGCTGCAATCGTCGACAGCGCGCCGAGCTGCATCAGCAGCGAGCCGTCGCCTTCGAGTGCGAAGACGCGGCGACCGGGCTGCGCCAGCGCCACGCCGAGCGCGATCGGAAATGCGAGCCCCATGCTGCCCAGCATGTAGAAATTCTGCGGGCGGTGGCCGGCCGCCCAGAGATCGAAATTGGTGTTGCCGATGCCGCCGATCACGGCTTCCTCGCTTCCGAGCTTCGCGATCAGGCGAGAAGTGACGTCGAACCGGTTCATCACCTTGGTATTGCGCGCGTTCAAGTCAATATTCATTTGACCGGCCTCACTTGTCGAAGACCTTGCCGCCGGTGAGCAGCGGGTTGAGGATCAGCGCGACCGGCGCCTGGGTGGTGACGGCCTGCTTGATCGAGCGGTCGGCGATGAATTCGAGCTCGTCGAGCCGGGTGATGGTGTGGTGCTCCAGCGCCAGCGAATCCAGCACCGGGCGCATGGTGCGGCAGACCAGCGACTGGCCGTAGTTGAACTCGCCGAGCGTGCCGCGCTCGGACACGAACATGATCAGCGGGATCTGGTACGGCACCGCGAGCGAGGCCAGCACGTTGGCCAGCGTGGCAAAGCCGGAAGTCTGCATCAGCGCCGCGCCGCGCCGTCCGCCCATCCACGCGCCGGAGACGATGCCGACGGCCTCTTCCTCTCGGGCCGTGGCAAAAGTGGTGAAGAAGGGATCGGCGTGCAGGTTCTTGATCAGCGGCGTCAGAACGCGGTCGGGCACGTAAGGGATGAGGCTGATCTCGTTCCGCTTCAACGTTTGCAGGACGATCCCGTGCCAGCTCCTGTCGCCGGAGCCTTGAGCCGCCTGGGGCGACGCCTGCTGTTCCGCAATCGCCATTGCGATCTCCCTTGGCGTATTTTTATGGGCCGCTGCACGCCTATTGGTGTTCGGGCGCGCCGCGGCGGTTCGCCGAACTTGACGCAGGCAGCGGGATTGTCAACATGTCCGGGGCGGCACCGTGATCTGCGCCAGAAGGCCTGCCGTGGCTGGCCTCGCCATGTCATAATGCGACAACGAAAAAACGGGGAGGAAGCACAAGAGGAGCGCATCGCGCCACCTTGCCGGGCTCCCTCGCGAGCGAGCCGGAAGGTCCTAATGTCCGTCAACAGCAAGCGCGTCTTCTACGTCAAATACCTGGCCAACCCGATCTATATCGACATCCTGAAGGCGCGGCCCGACGTTCGGCTCGATCGGATCGAGAACGAGAGCCCTGAGGATTTCTATGCGCCGATCCTGGACGCGGCCCATGTCTACCAGATCGGCGCGGCCCGTGACGAGCTGGCGCCGCATTTCCACGTCGATGCCGTCTTCCTGAAGCGGACGCCGAATTTGCTGCTTGTCTCCAGCAATGGCGCAGGCTTCGACCCGGTCGACGTCGAGGCCTGCACGGCCGCCGGCGTCGTGGTCGTCAACCAGTCCGGCGGCAACGCCCACTCGGTTGCCGAGCATGCGCTCGCGATGATGTTGACGCTGTCCAAGCGCATTATCCAGTCGGATCGCCGCTTGCGCCGCGAGCGCGACGTCAACCGCAACGAACTCGTCGGCAACGAGGTCGAGCACAAGACCGTCGGGATCATCGGCCTCGGCAATGTCGGCCGGCGCATCGCCGCGCTATGCAAGGGCCTGCTCGGCATGAAGGTGCTGGCCTATGATCCATACCTCACCGCGGAGGTGATGGCCGAGCGGGGCGGAGAGAAGGTCGAACTCGACGAGCTGCTGCGCCGCGCCGATTTCGTCTCGATCTCCTGCCCGCTGAACAAGGGCAGCCGCAACATGATCAGCGTACGCGAATTCGCGCTGATGCAACCGCATGCCTATTTCATCACCACGGCGCGCGGCTTCATCCACGACGAGGACGCGTTGCTGCAGGCGCTGCGCGACAGGCGTATCGCGGGCGCGGGCCTCGACGTCTGGTCCAAGGAGCCGCCCCCGCCGGAGCATCCGTTGCTCCAGTTCGACAACGTGCTGGCGAGCCCGCATACCGCGGGAGTGACGGTCGAGGCGCGCCAGAACATGGGCCGGATCGCCGCCGAGCAGGTGCTGGAGACGCTCGACGGCAAGCGCCCGCCGCGCATCATCAATCCCGAGGTCTGGCCGCGTTATGCAGAGCGCTTCAAGCAGGCATTCGGGGTGACGCCGGGGTAGCGACGGCCGGAACCCATGGTGGAGAATCACCCTACCGACCTTGATCCGCGTCAAAATCTCCTTCCCCGGGCTGACCTAAATGGGACTAGAGTGCCGCCGGGGCAGTTGGGAGGTCCCATGTCTACCTATGTTGTCAAGTTCATGAAGGACGTGCTCGGCGAATGCGGTCGGCAGAGCGAGGTTTGCCAGGGTACGCTCGAGATCGACGCCGCCGACGAGGATGAGGCCAGGGAGCGGGCGAAAGCAAGATTCTGCAAGGACCAGGCATTGCATCACTGGTCGCTGCATGCCGACCGCATCCATGTCAGACCGGCTGACTTTCCGTCCTAAGGCCTACCGGCCAGGTGTCGTGACGGGGGGAGGTGTTGTCGCGCCTGCGCCGAGTGATCGCTGCACCATCACGGTGTCGGACCAGCGGCCGTGGCGATAGGCGACGCCGCAGAGTAGACCGGCGCGCGCGAAGTCGAACCTCTCGTGCAGCGCCAGCGAGGGGGCGTTGTCAGCGTCGATATAACCGATCATCTGACGGAAGCCGGCTGCCGCACAGGCATCGATCAATTCCTGGAGCAATAGACGTCCGACTCCGCGGCCGAGATGCGCGTGGTGGACGTAGATCGAGTGCTTGGCCGTGTAGCGATAGGCCGGGCGCTTGCGGAACAGCACGGCATAGGCATAGCCGACGATCTCGCCGCGATAGGTCGCGACCAGATGGGGCAGGCGGGTCTGCTTGAGGTTCTTGCGCCGGTCGCGCAGATCGTCCGGCTCCGGCGCACCGGTGCCCTCGACATCGCGCGGCACGCCATTGCGGACGTGATGGCGGTAGATCGCCAGCATCGCCTCGACATCGCTTTCGCGTGACGGCCTGACCAGGACGGGTTCGTCACTTCCGCGCGCAGCTGTTTCGTTCATCGGCACCTACTCGGCAACGACGTAAGTATAAAGCCCGATGCGGCCGTTGGCGTCGATCTCCTTGTAGACGCCCTGGATCTCGACGTCGAAGCCCGGGAAGGTGTTGAAGCAAGTCTCGAACATCTTGAGATAGTCGATCATGGGCTTGGCCCGTTCCGTCAGCCGCTCGCCGGGCACGATGGTGGCGATGCCGGGCGGATAGACCACGAAGGGCGTGGTGGCGATGCGGCCGGCGATCGCCTCGATCGGCAGGTAGTCGACGTCGTTGCGGAACAAATAGCGCGCGGCATCGCGGGGCGACATCGCGATCTCGGGCATGTGCTCGGCCATGAACTGCCGGGCCTGGAGCGCGCTGACGTCGGCGCTGCGGAAGAAGCGGTGCATGTCGCCGCAGAGATCGCGCAGGCGTACGCCTGCGTAGCGCGCCTGCCGCCGCTGTTGGAATTCCGGGATCGCGTCGGCCAGCAGCGCATTGTCGTCATGCAGCCTCTTGAACGCGACGAGGCCGGAGATCAGCGTGCCGGCCTTGCTCGCCTCGACGCCGGGCGTGAGCAGGAAGAGCAGGGAGTTGAGGTCGTTCTTCTCGGGGACGATGCGGTTTTCGCGCAAATACTGCGCGACGACCGGGGCGGGGATGCCGTGCTCGGCATAAGCGCCGGTGGCGCGGTCGAAGCCGGGCGTGAGCAAGGTCAGCTTGTTCGGATCCGTCATGGCAAAGCCTTCGGCGAGGCCGGGGAAGCCATGCCAGATGCTGTCGGGGGAGAGCTGCCACACCGCGGGATTGGTGGCCAACTCGTCGGTGGACAGCGTTTCCCAGGCGACGTCGTGCGCGGCGCCGGGGCGGCTGACATCGGGAATGGCGATGCGGTCGGGAACGAAGGGTTCGAAGAACCAGCGCCGGTCCGGGTTCTGCTCCTTCTCCTCGAACTCCCGGCGCATCGCGCGGATTTTCTTGCGCAGCTCGATGCCGAGGCGGATCGTGTCGTCCCACAGCACTTCGCCGGAGCGGCCCTTCATCATCTGTGCGCCGACGTCGAGGGAGGCGAACAGCGGATAGAAGGGGGACGTTGATGCGTGCTGCATGAAACTTTCGTTGAAGCGGCGGTGCTCGACGCGCCGCTTCTGGCCGCGGATGTGACGATCCTTGATGTGGATCTGGGAGGCCTGCGAGAAGCTCGCCAGTTGTTTGTGTGTCGACTGGGTCGCGATGATGCCGGGGGCCTCTGGAGGAAGATTGGCCAGGCCCATGGCAAAGCGGCCGGCATAGAGTGGGTGGAATTTCATGAAGCCGGCCCAGGCCTCGTCGAACAGGATGTAGTCGCAGAGATGGCCGATGCGTTTCAGGATCATCTCGGCGCTGTGGATCGAGCCGTCATAGGTGCACTGCTCGACGACGGCGACGCGGAACGGCCGCTCCTTGCGCCAGGCGTCGCGATCCCTGAGCATCGGATGGTTGCGGATCGCCTCGCGCAGGACCTTCTCATCGAGCATGTCCCAGCGCATCGGGCCGATCAGGCCCCACGCATTGCGGACGGTCGGGACGTAGATGGGGACGCCGCCATTGATCATCAGAGCGCCGTGATGGGCGGCCTTGTGGTTGTTGCGGTCGAACAGCACGAGATCGCCGTCGGTGACGAGGGCGCCGAGCGCGACCTTGTTCGAGGTGGAGGTGCCCGTTGAGCACGAAATAGGTCTTTTCCGCACCGAAGATCTGCGCCGCCTCCTTCTGCGCCTTCAGCGCCGGGCCCTCATGGGTGAGAAGGTCGCCGAGATCGAGGACGGAATTGTCGAGGTCGTCGCGGAACACGGACTCGCCGAGATGCTCGACGAACACGCGCCCGATCGGGCTGCGATTGTAGAACACGCCGCCATTGTGGCCCGGACAGGTCCAGAGCTGGTTGCCTTCCTCGGCATAATCGACCAGTGCGCCGAAGAACGGCGTCTTCAGCGTCTCGGCATATTGCTTGAGACGGCTGATCAGGTTCTTGGCAATGAAGGTCGGCGTCTCCTCGGACAGGAAGACATAGCCGTCGATGAAATCGAGCACTTCGACCGGCAAATCCTCAAACCGCTTGCGACGGATCAGGAGGATGATCGGGAAGTCGAGACCCCGGCGGCGCATCAGATTGATCAGCGCCGAGGTCTTGCCTTCGAGGCCCTTCTTGCCCCAATCCACCACCATGCAGCCGATGGCGGCGTCGGTCTGCACCGCCATCTCGGCGTCCTCGAGCTTGCGGGCGCGGACCACCTCGAAGCCGGAGCGCTGGATCTCCTCGATGATCTGATTGAAGCGGACGCCTTCGAGATCGTCGGCGTCGAACACAGGTGCGGCGAACAGGAAGTTGAAGCGCTTGAAATAGTCCATGTCGGGTCCCGAATGTGCCGGAGACACAGCTCTCGGCACATTCGATGACAGTTGGATGACAGGCCCGAGTGCCGCAGGACGGTTCGAGTACCCGCGGCCTCAGTCCAGCAGCTTGTCCAGCGTGATCGGGAAGCGCCGGATGCGCTTGCCGGTGGCATGATAGACGGCGTTCGCAATCGCCGCGGGCACGCCGACGATGCCGATTTCGCCGAGACCCTTGATGCCCAGCCTGTTGATCCGGTCGTCGGGCTCATCGACGAAAATGACGTCGATGTCGTGAATGTCGGCGTTCACGGGAATATGGTACTCGGCGATGTTCGCGTTCATGATGCGGCCGAAGCGGTGATCCATCGCCGTCTCCTCGTGCAGCGCCATCCCGATCCCCCAGACCACACCGCCCAGGATCTGGCTGCGGGCGGTCTTGGTGTTCAGGATACGCCCGGCCGCGACCGCACTCACGACCCGCGTGACGCGGATGACGCCCAGCTGCTCGTCGACCTTCACCTCGGCGAAAACCGCCGAATGCGTGTTGCGGGCATGTGATTTATCCTCCGCGAACTGGTTGAGCTTCTCCTTTTCGATCCGCTCGATGTTGCTGTGGCGCATGACATCCGCAATCGAGACGGCAGCTCCGTTCCTGCCGATCATGCCGTCAACCAGGGCGACGTTGGCGGCGTCGAGGTGAGCGAGCGGCGAGTCCGGCATTGCCTTGGCGAGACGTGCGAGCTCCTGGCGAATGTCTTCAGCCGCTCCCAACACGGCATGCGCGCTGGACGCAGCCATCCAGGAGCCGCCCTCGACGGGGGCTTGCGGCAAGGCCGAGTCGGCGAGCCGGACGCTGATGTTCTCGATCGGCAGCCCGAGGGCGTCGGCCGCTACCTGCGCCACGATGGTGTACGTCCCGGTGCCGATATCGGACGCGGCGCAGGAGACCTCGGCATGGCCGTTCGACGTCAACACGATGCGGACGGCGACCGGCATCTGCAGCGCCTCCCACACCCCTGTCGCCATGCCCCAGCCGACCAGCTCCTTGCCGTCGCGCATGGAGCGCGGCGCGGGGGTGCGTCGGGCCCAGCCGAAGGCTTCCGCGCCGCGGGCGTAGCATTCGCGCAATTGCTTGCTGGTGTAGGGGAGGTCTTCGCTCTGGTCCCGATCCGAGTAGCACTTCAGCCGCAGCTCGATCGGATCGAGCTTCAGCGCGACGGCCAGTTCGTCCATGGCGCATTCGAGCGCGCAGACTCCCGATGCCGCGCCCGGCGCGCGCATGTCGCAGGGCGTCGAGACGTCGAGATCGACCAGCTTGTGGGAAAAGTGGCTGTTGGGGCTCTTGTAGAGCTGTTCGGCCCAGCCGGTGTCATTGCGCGAGAAATCCTCGTAGCGTGAGGTCACAGCAACAGCTTCGTGGGTGACGGCGTCAAGCGTGCCGTCGGGCCTTGCCCCGAGTGCGACGTGCTCGATGGTCATCGGCCGATGGCCAAGCCCATACATCTGCCGCCGTGTCAGCACGACGCGGACGGAGCGCTTGAGCGCGAGCGCGGCCAGCGTCGCCAGCACTACCTGATACTGCGGCCGCAGACCGGAACCGAACGCGCCGCCGACAAAGGGCGAGATCACGCGGAGGTCGTCCGGCTTCTTGTCGAATACAGCGCAGAGGAACTTATGCACGTTCTGGACGCCTTGCGTCTTGTCGTAGACCGTGAGCTTGCCGTCGCTTTCCCAGACCGTCGTCGTCGCATAGAGCTCCATCGGATTGTGATGCTCGGTCGGAATGAGGTAGTCCGCCTCGTGCCGCAGGGCTGCGGCCGCGAGCGCTCCTTTGGCGTCGCCGCGGGGCCTGTGCGGCTTGTCCATCTCGCTGGCACTGCCGCGCTCGGCCTCGAGATCGGTTGCAAACCCGTCCTGCTCGTAGTCGACCAGCACCAGTGTTGCGGCGAACTTCGCGGTCTCCCATTCTTCGGCGACGACGAGAGCAATTGGCTGCCCGTTAAATCTGATCAAGTCGTCATATAGCGGCCGGAACGGCGAACCCTCCGGGGCTACCTCGTCCTTCCAGGCTTCGTCCTTGTCGGCGAGCGAAGGGCGATTGGCGTGCGTGAGCACGTCGAGCACTCCGGCCACCTTCAACGCCTCGCTGGTGTCGAGCCGCACGATACGACCGCGCGGTATGGTGGCCTCCACCACGAAACCATGGACCAGGCCGTCGGCGGTGAACTCGCCGGCATACTTCGCGGTTCCGGTGACCTTGGCCCGGCCGTCGACGCGCGACGTTGGTGTTCCGACATAGGCGTTCATCGGATCCTCATGCGATCTTTTTGTGAGATTGTGATTGCGGCGTGGCGCTTGTGGCCTGCATCAGCGTACGCATGATGGCTCGGCGCGCCAGCTCGATCTTGAAGCCATTATGAGAACGAGCAGTTGCTCCCTGCAGCAGCAGGTCGGCGGCGCGCCCGAAATGATCCGGTGTTGCCGCCTGGCCGCGCAATGCCGCTTCGGCCTCGAGGCTTCGCCAGGGCTTGTGAGCCACGCCGCCGAGCGCAAGGCGCGCTTCGCTGACTGCGTTCCCCTCCAGCTCGAGCGCGGCCGCGACCGAGACCAGGGCGAAGGCGTAGGACAGCCGGTCGCGGATCTTCAGATAGCTGTAGTTCCGGGCAAAACCTTGCGGCGGCAACTCGACTGCGGTGATGATCTCGCCGCTGCCGAGATTCGTATCGATGTGAGGCTTGTCGCCAGGAAGCCGATGGAAATCCGTCAGCGCGATGGTGCGATCGCCGGTGCGGCCTGCAATGTGCACGAGCGCGCCGAGCGCGGCCAGCGCCACGCCCATGTCGGATGGACTGGTCGCAATGCAGGATTCGCTGGTGCCGAGGATTGCATGGTTCCGGTTGAGGCCATCGAGTGCCGAGCAGCCCATACCGGGACTTCGCTTGTTGCAAGGCGTCGTCGTGTCATAGAAATAGGGGCAGCGCGTTCGTTGCATCAGATTGCCGCCGACCGAGGCCATGTTCCGCAGTTGCGCGGACGCACCTGCCAGGATGGCGCTGGCGAGCAGGGGATAGCGCTGCTCGATGAGCGGATGGTAGGCGAGATCCGAATTCGGCACCAAGGCGCCGATGCGCAGGCCGCCGTCGGCAGTCTCCTCGATGTCGCGGAGCGGCAGGCGGGAGATGTCGATCAGCCGGGAGGGCCTTTCGACATTCTCCTTCATCAGGTCGATCAGGTTGGTGCCGCCGGCAATCAGCTTCGCGCCAGGATCGGCGGCGAGAAGGCGAATGGCGTCGGCGACGTCGCTTGCGCGGGAATACTGGAAGTTGTTCATGACCGGCTCATTGCCTGTTCGATCGCGGCGACGATGTTGGGGTAGGCGCCGCAGCGGCAGAGATTTCCGCTCATCAGCTCCCGGATCTCGTCGGCATCCCGCGCACGGCCTTCGGCCAACAGGCCCGCGGCAGAGCAAATCTGTCCCGGCGTACAATAGCCGCACTGAAAGGCGTCATGGTCGATGAAGGCCTGTTGCAGGGGATGCAGCGTGCCGTCCTTGGCCAAGCCTTCGATCGTCGTGATCTCAGCGCCATCCTTCATGACGGCGAGGGTCAGGCAGGAATTGACACGTCTTCCGTCGATCAGCACGGTACAGGCGCCGCATTGGCCGTGATCGCAGCCTTTCTTGGTGCCAGTCAACTCCAGGCGGTCACGCAGGGCATCCAGAAGCGTGGTCCACGGCACGACCTCGAGTGTGCGCCTGACGCCGTTGACGACGAGGTTGATCGAAATGCGTTCGGGGATCTGATCCGTGAGATCGGCCATGTTCTGTTCCCTGCGGAAGGCCGAGCTGGCAAAGTCTGGATGCTGACGCGAGGATGCGTTGCCGCCGCTGGCCGATAGCGCCTAACGGATGACGGGTTGCTTGGTTCCCGACCGGTTCCCCGTTTGGACGGACGAGGTCAGCGCTTCGTCTCCCCGAACACCACGGTCGGCACCGCGCGGTTGACGATCTCGCGCAGCGCGAAGCTCGATTGCACCCGCGCGACGCGGGGCAGGCGGGACAGTTCGGTGCGGTGGATGCGCTCGAAATCCTGGATGTCGCGGGCGAGCACGATCAGGATGTAGTCGTCGGTCCCGGACATCAGGAAGCAGCGCACGACAGAGGGACACTTCACCACCTCCGCCTCGAACGCCTTCAGCGCATCGTCGCTCTGGCTCTCCAGCGCAATGCGAACCAGCACGGTGGTGGTGAGGCCGAACTGGGCGAGGTCGAGCGCGGCCTGGTAGGCCTGAATGTAGCCGTCGTCCTCCAGCGCCTTCTGCCGCCGTGCCAGCGCCGTGCTCGACAGGCCGACCTTGTTGGCAAGCTCGGTGTGGCTGGCTCGCGCATTGGTCGTGAGTTCCGCGAGGATGGCGAGGTCTTTCCGGTCGAGGGCCAAGGTTTCGTTTCCAGCGTCAAAGGGCACTTTTGCGCCGGAAACCGGCGCGCGCATGCCGAACCTAGCGGATATTTGCATGAAACCAAACGGGCACCGTCGCTACGATGAACGAGCGGAATCAGTGCGTTGGCAAGGGAGTTCGGGATGCGCATCGGTGTGCCCAGGGAGATCAAGGTGCAGGAATATCGCGTCGGGCTCACCCCGGGCGCCGTCCGCGAGTATGTCGTCGCCGGGCACCAGGTGACGGTCGAGACCGGCGCCGGCAGTGGCATCGGCGCGTCCGACGAAATGTATCGGCGGGCAGGGGCGTCCATTGCAGAGACCGCCCGCGAGATCTTTGCCAGGTCCGAGATGATCGTGAAGGTCAAGGAGCCGCAGAAGAGCGAATGGGCCCAGCTCCGCGAGGGCCAGATCCTGTTCACTTACCTTCATCTTGCGCCGGATCCGGACCAGGCCAAGGGCCTGATCGACTCCGGCTGCAGCGCGATCGCCTATGAGACCGTCACGGATGCGAGCGGTCGCCTCCCGCTGCTCGCCCCGATGAGCGAAGTCGCCGGCCGCCTCGCCATCGAGGCCGCCGGCGCCGCGCTCAAGCGCTCGGCCGGCGGCCGCGGCTTGCTGTTGGGCGGCGTGCCCGGCGTGCAGCCGGCACGCGTCGTCGTGCTCGGCGGCGGCGTGGTCGGAACGCAGGCTGCGCGCATGGCAGCCGGCCTCGGTGCCGAAGTCACCGTGATCGACCGCTCGATTCCGCGCTTGCGCGAACTGGATGATCTCTTTGCCGGACGCGTGCGCACCCGTTTCTCGACCATCGAATCGGTCGAGGACGAGGTGTTCGCCGCCGACGTCGTGATCGGCGCAGTGCTGGTGCCGGGCGCGAGTGCGCCGAAGCTCGTCACGCGCGCGATGCTGAAATCGATGCGACCGGGCGCCGTGCTGGTCGACGTCGCGATCGACCAGGGCGGCTGCTTCGAGACCTCGCACCCGACCACGCACGCGGAGCCGACCTACGAGGTCGACGGCGTCGTGCATTATTGCGTCGCCAACATGCCGGGCGCGGTGCCGGTGACCTCGAGCCAGGCCCTGAACAACGCGACGCTGCCGTTCGGCCTGATGCTCGCGAATAGGGGATTCGCCGCGGTGCTGGAAAATCCGCATCTGCGCAACGGGCTGAACGTCCATCGCGGGCGCATCACCAACAGGGCGGTGGCGGAGAGCTTGGGACTGGAGTTCGCTCCGGTGGAGAGCGGGCTGGCGGCGTAGAGGCCGCAACCTCCGTCATTGCGAGCGATAGCGAAGCAAATTCAGAATCCCCCCGCTGAAAGAGTCTGGATTGCTTCGCTACGCTCGCAATGACGATGTGGGACGAGCGCAACTCAAGCGTCGGCCAGATTCAGCGCTGAGACGGCCTTACAACTTCGTCAGCCTGTAGTGCCGCAGATCCGGATCGTGCGTCATGCGCCAGTAATCCACGAACCGCCACGGCATTGCCGAGAAAACGCGGCCGCTCGAATTGCGGTAGTAGGTGCTCATGCCCGGATGGGTCCAGATCATCGTCTCGTGCTCGGCATCGACCCTGCGGACGTACTCGTCGAGCACGTCCTGGCGGACATCGACCGCTGCGATGTCTCGTTCGATCATGTCGACCAGACACGCCGAGATGTAGCGGCTCTGGCATTCCGACTGGAATATGACGCTGCCGCCATGGGCCGGCCCTGAATTGGGACCGAGCATGCAGAAGAAGTTTGGAAAGCCCGGCACGGTGAGGCCGAGGAACGCGGTCGGATTGTCGTTGGCCCAGGCTTCACGCAAATCCTTGCCGTCGCGCCCGCGTATGTTGAGACGCGCGGCCATCTCCGTGACCTTGAAGCCGGTGGCGACAACGATGATGTCGGCCGGGCGCTGCCGGCCGTCGGCGGTGACGACGCCGCTTTCGTCAAAATGATCGATCGTCTCGGTGACGAGCTCGACGTTGTCTCGCCTCAAGGTCTTGAACCAGTTGTTGTCGAGCAGGATGCGCTTGCCATAGGGCGGATAGGTCGGCACGCATTTCTCGATCACGTCCGGCCGGCCCTGCAATTCCGACAGGATGAAGTCGGTCAGCTCCTGGCGGTGGCGGTCGTTGCCCTTGTTCACGGCGCGCTCGGGATGCGGCCAGGCCGGGTCCTTGCGGAGGAAGGGCAGGAGGCCATCGCCGTAGCGCCAGAACATGTTGAAGCGATACCACTGCACATAGAATGGCAGATGCGCCAGCAGCCAGCGCGCGCCCTCGCTGATCGGATCGGCATAGCCTTTCACCGGCCGCGCCCATTGCGCACTGCGCTGGTAGACCGTGACCGAGGCGGCGCGGCCGGCGATCGCGGGCACCAGCTGCATCGATGTCGCGCCGGTGCCGATCACGGCGACATGCTTGCCCTCGACGTTGATGTCATCGGACCACAACGCCGAATGCAGGATCGTTCCCTTGAAGCCGTCCTCGCCCTTGAAGTGCGCGCGGGAGGGATCGTTGAGCTGGCCGATGGCCGAGACCAGTGCGGTGGATTCGAAAATCTCTTCGCCATTCTTCGTTTTCAGCGTGGAGATCCAGCGCCGCCTGCCTTCGTCCCAGCGCGACGAGGTCAGCTCGGTGTTGACGCGCAGATGGCTGCGGATGTCGTATTCGTCGGCAACCTTCTGGAGATAGTCGAGCAGCTCTTCGCGCTGGCAGAAATAGCGCGTCCAGGCATTGCGCAAGCCGAACGAATACGAATAGGAGTGATTTGGCGTATCGACGCCGCAACCTGGATAGCGGTTGATCCACCAAGTGCCGCCGAGTTCTTCGTTCTTCTCGACGATGGTGTAAGGGATGCCGAGATGGCCGAGCGCCACGCCGAGCGCGATGGCGCAGACGCCGGCGCCGACGATCAGCACATGCTGGTCCGCAAGCTTCCCGTCGGGAGGGGGCGTCGTCCAGCGTGCCTCGCGCGCCACAAAGCCCATCTCTTCGCGCATCAGGGGCGCATATTCCGGCGCGACGTTCTCGCCGAGGCAGACGCGCATCATCCTCAGCAGCAATTCCTCGCCGGGGTCGTCGATGACAGGTTTTGGTATGCCATCGGCGAAGAGCTCGACGACCGCGGCACGGATCTCGTCCTGAATCTCCTGGGGCACGCCGGCTTCGGGATCGGGGATGAGGCGGATGTCGCGCTTGGGCAGGTACGGTGATTCGAGCCACTTCTCGTCGCCCGTCATGTGCACCAGCACCATCAGCAGGCAACGGATGTCACCCTCGGCTATGGTCGAGGCGAGGTCGAGCGGCTTGTGCGGAGATTCGATGTTCATGGCGTGTCCTGATCTCCGAAGGCAGTGAAGAGGCCGCGCGTCATCAGCTTGCGATAGGCGGAGATGACGTGATCGGGAACGGTCGTGACGCCGCCTTCCGAATAGGAATAGCGGCGGCTGAGATAGCCGCGCGCACCCATCAGCATGTGGACGATCGCCTCGAATTCCTCGTCGCTGTAATCCTCGATCGCGCCTGCAAGACGAGCCCGGCGCAGAATGCGGACATAGGCGACCGAAATGTTGTCGAGATGCTTCTGATACCCGGTCGGTGCGAAGAACTCGGCCTCGTTGAGGATGCGCAGAAATTCGGGCACCTCGCGGATGAAGTCGAAGAAGGCGGAGAACCGAGCGATCTCCTGCCGTGCCGCATCCGCCGTGCCGGTGCGAGCGCGGATGAATTCGACCATGTCGAGGCCGATCTTGGGCAGGAGCTGGTCGAGCAATTCCTGGCGGTTCTCGAAATGATTGTAGAATGTGCCCTGCGCGACGCCGGCGTGTTCGGTGATGCGGGCGACTGAGGCTTCGGCATAACCGTATCTGCCCACGACCTTGGTGGCGGCCTCGAAGATCTTCTGCTTGGTCCAGGCGTTGCGCTCGATTCGGTTGAGCTTCGTCACCTTGGCGTTCACTTGCGTCATTCAGACGTCTCCAGCTCGGCGCGCAGCACGCGCTTGAGGATCTTTCCGCTTGGATTGCGCGGCAGGCTGTCGCGGACGACGAGCTGTTTCGGCACCTTGAAGCTCGCCAGCCGCGCGCGGCAGTGTTCGGTGAGGGCAGGGAGGTCGAGGCTGGCGCCGTCAGCCAGCACGACGATGGCGACGGGACGCTCGCCCCAGCGTGCATCGCGCAGGCCGATCACGGCGACCTCGCGCACCTCGGGCAAATCGTAGATGACGCGTTCGACCTCGGAGGAGGCAATGTTCTCACCACCCGAGATGATCATGTCCTTCTTGCGGTCGGTCAGGTACAGAAAGCCTTCGTCGTCGAGATAACCGACGTCGCCGCTGCGGAACCAGTCGCCGAAGAAGGCCGAGGCCGTCTTCTCCGGATCCTTCCAATAGCCGCGCGTGATCTTGGGCCCCCGCAGGCAGATCTCGCCGTTGACGTCCGGCGGCAGGACCTTGCCGTCCTCGTCGCGAATCTCGATCTCGACATGGGCGATGGCGCGCCCCGTGGAGCCGATCTTCTCGATCTCGCGGCCGGCTTCCATGAAGGTGTCGCCGCCGACGGTTTCGGTGAGGCCATAGGCGTCGATGTAGCGCGCGTTGCGGAAGTATTCCGAGAAGGAGCGGATGCGTACCTCCGGCGTCTTCTCGCCGCCGCCGATCGCCCATATCAGGCTGGAGACGTCATAGCGATCTCGGGTGGGGCAGGTGAGCATCGCGGTGGTCATGACCGGCGCGAACCAGGCGGCGTTGAGCCTGTCCTCGGCGATTGCCGCGAGCGCCGTCTCCGGCTCGAAATTGCGTTGGATGCGGATGAAGCCGCCATGCCAGAGCACGGCGATGCCCGGCAGGTCGAGTGCGCCGACGTGATAGAGAGGGCCGACGACGAGAAGTCGCGTCTCGGCATTGAGGCCGAGCGCAATCGTCTGGTCGGCGGACTTCCAGTAGAAATTATCGTAAGAGAGCATCACGCCCTTGGGGCGATCGGTCGTGCCCGAGGTGTACATCAGCCGCATCAGGTCCGATGGCTGGCGCGGATGCATTGGCGCGGGCGCAGCGTTGCTTGCGAGACGCGTGACGCTGTCCTGCGCGGCTTCATCGAGCACGACGACCTTCGCGCCCGCGGCATTCGCCGCCAGCTCCTCGTCGACGATCAGCAGGCGCGCGCCGGCATTGCCGACGATGTAGCCGACCTCATCGCGCGAGAGGCGGAAGTTGATCGGCAGGAAGACTGCGCCGAGATGACTGGTGGCAAACACCAGCTCCAGGAACGCCGCGCTGTTCTTCATCAATACGGCCACGACATCGCCGGGGCCGATGCCCTGTGCAGCAAGCCACCCGGCGACCTTGCGGACGCGTGCATCAAGGGCCGCGTAGGAAATCTCCTCGCCGCGATATTTCAGCGCGGGGCGCTCTGGCGTGCGTCGGGCATGAAAGGCGATGAAGCTCGACAGATTGATCATTTTCGCTGGTTTCGGGCCAGTTGCCGGCCTCGTTTTCTCCCGTGATGAATTCTGACTCGTAATTCATCTTTGGCTTGACGTCACCCCCCTACCTCTGAAATCCTCGGAAACACGGAGACGAGACGATCTCCGACAGGGATCAGGAAACGCCGACCCGAAAGAGGGAGGGGAAAATGACGAGAACCCGCATGCCGGGCATCAGCCGCCGTTCGACACTGGCGCTGATGGGCGCCGGTACGATGAGTGTTGCCGCGCCCTGGGTGGCGCGTGCGCAAGCCAAGACCATCAAGATCGGAATGCCGACGATTTTGTCGGGCCGCGTCGCGCAGCTCGGCACGTCCTCGCGCAATGCGGTGATGCTCGAGATCGAGAAGGTCAACGCCGCCGGCGGGCTCGCCGGTCGGCAGATCGAGATGGTGATCCGCGACTCCAAGGGCCAGCCGCAGGAAGCCGCCCGTGTCGCGCGTGAGCTCGTCAACACCGACGGCTGCGAGCTCATGATCGATGCCGAAGCCTCCTCGGGCGCCTTCGCGGTGCACGAGGTCGCGCGCGATCTCGGCGTGTTCTGCATCCACACCAATTCGGAGACCTCGGCGCTGACCGCGGATCCCAAGCAGCACATTCCCAACGCGTTCCGCACCGCGCGGCAGGGCGTGCACGATTCCATCGTCGGCGGCAGCTATGCCGCAGCGATCGCCAAGGCAAAGGGTCTGAAGAAATGGGCGACCTGCTCGCCCGACTATGCCTACGGCCGCGACACCACGGCGGAGTTCACGCTCTACCTGAAGCGCTTCGCGCCCGACGTCGAGATCATCAGCGAGTCCTGGCCGAAGCTGTTCCAGCCCGACTACACCGAGGTGGTGACGAAGATCCTGCAAGCCAAACCCCAGGCGCTCTATTCCTGCCTGTGGGGCGGCGATCTCACCTCCTATATCGACCAGGCCAACATCTACGCGATGTTCGGCCAGATGGAAGTGTTCGCGGTCAATATGGCCGACTACACCGCGCTCACAGTGGTGAAGAACCTGCCCAAGGGCATCCACTCCGGCAACCGTTACATCAAGACCTTCCCGACCACGCCGGAGAATGCCGCCTGGGGCGATGCCTACAAGGCAAAGTTCAATGAATATCCGACCAACTGGTCGTGGGAGAATGCCACCGCAATCATGCTGATGGCGGAAGCTGCGAAGAAGGCGAACTCGGCGGACGGCAAGAAGATCGCGGAGGTGCTGAAGGGCCTCACCATCAAGTGCCCGTTCGGCGCCGACGGCACCGTGACCATGCGCGGCGACGATCACACCTTGGTCGGCTATGCCATCGGATGGGGCACCACGATCCCGCAGGAGCCCTATGTCCCCGAGGTCAAGGCCGGCGACTGGAAGACCATCTTCGAGCTGGAGGCCGAGTGGAAGAAGAGCAAAGGCTACACCTGATCACGCGCGGCGGGGACGGGTGACCGTCTCCGCCGTCGTCTCGTTTTCCGCGCCGTGTCGGGCGCGCCCACAATGGAAGTGATCCCGTGGACATCGACGCGCTTGCCGGCTGTCTCTCCAGTTCCGCCTGCCTGGTGACGCAAACCACCAGCGGCCTCATCATCGGCATGCTGCTATTCCTGGTCGCGGTCGGGCTGACCCTGATCTTCGGCGTGCTCAAGGTGGTTAATTTCAGCCACGGCGCCTTCTACATGTTCGGCGCCTACTTTGCGATGACGGCCTACCAGCTCACCGGCAGTTTTACGCTCGCGATGTTGGCGGGGGCGACCGGCACCGCCATTCTCGGATTGGTCTTCGAGCGCGTCTTCATGAGCCGTGTCTATGGCGCGGACGTGCTGATGCAGCTGCTCGTCTGCTATGCCTTCGTCCTGATCTTCGACGATGTCGTGCGGATCATCTGGGGACCGGAGTTCAAGTCGATGGGCATGCCGTCCGCGTTCCAGGTGATGCCGCTGTTCATCGCCGGCGGCGTGGTGCCTCCTTATTACCTGCTGCTGATCGGCGTCGCGCTTCTCGCGGCCATCGTGCTCGGCATCGGATTGTCGCGCAGCCGTATTGGCAAGGTGATCCGCGCGGCCGCGCACAATCCCGGCATGGTCTCCGCGCTCGGCATCAATACCGGCCTGATCTATGGCGGCGTGTTCGCGCTCGGCGGTATGCTGGCGGGGCTTGCAGGGGCGCTGGCCGCGCCGGTGCGTTCGCTGACGCCGGGGATGGGTTTTTCCGTGCTGATCGAATCCTTCATCGTCACGGTGATCGGCGGCATGGGCTCGATCCTGGGCGCGCTGATCGGCGCGCTGCTGCTCGGCCTCATCCGCTCGTTCGGCTCGCTCGGCTTCCCCCTGTTCACGGAAGGCCTGATGTATCTGTTCATGGTGATCGTGCTGGTCTCAAAGCCCACCGGCCTGTTCGGCAAGGAGGCGGCATGACCGAGCTGGAGGCCGGCCGCGCGCAAACGCTGGTACCGGTACGGAGCGCTGCCGCGTTGCAACGCTACCGCGACGTCCTGATCGCGCTGATCGCCTTCGCGGTGCTGGCGAGCCTGCCGCTGTTCACGGGCAGCAAGGCGCTGCTCGATTTCGTCATCCGCTGCTCGGCCTACGGCCTGTTCGCGACCTCGCTCAACCTCTTGGTCGGCTACACCGGTCTGATCTCGTTCGGGCACGGCATGTTCTTTGGCCTTGGCGCCTACAGCTTCGGCCTGATCATGCAGAAGCTCGGCGTGCCGATTCCGATGGCTTTCGTCACGACATTGGCCATCACGACGGTCGTTGCGGCAATCATCGGCGCGATCTGCGTGCGGCTGAAGGAGATCTATTTCGCCTTCGTCACGCTCGCCTTCCAGATGCTGATCCACTCGACCATCCTGTCATGGGCCTCGTTCACTGGCGGCGATCAGGGCCTGCGCGGCGGCATTCCGCGGCCCGTCTTTCTCGGCATCGATCTGTCCAATCACGTCCATCTCTATGTCACGAGCTGCGCGCTGCTCATCCTCGGCCTGCTCGCGATGCGCCAGATTGCACAATCGCCGTTCGGCTACACCTTGCGCATGATCCGCGACAACGCCGCGCGCGCCAGCTTCCTCGGCATCGACGTCTGGCGCGCCAAGCTCGCCGTATTCGTGCTGGCGGCGCTGTTCGCGTCAATGGGCGGCATGGTGATGGCGCTGTTCGTTTCCGGCGCCTATCCGGAATTCGCCTACTGGACCATCTCGGGCGAAGCCATCTTCATCAACATGCTCGGCGGCGTCTCGACGTTTCTCGGCCCGATGGTCGGCACCGTACTGCTGCTGCTGCTGAACGACACCGTTACACGCTTCACCGAGTATCACGGTATAGTGCTCGGAATCGTCATCCTGTTCTTCGCGCTGGGCCTGCGTAAGGGCCTGCTCGATTTCGCAGCCGACTGGTTCGCGCACCGGCGCGAGACGGGTGAGGGGCGCTAGCCATGCTCGGTGGATCCATTGCACAGTCATTTCGAGGCGCACGAAATGCGAACCCGGAATCTCGAGATTCCGGGTCTGGTCCTAACGGACCATCCCGGAATGACGGTGCCAGACAACGGCGCGAGGCGCACCATGCTTGAGATCCGCAACCTCGCGAAGTCCTTCGGCGGTGTGAAAGCGACCAACGACGTTTCGCTCGATTTTGCCGAAGGCTCGCTCACCGCGGTGATCGGCCCGAACGGCGCCGGCAAGAGCACCTTCTTCAACCTGATCACCGGCGCCTTGAGGCCGGACTCCGGTCAGATCCTGCTGCACGGCGTCGATCTCGCCGGTCGCTCGCCGCCGGAAATCGTCCGTCACGGCGTCGGCCGCGCCTTCCAGGTCGCAAGCATATTCAAATCGCTGACGGTGCAGGAGACCATGCTCGCCGCCGTCAGCGCCGACCAGGGCACCTCCGCGGTGCTGCACAAACGCTTTCCATTGCCCGAGACGCGCCACCGCGCCGAGCATGTGTTGGAGCTGCTGGGCCTCGCCGGCAAGCGTCACCGTACGGCCGCGACGCTGTCGCATGGCGACCAGAAACTGCTCGATATCGCGCTGGCTCTGGTGCTCGAGCCCAAGGTTTTGCTGCTTGACGAACCCACCGCCGGCATGGGCCCGGAGGAGCGCTGGCGCATGATCGACAAGGTGCGCGAGCTCTGGGACACCCAGAAGATCACTGTCGTCTTCATCGAGCACGACATGGACATCGTCTTCAAGATCGCCCCAAAAATTGTCGTGCTCTGCTATGGCCGTATTCTCGCGACCGGCACGCCGGATGAGATCCGCAACAACAGCGCCGTGATCGATGCCTATCTCGGCACCGAGCATGCGGGAGCCGCCGCATGAGCGAGGCGGTCATCGAAGTCGCCGATCTCGATGTCTACTACGGCACCAGCCAGATCCTGTTCGGCGTCGGCCTGTCGGTGCGGCAGGGCGAGACCATGGCGCTGCTCGGTCGCAATGGCGCCGGCAAGTCGACGACGATGAAGGCGATCATGGGACTGGCGCCGCCGCGGCGCGGCAGGGTCAGCCTGCGCGGCGCGGTGATCTCGGGCCTGAAGCCGCATACAATCGCGCGCGCCGGCCTCGGTTTCGTGCCGGAGGACCGCCAGGTCTTTCCGGAGCACACCGTCGAGGACAATCTCGTCATCGGGAAGAAGAAAGGACCGGACGGCCAGGACGAATGGCCGATCAAGCGAATCTACCAGGTCTTTCCGCTCCTGGAGCCGCTGCGCCATCGCATCGCCGGGCGCCTCTCCGGCGGCGAGCAGCAGATGCTGGCGATCGCGCGCACGCTGATGGGCAACCCCGCGCTGCTGCTGCTGGACGAGCCGAGCGAGGGGCTCGCGCCGATCATCGTGCAGCGGATCGGCGAGCTGTTGCGGCAGCTCCGCCAGCTCGGATCGACCGTGCTGATCGCCGAGCAGAACATGCATTTCTGCCTCGGGCTCGCGAGCCACGCCACCGTCATCGACAAGGGCCAGATCGTCTATGCCGCCGGGATCGACGAACTCAAGGCCAACGAGGCAATCCGGCGTCGCTATCTGGCCCTGTAAGTCGGGCGCCGGTGTCCAAATAGGCCGGAAGAAGAAAACTATTGTCCTGAGCTTGTCGGACGGAAGGAGTTTTCCTTCGAGAGGGCAAAAACGCCAATCGCTTCCATTGCCGTTTGAGGCCGAAACGACGACATTCCCATCAGAATTTGATGGATTGGCCAGAGCCATGGAACGTACCGGATTCGAACCCTTCGGCGAGCAATTGGTGTCTGCGACGGACACCCAGCCGCAGTCGCGTGCGTCGAAGCTTTTGCTGCGCGCCGGCACCGGACTGTTCTGGTCTCTGGTTGCGGGTATCGTGCTTGCCCGCGCCGCCTTCTTCGAGCCCGGCGTTTATGACGCCTTCAGCCGTGTCGCTTCGCTCGCCAAGAGCCTGATCTTCTGAGGCTGGCCATTCCGGGCTGAGGATAGAACTCCCCTCGGACCTGATATGTCGAAAACTTATTTCCCTATCGGGTCGCGCTGCGTATAAATCTTTCTCCCTAGGGAGAGATTTGTGTCGCAGAATCAAGCATCCAGCCCGGCCGACGCCAAGCCTGCCACAGCCGTGAGCCGCATTGCGGCGCTGATTCCCGGCATTGTTCTTTGCGTTCTGATCGCCGGCGTCTCCGGCCTGCTGGAGCGCGCCGAACTGGGTATGTTCGAGCATCCCTATGTCGAAGCGCTCGTCATGGCGATCCTGCTCGGCATGGCGCTCCGGAGCTTCTGGAAGCCGGCGCCCCGGTGGCAGGCCGGGATCGCCTTTAGCGCAAAGCAACTCCTCGAGGTCGCAGTCATGCTGCTGGGAGCCTCGATCAGCTTCGCCGCGATCGCCGCCTCGGGCGTCGCGCTCCTCGCCTCGATCGCGGCCATAGTCGTGATCGCGCTATGGGTCTCTTTCGGCCTCAGCCGTCTGTTGGGTCTGTCGACACGCCTGTCGATCCTGATCGCCTGCGGCAACTCGATTTGCGGCAATTCAGCGATCGCCGCTGTGGCGCCGATCATCGGCGCCAACAACGAGGAGATCGCATCCTCGATCTCCTTCACCGCCATCCTTGGCGTGATGATGGTGCTTGGGCTGCCGCTCCTGATCCCGCTGCTGCAATTGTCGGCCACGCAATACGGCATCCTCGCGGGCCTCACCGTCTATGCGGTGCCGCAGGTGCTGGCCGCTACAGTGCCGGCCGGACTCGTCTCGACCCAGATCGGCACGCTGGTGAAATTGATGCGCGTCCTGATGCTCGGGCCCGTCGTGGTCGGCCTGTCGCTGGTCGCTTCGCGCTGGCAGGCCGATACCAAGAAGACCAATGTCGGCTTCTTCCGCCTGGTCCCGTGGTTCATTCTCGGTTTTCTTGCGCTGGCGACCCTGCGCTCCCTCGAGATTGTGCCGGCGACAGTGGTCGGCCCCGTGACGAAGATTACCGGGTTTCTCACCGTGGTGTCGATGGCGGCACTCGGCCTAGGTGTCGACGTCCGCGTGCTCGCCAAT
>NZ_AJQE01000015.1 GCF_000261685.1 Bradyrhizobium genomosp. I (2014) | reverse complement strand
CCGCCAGCCGTCACGCTGTCGCTGCTGCTGCTGCTCGGCATCAGCCTCGCGCTGGTGCACTGGTTCAAGTGAACGTGCCACAAGGACGGTGCCCCCTCTCTCCTTGCGGGCTTCACAAGGGGAGAGGGGGGCTCGCCGCGTTAGCGGCGAGACGGGTGAGGGGTCTCTATCCGCGCGTGAATCTGTTGCAGTGAGCTTGCGGAAACGTACCCCTCATCCGGCGCTTCGCGCCACCTTCTCCCGCAAGGAGAGAAGGGGAGAAGGGAAGAAGAGCGAGCACGCGTCGCGAGATCCTAGATCACATCCGCGAGCGAATGCCCATGCAGCTCGATGTTGAGCCCCTGCATGCCCATGTCGTTGATCTCGCCGCCCATCGCCTTCAGGCTTTCCTCGCGTATCAGCGACATCAGCCCGCGGCGTAGCGCCAGAAACTCCGACGACATCATCATGGATTGCTGCCGCGGCCGCTCCAGCGGAATCGGAATCTCCGCCTTGATCGAGCCGGGCCGCGCGGTCATGCAGTAGACGCGGTCGGACAGGAAGATCGCCTCGTCGATATCGTGGGTGACGAACAGCACCGAGATCTTCAGCCGCTGCCACATGTTGGTGAGGATCTGCTGCATGATGACGCGCGTCTGCGCGTCGAGCGCGCCGAACGGTTCGTCCAGCAGCAGGACCTTCGGTCCCGTAGCGAGCGCGCGGACGATGCCGACGCGCTGCTTCATGCCGCCGGACAGCTTTTCCGGATAGTGTTTCTCGAACGCCTCCAGCCCCGCGAGCCCCAGCAGCGTGCGCGCGGCGCGTTCGCGCTGCGAGCGTGGCATGCCGCGCATCTTCAGGCCGAACTCGACGTTCTCCCGCACCGTCTTCCAGGGGAACAGCGAATATTGCTGGAACACCATGCCGCGTTCGGCGCTGGGACCGTTGACGCGCTCGCCATCGACGGTGACGATGCCGGTGGTCGGCTTGAGAAAGCCGGCGACTGCGTTGAGCAGCGTCGACTTTCCGCAGCCGGAGGGACCGACGATCGAGACGAACTCGCCGGGCTTCACATGGATCTGCGTGTCGGTCACGGCCTGCACCGCTCCCTCGATCGTCTCATAGGCGAGGGAGAAGTTCTTGACCTCGATATGTCCCTTCGGACTCGCAACCATCTCGCTCACGTCGACCTCCACGGCATCACCAACTGTCCTGCGCCCCGGATCAGCAGGCTCGAGCCGAGCCCGAGCACGCCGATCGCGATCATGCCGAGCGCGATGTCGGCATACTGGACCAGCGAATAAGCTTCCCAGGTGAAATAGCCGATGCCGTATTGGCCTGAGATCATCTCGGCGGCGATCAGCGACACCCAGGCGACGCCCATGCCGACGGTGAGGCCGGTGAAGATGTGCGGCAGCGAGGCAGGAAAATACACCTCGCGGAAGATCGACCGCTCGCGGGCGCCGAGACATTGCGCGGCGCGGACCAGCACGGGGTCGACCAGCGACATGCCGTGGAGCGTGTTGACCAGGATCGGGAAGAACGAACCGAGGAAGGTGATGAAGACGATGCTCTGCTCGTTGGTCGGCCACAGCATGATCGCCATCGGTACCCAGGCGATCGCCGGGATCGGCCGTAGCACTTCGGCCACGGGGAAGATGATCTCGTGCACCAGCTTGAACCGACCCATGATGAGGCCGAGCGGCACGCCGACGATGGCCGCCAGCGAGAAGCCGATGAAGATACGCCGGCAGCTCAAGGCGATGTGCAACAGGAATTTCGGGTCGTGGATCGCCTTGGTGAAGCTCGCATAGACCGCGAGCGGCGAGGGCACGTTGGTGAAGCGGACGAAGAACACGACGCGATAGGTCGTGAGCAGGTGCCACACCAGCAGGAAGGCCAGCAGCGAGATGATGCCGATCGCGGTTGCGCGAAGCCGGCCCTGGTTGAGCCGGTACCAGCGCAGCGCCAGCGTACCGAAGGAGGGTCGTGTTGCGGGTGGTGTGACGGCGGGCGCGGGGCCCGCCTCCGCAATGGCTGTTGCCGGCATGCTGTCCTCGGCGTGTCTGAGGAGGGCGGGGCTGCTCACGTTTTGCCTCCGCCGACCGCCGCTTTCACGGCGTCGTCGAAGCCGAGCACTCTGCCGCTGATCCGGGCGGCATAGGCCTGAGCGTCCTTCTTGAGCAGGAACGGGGCGACCTCGCCATTGCCGACCGCAAAGAACGCCTGGTCGGCGAACAGCTTGATGCCGCGCGTGGTGTCGAAGACGTAGGCGACGTTGATCTTCTTGCCCTTGGCCTTGAAGTCGGCATAGGCGCCGAGTGTGCAACTGGCTGACGAGAAGGCCATGATACCGCCATCATCCACCCAGACCTCGCCGGCCTTGCGCGGATCGGCGATCGGCTTCTTGCAGAAGGAATCTTCGCCGGAAATCTCGTAGTTCTTCCTGCTTGCAAGCTGCGCGTCATAATCGAGCTTCATCTCGGCATAGGCTTTGCGGACGTAGCTGTCGTCGACCCATTTCTTCGGATCGAATTCTTTCATGCGACCGAGATTCTGCAGCACCTTGACGTCGGTCGCGGCGGCATCGATCAGCGCCGGCTTGATGGTGGGATCGGTGGTCATGTTGCCGCCGGGGCCGAGGAAGATGTAGACGACTTCCTTGTTGATGCCTGTCCATTCCTGGATCTTCTCGGCCGCGAGCTTGGGATCGTCGCGCAGCCACTGATTGGCGGCGATCAGCGCCTTGAAGTAGGCGACGACAACCTCGGGATATTTCTCCGCAAAGTCGGTTCTCACGACGACGCCGTGCCACGTTGGCAGATTGGTCTCGACGCCGTCGAAGATCTTTCGCGCGAAGCCGCGGAAGGGCAGCAGCTCGGCGAACGGAACGAAGTCGGCGTGCGCGTCGATCTTCTTCTCCTGAAGATTGGTCGAGCCGACCTCGGGGCTCTGGCTGACGAGCTGGAAGAAGTCGGACGCGTAGCCGCGATCCTGCATCGCCTTCAGCACCATGCCGTGCGCCGCGGAGCCGAACGGCACGCTGACGAGCTTGCCTTTCAGATCGGCGAGTTCGTAATAGGGCGAATCCTTGTGAACGACGATGCCGTTGCCGGAACCTTCGAGGCTGTAAGCAGCCACGCCGACGAGGCGGCTCTTGCTCTCCGGATTGCTCTCGAACGTGAAGCCGTTCACGATCAGCGGATAGTCGCCCATCATGCCGATCTGCAGCTTGTTCGCCATCATCGCGTTGGTGACGGGTGGGCCGGACGTGAAATTCTGCCACTCCAGCTCGAACTTGATGTTGGCGTATTTGCCGTCTTTTGGCAGATATTTTTCAAGAAGATGCAACTGGCGGATGACGACGCCGGCGGTCACCGTGTTGGTCGTGGTGTCCTGCGTTCCGATGCCGAGCGTGACGGTTTCCGCCGAGGCCGGCTGCGTGACGAGTAGCGCCAGCGATGTCACGGACATCGCGATCGAGAGCGTGGGAAGATGGCGGACCATTCTCATCCTCATTCGGTTGGATGTGCTGTGGTTGCCATGATTGGGTGAGGGCGTGGGCAGGGCAAATCCGGAGTGGCTGTCGCAGTCGATTAGTTGCCGGGAAAAGCTGATTGCATACTCCTTGTGCAGTCCTGCACTATAAAGCCGCTTGCCTGTGCACCGGCCTTGGTCGCCAATTCGGCTAGTCAGACGCGTGACCGCGCATCTCTTCCAGCACGTCGGTCCGGCAGACCACGATCTGCGACCGTTTGGTCAGCACGATTCCCTTCTCCTGCATCCGCTTCAGACTGATCGTGACCCATTGCCTGGTGGCGCCGACCATGTGGGCGATGTCGGCGTGGGTGAAGGCTGCGGCGATCACGGTTCCGTCGGCATCCTCGACGCCATAGAGCTCGACGAGATGCAGCAAGAGATGCGCGAGGCGCTGCGTGATCGAGCGCGTTCCCAGCATTTGCGCCAGCGCCGAATAACATTTGCCTTTGAAGGTCAGGCCTTCAATGAGCCCGATCGCGAGGTTCGGGATCTCCGCGGCAAGGGACCGCAATTCCTTTCCGGGCAGGTGCACCACGCTGCAATTGCTGGATGCGACGCCGGACCATTGATGCACGGTGCCTTCGAACACTTCGGGGCCACCGACGAAATTGCCGACATGCCAATAGGCGAGCGTGATCTCGCGCCCGAGCGGCGACGTGTAGAACACGCGGATGCGGCCGCTTTCGATCAGCCAGATACCGTCATGCTTGCCGCCCTGGCTGAACAGCGTCTGGCCGCGGTTGAGCACCTTGCGCCGGCCCTGCTTGAGCACCAGCTCCCGCTCGCGTGGAGAAAGCTTGTCCATCAGCGGCGGCGGTCCGCCGATCCATTGCTGGTTCTCCGTGAGCAGCAGCGAGGAGCTTCCGGCAGGGCGGACTGCCGGGGCCACAACTCTGCGAACCACATTGGCCGCCTGCAACATCGTCTGCCTCCGGAACGTTCAAATCGTTCTAAAGAGGAGCAATGTCCGTGCCAGATTCACTCCGCTGTCGTCGCCGGCGTGTCCGGGCGACCCAGTATTCCAGAGACGTCAATGGGATTCGGTGGGGCCGCGGCGTACTGGATTCCCCGCTTTCGCGGGGAATGACAGCGGGGCAGCGAGGAGCGTTCGCGCCCCTTATCGCCCAGCCAAGCTCAGCAGATAGGGTTTCGGGTAGATCCCCCGGTTGTGCCCATCCGAAAACGAGATGTTCAGCCCATAGCCGAGATCGCCGATATCGGTGATGGCGATGCCGGGAAATGCTTGCGGGAAGCGGCCGTCGAAGCGGGCGCGGGTGCAGTGGGCGCATTTGCAGGAGAGGCGGAGTTTTTCGGCCGGTACGCTCAGCGCGTCGTCCTGCGTGGTGCGGACGAGAAGCGATGCCAGGTCGGCGCTGGCTTCATAGTCGGTCACGGTCGGTGCCACCAATGCGGTCATGGTCATGACGAGCCTCCGGCGTCTTTGTATGCCGTCGTGGACGAACGCGAATAGCAACTAATTGCCGTCGCGGACGTGTGGCGCGGACCTGGGCTGCCTCGACTTCGATCAGCGCCGGCGAAATGTGAAACTAATCGACCGGGAATTTCACTTCCGAATTGCCGGACTCTCCTCTCTCCGAAACCTTGTGCGCCATCGATGGCCAAGGAGAGACCATGAGCGCATTTCAGAAGGAAACGGTTTTGTCGGTCCGCCACTGGACCGACTCCCTGTTCAGCTTCACCGCGACGCGCGATCCCGGCTTCCGCTTCCAGAACGGCCAGTTCGCGATGATCGGGCTGGAGGTCGAGGGCAAGCCGTTGATGCGGGCCTACAGCATGGCGAGCGCCAATCACGAGGAAGCGCTCGAGTTCTTCTCGATCAAGGTGCAGGACGGCCCGCTGACCTCGCGTCTCCAGAAGATCAGGGAAGGCGACATCATCCTGATCGGCCGCAAGGCGACGGGTACGTTGATCACCGGCAATCTCATTCCGGGAAAGCGCCTGCTGCTGCTCTCGACCGGAACGGGACTGGCGCCGTTCGCCAGCCTGATCAAGGACCCGGATGTTTACGAGAATTACGAGACCATCGTGCTCGCCCATGGCTGCCGCCAGGTCTCCGAGCTCGCCTATGGCGAGCACGTCGTCGATGGCCTGCGCAATCACGAATTCTTCGGCCCGCTGATCCGCGACAAGCTGGTCTACTATCCGACCGTCACCCGCGAGCCATTCCGGAATCGCGGCCGCATTACCGACCTGATCGCCTCCAATCAGCTATTCGACGACGTCGGGCAATCGGGCCTCGATGTCGAGACCGACCGCATCATGCTGTGCGGCAGCCCGGCGATGCTCGAAGAGCTCCACGAAATGTTCTCCGCACGCGGCTTCGTCGAGGGCAACCACAGCCAGCCCGGCCATTTCGTCATCGAAAAGGCCTTTGTCGAGCGCTGAGGCGCAAATCGCGTCCCGGCGACAACTAATTGCTATCTCCGGAACGCCCCCTGAACAAATCTGACGCAAAGGCGCCGGGGACCGGCGAACCAGGAGCAAGTGATGGCACTAGATCAGATCGTCGATGGACTTTCGGAGGTTTCCTGCGATGTGCTCGTCATCGGCGGCGGCACGGCCGGCCCGATGGCGGCGCTGAAGGCGAAGCTGAAGAACCCGAAGGCCAATGTCGTCCTGCTCGAAAAGGCCAACGTCAAGCGCTCCGGCGCGATCTCGATGGGCATGGACGGGCTGAACAATGCCGTCATCCCCGGTTATGCGACGCCGGAGCAGTACACCAAGGAAATCACCATCGCCAACGACGGCATCGTCGACCAGAAGGCGGTCTATAAATACGCGCAGAACTGCTTTGAGATCATCGAAGAGCTCGACAGCTTCGGCATCCGCTTCCTGAAGAACGAGAACGGCGACTATGCCGTCAAGAAGGTGCATCACATCGGCACCTATGTGCTGCCGATGCCGAACGGCGAGACCGTGAAGAAGGCGCTCTACCGTCAGCTCCGCCGCGCCCGCATCCTGATCTCCAACCGCTACATGGCGACGCGGCTGCTGAAATCGTCCGACGGCCGCATCGCCGGCGCCATCAGCGTCAACACCCGCACCGCCGAGATGCTGGTGATCAAGGCCAAGGCCGTGATCCTCTGCATGGGCGCCGCCGGCCGCCTCGGCCTGCCGACCTCCGGTTACATGTTCGGCACCTATGAGAACGCCGCCAATTCCGGCGACGGCTACGCCATGGCCTATCATGCCGGCGCCGCGCTCGCGAACCTCGAATGCTTCCAGATCAACCCGCTGATCAAGGACTATAACGGCCCGGCCTGTGCCTATGTCGCCGGCCCCTTCGGCGCGTATACGGCGAACAACGAGGGATCGCGCTTCATCGAGTGCGACTACTGGTCCGGCCAGATGATGCTGGAGTTCTATAACGAGCTGCTGTCCGGCAAGGGTCCGGTGTTTCTCCAGCTCAAGCATCTGCACCCCGACACCATCTCCGAGATCGAATCCACGCTGCATAAGGTGGAGCGTCCGACGCGCGGCCTGTTCCAGCAGGGGCGCGGCGTGGACTATCGCAGCGAGTCGATCGAGATGCACATCTCCGAGATCGGCTTCTGCTCCGGCCACAGTGCTTCCGGCGTGTTCGTGGACGACAACGCCCGCACCACCGTGCCCGGCCTCTACGCCGCCGGCGACATGGCGAGTGTGCCGCACAATTACATGCTCGGCGCCTTCACCAACGGGGCGGTTGCCGGCATCGATGCGATGGAGTTCGCCGACAACCACGACTTCGCGGAGTTCGACGCTGCCGACGTCGCGATGGAGCGCGACCGCGTGATGGCGCCGACGAAGCGCGAAGACGGCATCCCGCCGAACCAGATCGAGTACAAGACCCGCCGTCTCGTCAACGACTATCTGCAGCCGCCGAAGGTCACCCGCAAATACCAGCTCGGCATGCGCCGCCTTGCCGAAGCGCGGGAAGATATGCAAGAGCGCATGATCGCGCGCAACGCGCATGAACTGCTCCGCGCCCTCGAAGTGCAGTCGATCATGGACTGTGCCGACATGGCCGCGCACGCCTCGCTCTATCGCGAGGAGAGCCGTTGGGGCCTCTATCACTGGCGCACGGATTTCCCGGAGAAGGACAACGAGAACTGGTTCTGCCACACGCTGCTGTCCAAGCAAGACGGCAAGATGACCAGCGATAGGCGTGCCGTCGAGCCTTATGTCGTGCCGATCGCGGACGATGAGAAGGACCTCTACGACAAGCAGCGCATCCGCGCTTCGGCCTGATCCCATCGCGAAACAATAGGAGACAACGATGCCGCTCGCTTCTTATCAGACATCGGTTCCCGTGGTAGTCGACGACGCCAAATGCATCGCGGACAAGGGCTGCACCGTCTGCGTCGACGTCTGCCCGCTCGACGTGCTGCGCATCAGCGACACGACCAGCAAGGCCTACATGGCCTACGACGAATGCTGGTACTGCATGCCCTGTGAGGCCGATTGCCCGACCGGCGCCGTCACCGTCAACATTCCCTATCTCCTGAGGTAGTCATGTCGAGCCCGTTCGAGTCCTATGACGACCTCGAAGACGCGGATGAGCGGCTCCAGGCCGCCGATCCCGCCGAGCGCCGCGTCGCCATCATCGCGCTCGGCCATTCCGGCGATCCGGCCGCGGTCGCACATCTCGCCAACATGGTGGCCGATCCGGACGCAGGCGTGCGCCAGCAGGTCGCGATGGCGCTCGGCGAGTTCGACGGTCCGGAGGCGGCGAGCGCACTGGTGAAGCTGCTGGTCGACCCTGAGAGAATCGTTGCGGCGGCGGCGGCCGACAGCATGGCCGAGTTCAAGGATCCGGCCTGTGCCGAGATCATCCTGCCGCTGGTCAAGCACGCGCACGCCTTCGTCCGCATGGGTGCGCTGCGTGCGCTGAAGGAACTGCGCTGCAAGGACACGCTGAAGCCGGCGCTGGAAGCGCTCCAGGACACGGATGCCGCCGTGCGCGTGCAGGCGATCGGCGTGATCGGCTTCCTGAAGCTCGAAGAATCCATTCCCGCGCTGACCGCGCTGATCAACGATCCCGATGCCCATGTCCGCCGTGCCGCCGTGAGCGCGCTGGCCTTCTCCCAGATGAAGCCGGCGGCCGAGACGATCACGCGCGCACTGAAGGATGCCGACTGGATGGTCCGCGAGATGGCGGCTGAAACGCTCGGTCTCAACGTCAATGGCGCGATCGCAGCCGACCAACTGGTCGCCTGCCTCGGCGACGAGTTCTGGCAGGTGCGGCTGAAGGCGATCCGCAGCCTCGGAAAGATGAAGATCGAACGCGCTGTGCGTCCGATCGGCAATTGCGTCAACCACGATCAGGCGAATTTGCGGAAAGAGGCGGCCGCCGCGCTCGGCGAGATCGCCCATGCTGACGGTGAAGCGTTCCTGGCCGTCATCGCCGACGATCCCGATCCCGATGTCCGCAAGAATGCGCGTTGGGCGCTGCAGCAGATCGCGGCGCGAAAGGCGCGGGCAGGGGCATAGCGGCTCTTCGCGGCCGCTCTGGACTTCCCCGGCCAGACGTTTATTGGTCTTCGCCAACGTGATCGGTCGTCTTCGAGCGCGGCCGGTCCGAGAAACAGCGAGGACGCCGGCCATGATGACATTGACTGTGAAGGACCTTCTCCCCGAGGACGGCACGCGGGGAACGTTGGCCGGCCGTGTCTGGCTGCCGCAGGTCAACGGTCCGGCCGTGGTCGCCGTGCGCGCCGACGGCGTGTTCGACGTCACCGCGAAATTTCCGACCGTCAGCGCGCTCTGCGAGGAAGACAATCCCGCCAAGGCGCTCAGCTCGACCAGGGGTGAACGCATCGGCGATCTCGAAGCAATCGTTGCCAACACGGCGCCCGACGGGCGTGATCCGAAAAAGCCTTGGTTGCTTGCGCCGGTCGATCTCCAGACATTGAAGGCTGCGGGCGTTACCTTTGCCATCTCGATGCTGGAGCGCGTCATCGAGGAGCGGGCCAAGGGAAATCCGGCTTCGGCCGAGGCGATCCGCAAAGAGGTGACGCGGCTGATCGGCGACGATTTGTCAAAGCTCAAGCCGGGCTCGGACCAGGCGATGCACCTCAAGCAGGTGCTGATCGAGCAGAACGCCTGGAGCCAGTACCTCGAGGTCGGCATCGGCCCCGACGCTGAAGTCTTCACCAAGGCGCCGACCCTGTCCTCGGTCGGCACCGGCATGGATGCCGGCCTTCACCCGAAGTCGACCTGGAACAATCCCGAGCCCGAACTCGTGCTGTTCATCTCCAGCCGCGGCAAGATCGTCGGCGGATCGCTCGGCAATGACGTGAATCTGCGCGACTTCGAGGGACGCTCGGCGCTGTTGCTGTCGAAGGCCAAGGACAACAACGCGTCCTGCTCGATCGGCCCGCTGCTGCGCCTGTTCGACGACACCTTCACGCTCGACGACGCGCGCAAGCTCGACATCAGCCTGAACGTGAAGGGTACGGACGGCTTCGTTCTCGACGGCCATTCCTCGATCAGCAAGATCAGCCGCGATCCGACCGACCTCGTGGCGCAGACGATCGGCAAGATCCATCAATACCCTGATGGCTTCGTGCTGTTCCTCGGCACGATGTTCGCGCCGGTCAAGGACCGCGATGCCCCAGGGCAGGGCTTCACCCATAAGCGCGACGACATCGTCACGATCTCAGCGCCGGAGCTCGGCAAGCTCGTCAATCGCATGCGCACCAGCGACGAGTGCGAGCCCTGGACCTTCGGCTTCAGTGCGCTGATGAAGAACCTGGCGCAACGGAAGCTGATTTAGCTCGCTGGCCTTCGCCGCTTCCCGCTCACGGGAGAGGCCGGATTGTATTGAAGATGCGACCCGTGTGAGGGGGACTCACCACGAGTCGATATGGTCGAGACACGCAGAGCTCTCCACACCGTCATTGCGAGCGCGGCGAAGCAACCCAGAGTCTTTCCGCGGACGGATTCTGGATTGCTTCGCTGCGCTCGCAATGACGCGGAGGAGAGGTGCGGGCTTTTGTCTTCTACCTTTTGCGTGGAGAGAGTCCCTCAGCCGAGCCTTCTCGGTGCGAACGAATCTCGTCGCAGCCCCGTAAGTACGAGGAAGCGCACCGCCGCCATCGCAGCTCCCATTAATTCCTTCATCTCAGCGTTGCATCTTCGGAACAAAATCGCTCTCCGTGTGTCATGGAACGGCCAGCCTGCCAAATCGTGTTTTTCGCGAATAGTAAAATAATATGACTAGTCGGAACCAATCTTCCATGAAATAGTGCCTTCCGCCGGCTCAAAGGCCGGCCTGCGGGTGCCACGATACCAATTGGTGCCCCGGTAAATATCTTGGGAGATACGCCTGATGATCCTCAAAGCCCTCTTTGCGGCCAGCGCCACGGCCGCGTTGCTGCTCGCGCTGCCGGCCAATGCCGGTCAGCTCACCATCGGCTTCTCGCAGATCGGATCGGAGTCCGGCTGGCGTGCGGCCGAGACTTCGGTCTCCAAGCAGGAAGCAGCCAAGCGGAAGGTCAATTTCAAGATCGCCGACGCGCAGCAGAAGCAGGAGAACCAGATCAAGGCGATCCGCTCCTTTATCGCGCAGAACGTCGATGCGATCTTCCTTGCGCCCGTCGTCTCGACCGGCTGGGATTCGGTGCTGAAGGAAGCCAAGGAGGCGAAGATTCCGGTCGTGCTGCTTGACCGCGATATCGATCCTTCCGGCAAGGAACTCTATCTCACCGCCGTCACCTCGGACAGCGTGCATGAAGGCGAGGTCGCCGGCGATTGGCTCGCCAAGACCGTCGGTAGCAAGCCCTGCAACATCGTCGAGCTGCAAGGTACGGTCGGCGCCAGCGTCGCCACCAATCGCAAGAAGGGGTTCGACACCGCCATTGCCAAGCATGCGAACCTGAAGGTGGTGCGCAGCCAGACCGGCGATTTCACCCGCGCCAAGGGCAAGGAGGTGATGGAGAGCTTCATCAAGGCCGAAGGCGGCGGCAAGTCGATCTGCGCGGTTTACGCGCACAACGACGACATGATGGTCGGCGCGATCCAGGCGATGAAAGAGGCCGGCCTCAAGCCCGGCAAGGAGATTCTCACCGTCTCGATCGACGCCGTGCCCGACATCTTCAAGGCGATGGCCGCGGGCGAGGCCAATGCCACGGTCGAGCTGACGCCGAACATGGCGGGCCCTGCGCTCGATGCCGTCGCGGCGTTCAAGGAGAAGGGCACGGTTCCGCCGAAATGGATCCAGACCGAGTCCAGGCTCTATACCGCCGCCGACGATCCGCAGAAGATCTACGACAGCAAGAAGGGCCTTGGTTACTGAGGCGGGCAACACGCCGGACTGCTTCCAGCGGTCCGGCACCCTTCGAAACCGCTGCGCGAACGAATAGGCTGGGCGTCCGCATCATCAGCGGACGCCGGTGGGAGTGACGTCGCGATGGAAAACAGCCCGGATCCTGCTCCGCCGCTCCTTGAGGTGCGCGGGATCAGCAAGAGCTTTGGCGCCGTGCGTGCCTTGCAGCAGGTCGACTTCACGCTGCGCGCCGGCGAGGTCCATGCGTTGCTCGGCGAGAACGGCGCCGGCAAGTCCACGCTGATCAAGGTGATCACCGGCGTGTTCCCACGCGATGTCGGTATCGTCAGGCTCGGCGGCGAAGAGGTCGCGCCGCGTTCGGCCAAGGCGGCGCTTGGGGCCGGCATCGCCACCGTCTACCAGGAGGTCAACCTGCTGCCGAACCTGTCGGTAGCACAGAACCTGTTTCTCGACCGCCAGCCAATGCGCTTCGGCATCGTGCGTGAAGGCGAGATGCGCCGCCGCGCCAAGGCGCTGCTTGCGGATTTCGGTCTCGATATCGACGTCGCCGCGCCGCTCCGCAACTATTCGGTTGCCATCCAGCACGTCACCGCGATCGCTCGCGCCGTCGATCTCTCGGCGCGCGTGCTGATCCTGGACGAGCCGACCGCGAGTCTCGACCGACACGAAGTCGAGATCCTCTTTGGCATCATGCGTCAGCTCGCCCAGCGCGGCATCGGCATCGTCTTCGTCAGCCACTTCCTCGATCAGGTCTACGAGATCTCCGACCGCATCACGGTGCTGCGGAACGGCCGCCTGGTCGGCGAGCGCGAGACCGCCTCGCTGCCGCGGCTCGACCTGATCCGGATGATGCTCGGCCGCGAGCTTGCGGAGACCACCGGCACGCGGGCTTCTGCCAGCGAGCATATGGCGCGCGAGATCTGCGCGAGCTTCGAAGGTTACGGCAGGGCCGGCTATGTCGCGCCGTTCAATCTCGAGCTGCGCCATGGCGAGGTCGTTGGCCTTGCAGGCCTGCTCGGCTCGGGCCGTACCGAGACGGCGCGCCTGGTGTTCGGTGCCGAGCGCGCCGACCGCGGGCAGGCGAGGGTGGAGGGCGCAGCCGTACGGCTACACTCGCCGCGCGACGGCGTCCGCCTTGGCTTCGGCTACTGCCCGGAAGAGCGCAAGACAGACGGCATCGTCGCCGAGCTCAGCGTGCGCGAGAACATCGTGCTCGCGCTTCAGGCCAAGCGCGGCCTGCATCGGCCATTGTCACGCCGCGAGCAGGACGAGATCGCGCACCGCTACGTCAGGATGCTCGACATCCGCCCGGCCGATCCCGAGCGCCCCGTCGGTCTGTTGTCCGGCGGCAATCAGCAGAAAGTATTGCTGGCGCGCTGGCTCGCGACCTCGCCGCGGCTGCTCGTGCTGGACGAGCCGACGCGGGGCATCGACGTCGGCGCGCATGCCGAGATCATCCGCCTGATCCGCGAACTCTGTGACGATGGGCTTTCGCTGCTCGTGATCTCCTCCGAGCTCGACGAGATCGTGACCTATTCCGACCGCGTGGTGGTGCTGCGTGACCGTGCCCATGTCGAGGAGCTCGCGGGCGAGGCGATCGACGTCGGCAACATTCTCGCGGCGATCGCCGCCGATGGCGCCGCGACCGTGCATGAGGGCCGGGCATGACCGCGCTGTTGCCGCGCCGCGGCCTTGCCCAGATCCTGGCGCTGATCGTCATCCTCGCGGCCGATCGTATGGTATCCCCGCAATTCTTCGACCTGCGCCTCCAGGACGGCCGTCTGTTCGGCAGCCTGATCGACGTGCTCAACCGCGGCACGCCGGTGGCGCTGCTCTCACTCGGCATGGTGCTGGTGATTGCGATGCGCGGCATCGATCTGTCGGTCGGTGCGGTCATGGCAATCTCGGGAGCGATCGCCGCGAGCCTCGCCGATGGCCACAGCTTGCCGGTGGTGCTGGTCGCCGCGCTTGGGGCGGGCCTCGTCTGCGGATTGTGGAACGGATTTCTCGTCGCCGTGCTCGGCATGCAACCGATCGTGGCGACGCTGATCCTGATGGTGGCCGGTCGCGGCGTCGCCCAGCTCATCACGGAGGGGCGCATCGTAACTTTTTCCTCGCCGGATCTGGTCTGGCTCGGCAATGGCGCCATTCTGGGCCTGCCGGTGCCGGTTGCGATTGCCCTCGGGATGCTCATCCTCACCGGCGCGGTCGTACGCGGCTCGGCGCTCGGCCTCCTGATCGAGGCGACCGGCGGCAATGCGCGGGCAAGCGAGCTTGCCGGCGTCGGCACGCGCGCAATGATTTTGGCGGTCTACGTCTGGTGCGGCATCTGCGCGGCGCTCGCCGGCGTGATCGCGGCCGCCGACATCATGGGCGCCGATGCCAACAATGCCGGCCTCTGGCTGGAGCTCGACGCCATTCTCGCCGTGGTGATCGGCGGCACCTCGCTGTTCGGCGGCCGCTTCAGCCTCGTCCTCGCGGTGCTCGGCGCGTTGATCATCCAGACCATGAACACCGGGATCCTGTTGTCAGGCTATCCTCCGGAGTTCAACCTGCTGGTCAAGGCGGTGGTGGTGCTCGCAGTGCTGCTATTGCAATCGCCGAAACTGTCCGGCCTTGCCGGAATCGCTGCGCGGCTGCGGAGGGCAAAAGCATGAAAGGCTTGCCGCCAGTCCTCATCACCGCCACCGTGCTCGTTGCGGGCTTCGCGCTCTGCGCCGTGCAGTTTCCCAATATCGCCTCCACGCGCGTGGTCGGGAATCTCCTCACCGACAACGCCTTCCTCGGCATCGTTGCGACCGGCATGACATTTGTGATCATCTCCGGCGGAATCGATCTCTCCGTCGGCTCGGTGATCGGCTTCACCACCGTGTTCGTTGCGCTTGCGATCGAGCGCTGGGGCGTGCCGCCGCTGGTCGCCTTCGTCGCCATCCTCGCGCTCTCGGCAGCCTTTGGCGCGGCGATGGGCACCGTGATCCATGTCTTCGATTTGCCACCCTTCATCGTGACGCTGGCCGGCATGTTCCTGGCGCGCGGCGCGAGCTTCCTGCTCTCCACTGAATCTGTCCCGATCGCCGCACCTGTCTATTCGACGATCTCCGACTTCGCGCTGCGGATGCCGGGCGGCGGGCGGTTGACGGCGATTGCGATCATCATGCTGGTGATCGTTGTCGGCGGTGCCTTGCTGCTGCATCTCACGCGGTTCGGCGCCAACGTCTATGCGCTCGGCGGCAGCCGGGCGACCGCGAGCCTGATGGGCGTTGCCGTCGGCAAGATGACGATCAAGATCTACATGCTGTCGAGCCTGCTCGCAGGCATCGCCGGCATCGTCTTCTCCTTCTACACCAGCGCCGGCTATTCGCTCTCTGCCGTCGGTGTCGAGCTCGACGGCATCGCCGCCGCCGTGATCGGCGGGACGCTGCTCACGGGCGGGCAGGGCTCGGTGATCGGCACCTTCCTGGGCGTGCTGATCCAGGGCCTGATCCAGACCTACATCAATTTCGACGGCACACTGTCGAGCTGGTGGACCAAGATCGCGACCGGCGTGCTGTTGTTCGCCTTCATCGCCTTGCAACAGGGGTTGGTTGCGCTGGCGCGCAGGCCCGTGGCGAAGAGCATGGGAGTTGCCTCATGACCTCGCGGATCGTCGTCATCCCGACGCGGCGGGCCCATTCCAACCATGCCGAAGTGGCCCGTTCGATCGGCGTCGACATCATCGCCGGCCGCTATGCGGAGGGCACGCGGCTTCCCGGCGATGCCGAGATGATCGCGATGTTCGGCGTGTCGCGGCCGGTGCTGCGGGAGAGCGTGAAGACGCTGGTCGCCAAGGGCCTGCTCACGACCAAGGCGCGGGTCGGTACCGTCGTGCGCGAGCGCGGCGCCTGGAACATGTTCGACGCGGATGTGCTGGCTTGGCACCTCGACGCCGGCATCGACAAGCGCTTCCTCAACGATCTCGCCGAGATCCGTCTCGCGGTCGAGCCGCGCGCGGCGATGCTGGCGGCCACGCAGCGGTCGGAGGAGGATCTCGCCGAGCTTCGGCGCAGCATGGAACGCATGCGGCTTGAAGCGTCCGACTCGGTCGGCTTTGCCGATGCCGATCTCGCGCTTCACGTCGCCGTGGCGCGCGCCTCCGGCAATCTGTTCATGCGCTCGATCGGCCACGTCATCGAGGCGGCTCTGCGAGCCTCGTTCCTGCTCAGCGCCCCGGTCGAGCCGGAGGACCGCGACACCGTGCTGCTCTGGCACCAGAAGATCGTCGATGCGATCGCGGCGGGCGATGCGGAGGCTGCCTCGGAGGCGATGGTCTTCGTCATTCACAACGGCATGCACCGCCATGAGGGCACCGTCATCGAGACCGCACCGGCCGAGACGTTGCCATCGGTCGAATCTGGAGAGAGATCGTGACGGAACTTCGCATCGCTATCGTCGGCTTTGGCAAGATCGCGCGTGACCAGCATGTTGGCGCAATCGCCGCCGTTCCGGGCGCGACGCTGGCGGCGATTGCCAGCCGTAACGCCTCGCTGCCGGAGCTGCCGCACTTCGCCACCATCGAGGAACTGCTGGAGAAGGGGCCGCCGATCGATGCCGTGTCGCTCTGCACGCCGCCGCAGGTGCGCCGGGCCCAGGCTGCAGCCGCGCTCGCCGCCGGCAAGCATGTCATGCTGGAGAAACCACCCGGCACCGGCGTGGCCGAGCTCGATCCGCTGATCGAGATGGCGGCGGAGGCAAAGCGAACGCTGTTTGCAACTTGGCATTCGCGCCATGCGCCGGCGGTCGAGCCGGCGCGGCAATGGCTCGCCGGGCGCCGCATCGCCTCGGTACACATCAGCTGGAAGGAGGACGTCCGCGTCTGGCATCCCGGTCAGGGCTGGATCTGGGAACCAGGCGGTCTTGGCGTGTTCGACCCCGGCATCAACGCGTTGTCGATCCTGACCAGGATCCTGCCCAAGCCAGTGTTCGTCACCGCGGCCGAACTGGCCTTTCCCGCCAATTGCCAAGCGCCGATCGCCGCGAACCTGACACTGACGGATCTTGGCGGTCTGCCTGTGACTGCCGAGTTCGACTTTCGCCAGACCGGGCCGCAGAGCTGGGATATCATCGTCGACACCGATCAGGGCCGGATGACGCTGTCCAGCGGTGGGGCGCGCATGGCCGTCGACGGCAAGGTGCTTGCCGAGGCGCCCGACGAGGAATATCGCGGACTCTACCGGCGTTTCGTCGAGCTCGCGGCGACCGGTGCAAGCGACGTCGATCTGACGCCGCTTCGCCTTGTCGCCGACGCCTTCCTGCTCGCCAAGCGCACGATCGTGGAGCCGTTTGTGGACTGAACATGGCCGCATCAAGAATCACAAGAGACGTCTTCGGGACGCTGCCGGACGGCCGCAAGGTCGAACGCATCGTGCTACGCGGGGAGGGCGGCTTCGAGGCGCGGATCATCAGCCATGGCGCGGTGATCCAGGCGCTGATTGCGCCGGACGCCAAGGGCGGATACGACGATGTCGTACTCGGTTACGACGCGTTCTCCGGCTATCTCGCCGAACGAAAGTTTTTCGGCGCGACCGTCGGCCGCTACGCCAACCGCATTGCCAAGGGACAGTTCTCGCTCGACGGCGAGACGGTGCAGCTTGCCGTCAACAACGGCCCCAATGCGCTGCACGGCGGTCTCGACGGTTTCGACCGCAAACTCTGGGAGATCGCCGAGATCGACGACGGCGCCGCGCCCGCGGTGACGCTGACCTATGTCAGCCCGCACGGGGAGGAGAACTATCCCGGCAGGCTCGATGTCCGCCTGACCTATCGCGTCACCGGCCCGGCCGAACTGTCGCTGACCATGGAGGCGCGGACAGACCGGCCGACCATCGTCAACTTGACCAACCACAGCTTCTTCAATCTGGAAGGTGCCATATCGGGCACGCCCATTCTCGACCACAAGCTGACCGTCGCCGCCGAGCATTTCCTCGCGACCGATCCCACTGCTATTCCGCTGCCGGAGTCGCCACGCCCGGTGGCCGGCACGCCGTTCGACTTCCGCGAGCCGCGGCCGGTCGGCGAGCGTATCCGTGAGAGCGATCAGCAATTGCGCAACGGCAGGGGCTATGACCACACGTATTGCCTCGGCCGCGACGGCAAGCTCGCGCTTGCGGCCCGGCTGGAGGCGCCGCGCTCGGGGCGCATCATGGAGTTGTTTACCGATCAGCCCGGACTTCAGGTCTATTCCGGCAACTATCTCGATGGCACGATCTCGGGCAAGGGCGGCAAGCTGATCCGTCAGTCGGACGCCGTGTGCCTGGAGCCGCACATCTGGCCTGACGCGCCGAACCGGCCGGATTTTCCGAGCCCGCGCCTCGATCCCGGCCAGGTCTATCGCCATCACACGGTTTATCGCTTTGCAGTGAGGACGCCGTAATGGAGAAGGTGCCCACCTCCGTTCTCTCGGACGATCCTTGCCATCTCGGCGAAGGCCCGACGTATGACATGACCACCGATACCGCCTGGTGGTTCGACATCCGCGAGGGACGGCTGTTCGAGGCGCACTTGAGCAGCGGCAGCATCCGCGTCCATGCGCTCGGCCGGATGGCAAGTGCGCTCGGGCGTATCGATGCCGAACGGCAGTTGATCGTCGCCGAGGACGGGCTCTACATCCGCAAGCTTGCCGACGGCGCGATGACGTTGCTTTGTCCGCTCGAAGCCGACAATCCCACGACCCGCTCCAACGATGCCCGCGTGCATCAGTCCGGCACGTTCTGGATCGGCACTATGGGCCGCGAGGCGGAAGCAGGGGCAGGCGCGATCTACGCGTTTCATCGCGGCAAGATCTCGCTGCTGTTTCCCCGCATCAGCATTCCCAACTCGATCTGTTTCTCGCCGGATGGCGCGATCGGCTACTTCGCCGACACCGCGCGCGCGGTGCTCTATGCGGTGCCGCTCAATCCCTCGACTGGCCTGCCGCGCGGCGAGCCGGAGGTGCTGTTGCGCCACACCGGCATCGGCGGCCTCGACGGTTCGGTGTGCGACGCCGATGGAAGGATATGGAATGCCTGCTGGGGTGCGAGCCGGATCGATGTCTATTCGCCGCAAGGCGAGCGTCTGCGCTCATTGAGCGTGCCGGCAAGACAGGCGAGTTGTCCCGCTTTCGTCGGCGCAGATCTGTCGCGCCTTCTCGTCACCTCGGCCTGGCAGGATATGGAGGCGGCGGCACGTGCCGCCGATCCGCTGGCCGGTTGCACTTTTCTGCTGGAGGCATCCGCGCGCGGTCGCACGGAGCCGGACGTCAAGCTCGCATAGGAGACCCGAAGCAGCCCACGACCACGTTCGCGACGACACGAAGAAACAGTCTGACACCCAAGGGAGTGAAACATGCCGAAACTGAAGATCACATTCCTCGCGCTGGCGCTGGCGGGCGTTGCGACGATGGCCTCGGGCCTCACCGCCTCCGCCCAGAACAAGGCGACCGTCGGCATCGCGATGCCGACCAAATCGTCGGCGCGCTGGATCGACGACGGCAACAACATGGTCAAGGTACTGAAGGAGCGCGGTTACAACACCGACCTGCAATATGCCGAAGACGACATCCCGAACCAGCTCTCGCAGGTCGAGAACATGGTGACCAAGGGCGCGAAGGCCCTGGTGATCGCTGCGATCGACGGCACCACGCTGTCCGACGTGCTCAAGCAGGCCAAGGCCAAGGGGATCACCGTGATCGCCTATGACCGGCTGATCCGCGGCACGCCGAATGTCGACTACTACGCGACCTTCGACAACTTCCAGGTCGGCGTGCTCCAGGCGCAGTCGATCGAAAAAGGCCTCGGCCTGAAGGACGGCAAGGGGCCGTTCAACATCGAGCTGTTCGGCGGCTCGCCCGACGACAACAACGCCTACTTCTTCTACAACGGCGCGATGAGCGTGCTGAAGCCCTACATCGATAGCGGCAAGCTCGTCGTCGCCTCGGGCCAGATGGGCATGGACAAGGTCGCGACGTTGCGTTGGGACGGTGCCACAGCGCAGGCCCGCATGGACAATCTGCTCAGCGCCTACTACGGCAACAAGAAGGTCAACGCTGTGCTGTCGCCCTATGACGGACTCTCGATCGGCATCATTTCCTCGTTGAAGGGCGTCGGCTATGGCAGCGCCGATCAGCCGATGCCGATCATTTCGGGTCAGGACGCCGAGGTGCCATCGATCAAGGCGATGCTGCGCGGCGACCAGTACTCGACCATCTTCAAGGACACCCGCGATCTCGCCAAGGTGACTGCCGACATGGTCGACGCCGCGCTCGCCGGCAAGCAGGTCACCGTCAACGATACCAAGACCTACGAGAACGGCGTCAAGACCGTGCCGTCCTATCTGCTCAAGCCGGTGGTGGTCTACAAGGACAATTGGGAGAAGGTGCTGGTCGACAGCGGCTACTACAAGAAGTCGCAGTTCCAGTAGATTCTTGCTCCGTCATTCCGGGGCGATGCGAAGCATCGAACCCGGAATCTCGAGGTTCCGGGTTCGCCCTTCGGGCGTCCCGGAACGACGGCGATTTAGGGACACGATGCCATGACCGCAATGCTGGAGATGCGCAACGTCAGCAAGAGCTTTGCCGGTGTGCAGGCGCTGCGCGACGTCAACTTCTCCGTTCACGCCGGGCAGATCCACGCCCTTGTCGGCGAGAACGGCGCCGGCAAGTCGACGCTGATGAAGGTGCTGAGCGGGGTCTATCCCGCAGGCAGCTACGAGGGCACCATCGTCTTCGAGGGCGAGGAGCGGCGCTTTCGCGACATCAACGATTCCGAGGCGCTCGGCATCATCATCATTCACCAGGAGCTGGCGCTGATTCCGCTGATGTCGATCGCGGAGAACATCTTCCTGTCGCATCCGCCGTCGAAGCTGGGGGTAATCGACCGCGACGAGGTCTACCGGCGCACGCGGGAGCTCCTCGCGCAGGTCGGCCTCAAGGAATCGCCGGACACGCTGATTACCGATCTCGGCGTCGGCAAGCAGCAGCTGGTCGAGATCGCCAAGGCATTGTCCAAGCGGGTGCGGATGCTGATCCTGGACGAGCCGACCGCGAGCCTCAACGAGGCCGACAGTGCCGCGCTGCTGGAACGTCTGATGGCCTTCCGCGAGCAGGGCATCGGCTCGATCCTGATCTCGCACAAGCTGAACGAGGTCGCCAAGGTCGCCGACCACATCACGGTGCTGCGCGACGGCCGCACCGTCGACAGCATCGACTGTCACGCCGAGCCGATCCAGGAAGACCGCATCATCCGCAGCATGGTCAATCGTGATCTCGCGCACCGCTTCCCGGAGCGCAACACGAAGATCGGCGACCCCGTCCTTGCCGTTGAGAACTGGTCGGTCTACCACCCCATTCATGCCGAACGGCAGGTGATCAAGAACGTCAATTTCAGCGTCAGGCGCGGCGAGGTTGTCGGCATCGCCGGCCTGATGGGTGCAGGGCGCACCGAATTCGCCATGAGCCTGTTCGGTCACTCCTGGGGTACAAATATCAGCGGCAGCATTCGGCTCGAAGGCCATGAAATCGCGCTCCCGAGCGTCGCGGCCGCGATCGACGCCGGCCTTGCCTATGTCACCGAGGACCGCAAGCAACTCGGCCTGATCCTCGCCGACGACGTTCGCAAGAACATCACGCTGGCGAGCCTCGACCAAGTCGCGCCGGGGCGGGTGATCGACGATATCGCGGAGCTGAAGGTCGCCAGCGACTACCGCAACCGGATGCGGATCCGCTGCTCCGACGTCTACCAGGAGGCCGGCCAGCTCTCCGGCGGCAACCAGCAGAAGGTCGTGCTGTCGAAATGGCTGATGACCGACCCCAAGGTGTTGATCCTGGACGAGCCGACGCGCGGCATCGACGTCGGTGCCAAATACGAGATTTACTGTATCATCAACGAGCTGGCGGAAGCCGGCCGCGGCGTCGTGGTGATCTCCTCGGAGATGCCCGAGCTGCTGGGCATCTGCGACCGCATCTGCGTCATGAATGACGGCGCCTTCGTTGGCGAGTTCAAGGGCGCGGACGCGACGCAGGAGAAGATCATGCGCGCCATCATGCGCAACGAACGAAGCATCGGGAACGCCGCGCCCGCGGCCGCGGAGACGGGAGGATCGCAGCCATGACCGACAAGACGGTGTCGCTGCCCGAGGAGCGCCGGCACGGCAGCTTCATCAAGAACAATCTGCGCAATTACGGCATGCTGATGTCGCTGATCGCGATCATGCTGTTCTTCCAGGTCGTGACCGGCGGCACGCTGCTGCAGCCGCTCAACCTCACCAATCTGGTGCTGCAGAACAGCTACATCGTCATCATGGCGCTCGGCATGCTCCTGGTGATCGTCACCGGCCATATCGACCTCTCGGTCGGCTCGGTTGCAGGCTTCATCGGCGCCGTCGCCGCGGTGCTGATGGTGACCTGGAAGGTCGACTATACGTTCGCCTTCATCGCCTGCCTCCTGGTTGGTGCCGCGATCGGCGCCGCACAGGGCTATTGGGTGGCCTATTTCAAGATCCCGTCCTTCATCGTCACGCTTGCGGGCATGCTGGTGTTCAAGGGGCTCGCGCTTGCGGTGTTGCAGGGGCAGTCGCTCGGCCCGTTCCCGCCGACCTTCCAGAAATTGTCGTCCGGCTTCATTCCGGAACTGCTGCCCGAGGCCGGCACGCTGCATCCGACGTCCATGCTGATCGGCGCCGTGCTCGCGCTCGGGCTCGTCTACGCCGGCGCCAAGGGGAGGTCGCGCGAGCAGTCGCACGGCATTGAGGTCGAGCCCTACGCGTTCTTCCTCGGAAAGAGCATCCTGCTGGCCTGCGCCGTGCTCTATTTCACCTATCTGATTGCCTCGCATCGCGGCCTGCCCAACGTGCTGGTGATCATGACCGCGCTGATCGCGCTCTACGGCTTCGTCACCCGTCGCACCGTGATCGGCCGGCAGATCTACGCGGTCGGCGGCAACGCCAAGGCGGCAAGCCTGTCGGGCATCAAGACCGAGCGGCTGACTTTCCTGACCTTCGTCAACATGGGCGTGCTCGCCGCGCTCGCCGGCCTCGTCTTCGCCGCGCGCCTCAACACCGCGACGCCGAAGGCCGGTCTCGGCTTCGAGCTCGACGTCATCGCCGCCTGCTTCATCGGCGGCGCCTCGGCCTATGGCGGGGTAGGGCGGGTCGGCGGTGCCGTCGTCGGCGCCATGATCATGGGCGTGATGAACAACGGCATGTCCATCCTCGGCATCGGCATCGATTATCAGCAGGTGATCAAGGGCCTGGTGCTGCTGGGAGCAGTGTGCATCGACGTGTATAACCAGCGGCGGTAACGCTGCGGAGCCGGGATTGCGCTATCGCTCCATCCGGGCTTCTTTACTGCGTCGTGAACAACACTGTTGCGATCGCGAGGGAGAGGCTGACCGCCGATACGGTCGCCACCGTCGACAGCACGCCCATGCGCCGCAGAGCGATGGCGAAGGCGATAATGATTGGGGTCGCGGTCATCAGCCCGATTTGTGCATCACTCATTTGAACGTTCGCAGCTCAGTGGAACCCTGAGCCAATTTCGTACCGCGATCCGGCCGGCCGGACGTTGCGTCGGCGCAAACAAGCGCGCGGTAGCTCTCCAGTTTGTCCGGCGACAAACTCGGAACGGAGCAGCCGGGCTAAGTCTGACCGGTGTCCTGATCCGGAAAGACGATGTCGACCGCCGAGTGCGAACAACAGGAAACCGGCTGGGGAATCCTGGAAGATCTCCCCGGTGATCCCATGATCTGGGTGCTGATCTTCAGCGAACTCGTCGCCTTCGGCTTGTTCCTCGGCGCCTTCTCGGTCGCGCGCGCGATCCACCCCGCGATGTTCGCGGCGGGGCAGTCAGCACTCGATTCGAATCTCGCCGGCCTCAATACCCTCGTGCTGGTCACCAGCGGCTGGGCGGCGGCAAGAGCGACGAAGGCGGCGCGTGCAGGGGAGCGGCCGGTGGCGCGATCCTGGATTTTCGGCGCGATGGCGCTCGGCGGTCTCTTCATCGCGATCAAGCTCGCCGAATATGCGGAAGAAATTGGACGAGGCGTCGGGCTCGAAACCAGCCCGTTCTTCACGCTCTACTTCCTTTTGACCGGCTTTCATCTTCTGCATGTCGGTCTCGGCATCGTCATCCTCGCCGTGGTGTGCCGCCGCGCCGGGATACTGGGCGTCGAGACGGGAACGGCCTTCTGGCACATGGTCGATCTGGTCTGGATCGTCATGTTTCCGATTGTCTATCTGGTGAAATGACGATGCCGGATCGTATCGACATCACCTGGATCGTGCTGATCGGCCTCGCGCTTGCGACCATCCTGGTGCCGCCGCTGGTGCCGCGGGCGCTGCTCGGCAATGCTCTGCTGCTCGCCTTCGCCGCGCTCAAGGGCCGCCGACTCGCGCTCGACTTCATGGATCTTCGCGCCGCGCCCGCGCTCTGGCGCGGTCTGGTCGGAACCTGGATCCTGATCGTTCTGCTGCTTGCGTGGCTCGCCTCGGCCGTCGTCGCCCTGATCTGACGCGCTCATTGCGCCCTGACAAAGAACGCGCGGGGCAAAGCGGCAATAAATCACACCATCGCATTTCTTCAGGAATCAAACGGGAAAGGATTGGCAATGGCTGAACGCCTGACCAAGTCGGCCGCTCGAAATGTCTTCTACGGCGGCTCGGCCTTCTTCTTCGCCATCTTCATAGGGCTGACGGCGCACAGCCATTACTACATGGCCACGACTTCCACGGACGCGACGATGCTGACGTCGTCGGTCGCCCGCGGCAAGCATGTCTGGGAAAAGAACTCCTGCATCAACTGCCACACCCTGCTGGGCGAGGGCGCCTATTTCGCGCCCGAAGTCGGCAATGTCTGGGACCGCTGGGGCGGCAAGGAAGACCCGACCGCTGCGCGCGAGACGCTGAAGGCCTGGATGCAGTCCCAGCCGTCGGGCGCGGAAGGCCGCCGGCAGATGCCGCAGTTCAACCTCACCGACCAGGAGCTCAACGATCTCGCCGACTTCCTGCAATGGGTGAGCACGATCAAGCGCCAGGACTGGCCGCCGAACAAGGCCGGTTGAGCACGCCGCATCCTCTTCAATACAGAGAGAACCCGAGATGAAATATCAGACCCAGAAAGTCGCGATGCTGTATTTCTACGGCGCGCTGACCCTGTTCCTGGCCCAGGTCCTGTTCGGCCTGCTCGCCGGAACCATCTACGTCCTGCCCAACACCCTGTCGACCCTCCTGCCGTTCAACATCGTCAGGATGATCCACACCAACGCGCTGATCGTATGGTCGCTGATCGGCTTCATGGGCGCGACCTACTTCCTGTTGCCTGAGGAAACTGAGACCGAGTTGTACAGCCCGCTGCTGGCGAAAATCCAGTTCTGGATGTTTTTTGGCGCGGCAGGCGTGGCCGTGGTCGGATATCTCTTCCACTACCATGAGGGCCGCGAATTCCTCGAACAGCCCTTCATCATCAAGGTCGGCATCGTCGTCGTCTGCCTGATGTTCCTGTTCAACGTCACGATGACGGCGCTCAAGGGCCGCAAGACCACGGTCACCAACATCCTCCTGTTCGGCCTGTGGGGCGTCGCGATCTTCTTCCTGTTCGCCTTCTACAACCCCGCGAACCTCGCGGTCGACAAGATGTACTGGTGGTACGTCGTCCATCTCTGGGTCGAAGGCGTCTGGGAGCTGATCATGGCCTCTGTGCTCGCCTATCTCATGATCAAGCTCAACGGCATCGACCGCGAGGTCGTGGAGAAATGGCTCTATGTCATCATCGGCCTTGCGCTCTTCTCCGGGATTCTCGGCACCGGTCATCACTTCTACTGGATCGGCGCGCCCGGCTACTGGCAGTGGATCGGCTCGCTGTTCTCCACGCTCGAGGTTGCACCCTTCTTCACCATGGTGATCTTCACGGTGCAGATGACCTGGAAGGCCGGCCGCAAGCATCCGAACCGCGCCGCGCTGCTGTGGTCGGTCGGCTGCTCGGTGATGGCGTTCCTCGGCGCCGGCGTCTGGGGCTTCCTGCACACGCTGTCCTCGGTGAACTACTACACCCACGGCACCCAGGTCACCGCGGCGCACGGCCATCTCGCCTTCTTCGGCGCCTATGTGATGCTGAACCTGTCGGTGATGGCCTATGCGATCCCGCAGCTGAAGGGACGGGCGCCGTACAACCAGTGGCTCTCCATGACCAGCTTCTGGATCATGTGCACCGCCATGATGGTGATGACCTTCGCGCTGACCTTCGCCGGCGTGGTCCAGGTCCATCTCCAGCGCGTGCTCGGCCAAGGCTACATGGACGTGCAGGACCAGCTGGCGATGTTCTACTGGGTCCGGCTCGGCTCCGGTGTGTTCGTCGCGATCTCCGCGCTGATGTTCGTCTGGGCCGTGCTGGTGCCCGGCCGCGAAAAGCAGGCGACCATTCCCGTCGCGCTGCAGCCGGCTGAGTAAACGCAACTGGCGGCCGCGGTTCGCCGCGGCCGCCAGACTTCCTGGAACGTCCGGAGAGATATCATGAAAGCTGCCCTTCACACGGTCACCTCGGCGCCGGCGCTGCCGGCCTATGTTCCATCCGGAAACGAATGCGAGCTGTTCGAGCATGCCTGGCGACGGCGTCTGCCGGTTCTGCTCAAGGGGCCGACCGGCTGCGGCAAGACACGCTTCGTCGCGCACATGGCGGCGCGGCTGGGACTGCCGCTGCATACCGTCGCCTGCCACGACGATCTCACCGCGGCCGATCTTACTGGCCGCTATCTGCTCCGCGGCGGCGACACGGTATGGACCGACGGTCCGCTGACGCGCGCCGTGCGCGAGGGCGGCATCTGCTATCTCGACGAGGTCGTGGAAGCGCGCAAGGACGTCACCGTAGTGCTGCATCCCCTGACCGATGATCGCCGCATCCTGCCGCTGGAGCGTACCGGCGAGGAACTGGTGGCGCCGAATAGCTTCATGCTCGTCGTCTCCTACAATCCCGGCTACCAGACGCTGCTGAAGGCGCTGAAGCCCTCGACGCGGCAGCGCTTCGTTGCCATCGAATTCGGCTTCCTGCCGCCCGAGCAGGAGATCGCCGTCGTGTCCGCCGAAAGCGGACTGTCGCCGGAGCGCGTGCGGCCGCTCGTCGCGCTGGCTGGCCGGTTGCGCGCGCTCAGGGGCCACGATCTGGAGGAGGGCGTCTCGACCCGGCTCGTCGTCTATTGCGCGACCCTGATTGCCGCTGGCACGCCGGTCGCCGATGCCGTGCTGGCCGGCATGATCGAGCCGCTGACTGACGACGCCGACGTGAAGGCGGCGCTGCTCGACGTCGCCCGCGCCGTCATCGGATGAGGGTGCGTCATGCTCGACTTCCTCGAACTGGAGGAGACGGTCGGCCGCGCCTGGCATCGGATGGTCGGCGGCACCGCGAGCTATCCCGTTCATGACGATCATGCCGTTGCGCTTTCCGAGATGAGAGGTCGTCTCGCGGTGACGTTCCGTGCGCTCGGCGGTGAGACGGGCGTGCAGATCGCGAGCGCGGGGGCCCGAAAATCCGGGCATCGTCTCGGCTGGCGACAGCGCATCGGTCTTGGCGACGAGCGGCTCGAGCAGCCGGGCCGCGATGCCGCAACCATCTTCCTTCCCGATCGCATCGCAATCTTTCCCGACCGTGCGCTGAATGCATCGCTCTATCGCTGGCTTGCGGCATGGTTCGCGGCGGCGCCGATCGAGACGATCGCGGAGGCCGATCCGCTGCGGCGGGATCTTCTGGTGTTGCGCCGGGCGAGCGAGACGGCGGTCTTCGTGCTCACCCAGTTTCCCGGCCTTGTCGCCGATTACGCCCGGCTCGCCGGGGCAACTGCCGAGGCCCGGCCTCGCCGTTCCTTGCCGCGCATCGAGCAGGAGCTCGAGCAGATCGTGGTGGCCTTGCTCGGAGCCGGCAAAGCACCCGCGGGCAGGTTGTGGCCGGCGATGATGGGGACGGGTCCGCTACCGGCCAAGGCGCCTCCGGGCTATCATTCGATCCTGCCATGCCCACTCTGGGGGGATTGCTGGACGCGCGATCTCTCGCCCGCGCATGCCGGCGAGGACGAGTGCGCGCCGGGCGCGGAGGCCGCGGCCGAGAACGATCGCAAACGCTTTGCCGTCCGCGAGCGCGAGGACAACGCCAACCGCCGCGATCCTTTCGTGCTCAACCGCTTCGAGAAGATCCTGGCGATGGCCGAGATGGTCAATGTCGATCGTCCGGCCGACGACGGCGAGGACGAGGACGCGCAGAAGGCGGCCGACGATCTCGAGGAGATCACGCTCAGCCGCCGCAGCGGCAAGCCCGCGAGCCGGTTCAAGTTCGATCTCGACCTGCCTCCGGAGGCCCTCGATGGCTCACAGCTCAATGCGGACCTGACCTATCCCGAATGGGATTATCGCAGCAGCTCCTATCTGCCGGATCATTGTCGCGTGCTCGCCGCTGCGGCCTCCGAGCGAGGCGAGAGCTGGACGCCTGATGAAACCGTGCGCCGGCACGTCCGCCAGGTGCGCCGCCGCTTCGAGGTCTTGCGGCCGCGCCGCGAATTGATGCGTGCCCAGGCCGACGGACATGATCTCGACCTCGATGCGCTCGTGCGGGCGAGATGCGACCTCCGCGCTGGCAGCAGCAGTGGTCTCGATCGCGTCCACATGGCGATGCGCCCGAAGGGGCACGATCTCGCCGTCACGCTGCTGGTCGACGTTTCGCTCTCGACGGACGCCTGGGTCGACGGCTATCGCGTGCTCGACGTCGAGAAGGAGGCGCTGCTCGTGCTCGCGCACGGACTGTCGGCCTGCGGCGATCACCACAGCATCCTGACCTTCACCTCGCGTCGGCGATCCTGGGTGCGGATCGAGACCATCAAGGCGTTCGGCGAGCCGATGAGCGGAGTCGTCGAGCGCCGCATCGGCGCGCTCAAACCCGGCTATTACACCCGGATCGGGGCGGCCGTCCGCCACGCCTCGGCCGAGCTGGCGCGCCAACCCCAGCGCAAGAAGCTGCTGCTCGTCCTCACCGACGGCAAGCCGAATGATGTCGATCACTATGAAGGGCGCTTTGCGGTCGAAGACACCAGGAAATCCGTGCAGGAGGCGCGCCGGCTCGGCATCGCGGTCTTCGGAGTGACGATCGACGCGACGGCACAATCCTACTTTCCGACGCTGTTCGGACGCGGTGGCTACGCCATCGTCGGCAACGTCAAGCGGTTGCCGGGGGCACTGCCGGCGATCTACCGGCAGGTGGCGCATTGACCCGCAGGCCTAAACCTCGGTTGATTTTTGTGAGCTATTGCTCATAGGTTGGGCATATGATCGAATGGGCGGATGCACCAAGGCCGGCCACAACCCGATCTGATCATCTTCGACTGCGACGGCGTGCTCGTCGACAGCGAGCTCTTGAGCTGCCGCTGCCTGTCTGAAGAGCTGGCCGGGTTCGGTCTCGCGCTCAGCGAGGCGCAGGCGCTGGAGTTGTTTCTCGGACGCAGCACCAAGGCGATCGAGCAGCATTATCGTGATCTCGGGAGGTCGCTACCGGACAGCTTCCTGCCGGGATTGAAGTCACGCGTGCTGGAGAGGTTTGCCGCATCGCTCGAGCCGATCCCGGGGGTAGGGGCGGTGATCGCGGGGCTCGCCGTGCCGGTCTGCGTGGCCTCATCGAGCGACATCGATCGCGTCTCGCTGTCGCTCGACGTCACCAATCTTCGGGCGCATTTTGGCGATCGGATCTACACCGCGCAGATGGTCGAGCACGGCAAGCCGGCGCCCGATCTCTTCCTCTACGCGGCGGAGAAGATGGGGGCGCAACCTGCGCGCACCCTGGTGATCGAGGATAGCGTCAGCGGCGTGCAGGCGGGCAGGGCGGCCGGCATGACTGTCTGGGGATTTGTCGGCGGCAGCCATTATCGCGCCCGCGACGGCCGCGCTATATTGTCCGCCGCCGGGGCCGATCGGGTCTTCGCGCATATGAGCGATTTCTGGGAGGCGTGAGGCCCGCATGGCCGTCGAGAACGACAAGTCGAGACTCGACGACGCCGCACGTGCCGGCTGGCTCTATTTCATCGCCGGCCACACCCAGGACGAGATCGCCAGGATGCTCCAGGTCTCGCGCGCTTCGGCGCAGCGGCTGGTCTCGCTGTGCCTGGCCGAACGTCTGATCACGTTCCGGCTCGAGCATCCCATTGCCGCCTGCATGGAGCTGGCCTCGCGCCTGAAGGAGCGGTTCAACCTCGTCCATTGCGAGGTCGTGCCGGCAGATCCTGCCGCGCCGCAGGCGACTGCGGGCATCGCCGAACGCTGTGCCAACCTGCTCGACGCGACGCTGCGCTCGGAGACGCCCGTCATCGTCGCGCTCGGCACGGGCCGCGCGGTGCGTGCTGCGGTCGAGCGCGTCACGCCGATCGACCGGCCCAATCACCAGATCGTCTCGCTGGTCGGCAACATCTCCGCCGACGGCTCGGCGAGCTTCTACGACACCGTCGGCCGGCTCGCCGACCGCACCGGCGCGCGGCATTACCCGATGCCGCTGCCGTTCCTGATGTCGTCGGAGGACGAGCGCAACAGGATGGTGCGCATCGAGCCGATCGCGAAGGTGAAGGCGGTCGCGGCCAGGGCTGACCTGCGCCTCGTCGGCATCGGCCAGATGGACCAGAAGGCGCAGGTGCACGTCGACGGCTTCGTCACCCGCGACGAATTGTTCGAGATGATGCGGCTGGGTGCCATCGGCGAGATCACCGGCTGGGCCTATGATGCCAAGGGTCGCCTGCTCAAGGCCGGCACCAACAAGCGCCTCACCAGCATTCCGCCGGAAGTGCCGGCGAAGACCACGACCATCGGGGCTGCGGTGGGTGGGGCCAAGGTGGCAGCAATCGCGGCGGCGCTGAGCGGGGAGCTGATCAACGGCCTGATCACGGACGAGACGACGGCGAGGGCGATTCTGGAGCGGTAGAGGCTAGCTCTCGCCATTCGCTCGCGAGGTGGGCGACCTATCAACCCATACCGCTATCATCGTCCGCGAAAGCGGACGATCCAGTACGCCGCGGCCAGGCTTGAGGCAAACCAATAGACGGCACGGAGTACTGGATGCCCCTTCGCGGGGCATGACACCGTGGGTGAGGGGGCACCACTCCATCACTCCCGCATCGCAGCACTCATAAGTTGCGCAAACGCCCGCCGCCTGCTTGACAATCCTCTTTCCTTGCGTTGAACATGCGCTCAACGCGTGGGCATATGCTCAAAGGCGCGACTTAAGGGAGGTCACCGTGAAACATGTCCTGGGCGCCGTGTGCGGCGCGTCTTGCCTGCTGCTGGCCGTCCCCGCGATGGCCGAAACGACCCTGACCATCGCCACCGTCAACAACGGCGACATGATCCGCATGCAGGGGCTCACGAGCGAATTCACCAAGAGAAATCCTGATATCAGCGTGAAATGGGTGACGCTGGAGGAGAACGTGCTGCGCCAGCGCGTCACCACCGACATCGCCACCAAGGGCGGCCAGTTCGACGTGCTCACCATCGGCACCTATGAGGTGCCGATCTGGGCCAAGAAGGGCTGGCTGGTGCCGCTCGCCAATCTCGGCGCCGACTACGACGTCGCCGACCTCCTGCCGAAGATCAGGGACGCGGTCTCCGCCGACGGCAAGCTCTACGCCGCGCCGTTCTACGGCGAGAGCTCGATGGTGATGTACCGCACCGATTTGTTCGAGAAGGCCGGCCTGAAGATGCCGGAGAAGCCGACATGGGACTTCGTGATCGCCGCGGCCAAGAAGCTCACCGACAAGGGCGGCGGCACCTACGGCATCTGCCTGCGCGGCAAGGCGGGGTGGGGCGAGAACATGGCTTTCCTCTCGGCGATGGCCAATTCCTACGGTGCGCGCTGGTTCGACGAGAAGTGGCAGCCGCAATTCAACACTCCGGAATGGAAGGCGACGCTGACGACCTACGTCAATCTGATGAAGGAGGCCGGCCCGCCCGGCGCAAGCTCCAACGGCTTCAACGAGAACCTGGCACTGTTCAACGCCGGCAAATGCGCGATGTGGATCGATGCCACGGTGGCGGCCTCCTTCGTCACCAACCCGAAGGACTCCAAGGTCGCCGACAAGGTCGGCTTCGCGCTGGCGCCCAACACCGGGCTCGGCAAGAACGCCAACTGGCTGTGGGCCTGGAATCTGGCGATACCCGCCGGCTCGAAGAAGACCGAAGCAGCCGAGAAGTTCATCGCCTGGGCGACGAGCAAGGACTACACCAGGCTCGTCGCGTCGAAGGAGGGCTGGGCCAACGTGCCGCCGGGCACGCGCACCTCGCTCTACCAGAACCCCGACTATCTCAAGGTCGCGCCGTTCGCCAAGCTGACGCTGGCCTCGATCGACGCGGCCGATCCGAACAAGCCGACGGTAAAGCCGGTTCCTTACGTCGGTGTGCAATACGCTGCGATTCCCGAATTCCAGGGGATCGGCACCCAGGTCGGCCAGCAATTCTCGGCCGCGCTTGCGGGATCGATGACGGTCGATGCCGCGCTGACCGCGGCGCAATCGGCGACCGAGCGCGAGATGAAGCGCGCCGGCTACATCAAGTGAATCCGGGCTCTTCCTCCTGAGCTCAGACTCGCGGCCATCCACCCATCCCCGGATGGATGGCCGCCTTCTTCCCCGAAAAGGAGAAGCCAGGGATGGCGACCCGGCAGACGCAATTTCTTGCGCGCTCGCTCCTGACGCCGGCGGTCGGGCTGCTGTTCGTCTGGATGATCGTCCCGCTCGCGCTGACGATCTACTTCTCGACGCTGCACTACAGCCTGCTCGATCCCGGTTCCGAATCCTTCGTCGGGCTGGAAAACTTCCGCTACTTCCTCACCGATCCCGCATTCCTTGCCTCGCTCCAGAACACTCTGGTGCTGGTCGGCTCGGTGCTGGCGCTGACCATCCTGCTCGGCATTCCGCTGGCGCTGTTGATGGACCAGCCGGTGATCGGCCGCAATTTCGTCCGCCTGATGGTGATCGCGCCGTTCTTCGTGATGCCGACGGTGAGCGCGCTGGTCTGGAAGAACCTGCTGATGCATCCGGTATCCGGCCTGTTCGCCTGGCTCGCCTCGTTATTTCACCTGACGCCGATCGACTGGTTCAACGATGTGCCGCTGCTTGCGGTGATCCTGATCGTGACGTGGCAATGGCTGCCGTTCGCGACGCTGATCCTGCTCACCGCGCTGCAATCGCTCGACGAGGAGCAGAAGGAGGCCGCCGAGATGGACGGCGCCAGCGCGGTTTCGACCTTCATCTACATCACCCTGCCGCATCTCGCGCGCCCAATCACGGTGGTGATCCTGATCGAGACCATCTTCCTGCTGACGGTATTCGCCGAGATCTTCGTCACCACCGGCGGCGGCCCGGGCCTTCAGACCACCAACATCGCGTTCCTGATCTATTCGCAGGCGCTGATCCAGTTCGACGTCGGCAGTGCCTCCGCGGGCGGCCTCGTCGCGGTGGTGATCGCCAATATCGTCGCCTTCTTCCTGGTCCGCATCGTCGGCCGCAACCTGGAGGCTTGAAGCATGGCGCGCATGGCGACGACGCGTCGGGTGGTGGTATCGACGGCGGTAGCCTGGTTGTTCGGTTTTTTGATCTTCTTCCCAATCCTCTGGATGGTGCTGGCGAGCTTCAAGACCGAGCTCGAGGCCTTTGCCATTCCGCCGTCCTTCCTGTTCTTCCACTGGACCACCGAGAACTACGTGACCGTGCAGGAGCGCAGCGACTATTTCCACCACGCGATGAACTCGGTCATCATCGCCGGCGGCTCGACGCTGATCGCGCTTCTGATAGCCATTCCCGCGGCCTGGTCGATGGCGTTCTCGCCGACCAGGCGCACCAAGGACATCCTACTCTGGATGCTCTCGACCAAGATGATGCCGCCGGTCGGCGTGCTGGTGCCGATCTACCTGATCTACAAGAGTCTTGGTTTGCTCGATTCCCGCATCGGCCTCGTCTTCATCCTCTGCCTCGGCAACCTGCCGATCGTGATCTGGATGCTGTTCACCTATTTCAAGGAGATCCCGCGCGACATTCTGGAGGCCGCGCGCATGGACGGCGCCACCATCGGCCGCGAGCTCGTCTACGTGCTGACGCCGATGGCGATTCCGGGGCTCGCATCGACCTTGTTGCTCAATTTGATACTGGCCTGGAACGAGGCGTTCTGGACGCTGAACCTGTCGACCTCGAGTGCGGCGCCGCTCACCACGTTCATCGCGTCCTATTCCAGTCCGGAAGGGCTGTTCTGGGCGAAGCTGTCGGCGGCGTCCACGCTGGCGATCGCGCCGATTCTCGTCCTCGGTTGGTTCAGCCAGAAGCAGCTCGTGCGCGGGCTCACTTTTGGCGCGGTGAAGTAGGGGGCTGCCGGATCATGGGTCAGATCACACTTCAGGGCGTGCAGAAATCCTTCGGCCCCGTGCACATCATCAAGGGCGCCGATTTGGACATCGCCGACGGCTCCTTCGTGGTGTTCGTCGGTCCATCCGGCTGCGGCAAGACCACGCTGCTGCGGCTGATCGCGGGGCTCGAGGACGTCTCCGGCGGCAACATCCTGATCGACGGCAGGAACGTGGTCGACACACCGCCCGCCAAGCGCGGGCTGTCGATGGTGTTCCAGTCTTACGCGCTCTATCCGCATATGAGCGTGCGCGGCAATATCGGCTTCGGCCTGAAGATGGCCGGGCTGCCCAGGGACGAGATCAACCGCAAGGTCGAGGCCGCGGCCGCGACGCTCAACCTCACGCCCTATCTCGACCGCAAGCCGCGGGAGCTTTCCGGCGGCCAGCGTCAGCGCGTTGCGATTGGCCGTGCTATCGTGCGCGAGCCCAAGGCCTTCCTGTTCGACGAGCCGCTCTCCAATCTCGATGCCGCGCTGCGTGTGCAGATGCGCATCGAGGTGACCCGGCTGCAGAAGCAGCTCGGCACCACCGCGGTCTACGTCACCCACGACCAGGTCGAGGCCATGACCATGGCGGACAAGATCGTCGTGCTCAACGGCGGAAAGATCGAGCAGTACGGGTCACCGCTGGAACTCTACGAGCGGCCCGCCAATCTCTTCGTCGCCGGCTTCATCGGCTCGCCGAAGATGAACTTCGTCACCGGCGAGTCCGCCTTGCAGCGCGGCGCGGCCACCATCGGCGTGCGGCCGGAGCACCTCAAGATCGAGCGCGATGGCGCCGGTGGCTGGCAGGGAACGATCTCGGTGGCCGAGCATCTCGGCAGCGACACCTTCCTTTATGTCGATGCCGGCCCGCTCGGCATGCTGACCGCGCGCTACATCGGCGAATTGAGCCTGCACGCCGGCGACCGCGTGTCGCTGGTGCCGGACCCCGCGCGCATCCACCGCTTCGACCAGAGCGGCAACGCGCTTCGAAGCTGACAAGAAACGGCAAGAGACGGAAAGACGACCATGTACCTGGAAAAATTCAAGCTGAACGGCAAGACCGCGTTCATCACCGGCGGCGGGCAGGGCATCGGCCTTGGCTGCGCGGAGGCGCTGGCCGAGGCCGGGGCCAGGGTCATCATCGGCGACCGTGACAGCAAGGTCGCCGACAGCGCCAAGGCCGGCTTGAAGGCGAAGGGCTTTGACATCGAGACTGCGATCATGGACGTCACCGACACCAAACGCGTGGCGGAAGTGGCGAACGACCTCGTCGCCCGTCACGGCAAGGTCGACATCCTCGTCAACAATGCCGGCATCGCCCGCAGCGAGACCCCGGCCGAGACCGTGACCGACGAGCACTGGCTCAACGTCATCGACGTCAATCTCAACGGCACCTTCTGGTGCTGCCGCGAGTTCGGCAAGCACATGCTCAAGGCCAGGAGCGGCGCCATCGTCAATGTCGGCTCGATGTCCGGCTTCATCGTCAACAAGCCGCAGGAGCAGTGCTTCTACAACGCCTCCAAGGCCGCCGTGCACCATCTGACCAAGTCGCTGGCCGCCGAATGGGGCGCGCGCGGCATCCGTGTCAACGCGGTGGCGCCGACCTATATCGAAACGCCGCTCAATGCCTTCGTGAAAAGCAATCCGAAAATGTACGACGCCTGGATCGGTGGAACTCCGATGGCGCGGATGGGGCAGGTCGAGGAGATCGCCTCCGTCGTGCTGTTTCTCGCTTCGGACGCCGCGAGCCTGATGACCGGCAGCATCGTGCTGGTGGATGGCGGCTACACTTGCTGGTAGGCTTACCGTCAAAATTGACGAGAGCTTCCGGGAGCGACAATGCCGCGAGTGTATATTGGCGTCGACGTGGGGACCATGAGCACGCGGGCTGGGGTGTTTGACGACGCCGGCACGCTGCTCGCGATGGCACGACACCCGATCCGGATCTGGCACGAGGCCGGCGATATCGTCGAGCAGTCGTCCCAGGACATTTGGGACGCCTGCGCGGCATCGGTACGCGCCGCAATGACGGAGGCCGGCATCACGCCTGACGGCGTCGGCGGCATCGGCTTCGACGCCACCTGCTCGCTGGTCGTGCTCGATAAGCAAGGCGAGCCGCTCACCGTCAGCGCATCCCGCGACAAGCAGCGCAACGTCATCGTCTGGATGGATCACCGAGCCACGGCCGAAGCGCGACTGATCAACGAGACCGAGGATGCGGTGCTGCGCTACGTCGGCGGCTCGATCTCGCCGGAGATGGAGATGCCGAAGCTGCTATGGCTGAAGCGGCATCTTCGCGTGAGCTTCGACGCCGCCGGGCACTTCTTCGATCTCGCGGATTATTTGACCTGGCGCGCGACCGGTTCGCTGCAGCGTTCGACCTGCACCGTCACCTGCAAGTGGAACTACCTCGCCCATGATGGTGGCTGGAGTGCGCCGTTCTTCAAGCGCATCGGGCTGTCCGACTTCGTCGCCGAGAACTACGCGCGCATCGGCACCGAGATCGTCGCACCCGGCACGCGGCTCGGCGCAGGCCTCACGCGCGCCGCCGCGGCCGAGCTCGGCCTTGCACCCGGCACGCCGGTCGGCGCGTCGCTGATCGATGCCCATGCCGGCGGCATCGGCGCGATCGGCGGACGCGATGGGGCGGGCGGGGCGGGCGATGTGAGCGACCGTCTCGCCTACATCATGGGAACATCGGCCTGCATCATGGCGACGACGAAGGATCCATGTTTCGTGCCGGGAGTGTGGGGACCTTATTACTCCGGCATGGTCCCGGACTTCTGGCTCAACGAGGGCGGCCAGTCGGCCGCGGGCGCGGCGATCAACCATCTGCTCAAGTCGCATCCCGGCCATGCCGAGGCGAGCGCGGCGGCACGGAGCGAAGGTCTCGACCTCATCGATTTCCTCGAGCGCCGCATCATCGCGCGGGCCGGCGATGCCAGCCGTGCCGCGCTGCTCGCGCGTCACCTCCACGTGCTGCCCGAATTCATCGGCAACCGCTCTCCCTATGCCGACCCTGACACGCGCGCGGTGATCGCCGGCCTCGATCTCGACACCGACATCGCCTCGATGGAGCGCCTGTTCGTCGCCGGTCTGTGCGGGCTCGCCTATGGTCTCGCCGAGGTGATCGAGGCCTTTGCCGCGCATGGCGTGCGCTCGAACATCATGATCATGGGCGGCGGTGCCAGCCGCAGTCCTTTGGTGCGGCAGATCATGGCCGACACCACGGGCCTCACGGTCGCGCTGCCGCAGACCAAGGAGCCGGTGCTGCTGGGCGCCGCGATGCTGGGGGCGGTGGCCGGCGGTGCCTATGCCACCATCGGCGAGACCATGGCCAGGATGTCGGCGCTGGGACGCAAGAGCGAGCCGACTGTGCCTGACATGGCGGCCTTTCATGCCCGGAAACGCGAGGTCTACAAGCTGCTGCGCGAGGTCGATCGCGGCAGCCGTGCCGCGATGCGCAGCGTCGCGAGAGGTTGAGGGAGATGCTGATTGCCTGCGGCGATGCGCTGATCGATTTCGTGCCGACGCGAAACGTCGACGGGCGTGAGGCCGTGATGCCGGCGGTCGGCGGTTCCTGCCTCAATGTCGCGATCGGAATGGCGCGGCTGGGCGCGCCGGCCGGTTTTGTCGGCGGCATCTCGACCGACCTGTTCGGGCGGATGATCGCCGAACATGCCACGGCCTCCAGGGTCGATATCAGTCTCGCCGCCCGCAGCGATCACCAGACCACGCTCGCCTTCGTCCGCATCGTCGCGGGCGAGTCGCATTACGCATTCTACGATGCCGAGACCGCGACGCGGAATTGGACTTACCGACGCGGGACAATTCCGTTCGACACGGTCGAAGCGCTCCATGTCGGCTCGACCACGCTGGTCAACGACCGGGGCGCGGCCGAGACCAAGGCGCTGATCGCAGACGCGCGGGCGACGTCCACGATTTCCTTCGATCCGAACTGCCGCCCCAATCTGGTCAAGGACAAGCCGTCCTATCTCGCGTGCATGGCCGGCTTCGCCGCCAGCGCGGATCTCATCAAGATGTCGGACGTCGATTTCGCCTATCTCTTCGGCGACGAGCCATATCCGCTGCGCGCGAGCGCGCTGCTCGGACAGGGCACCAGCCTCGTCGTCATTACTCGCGGCAACAATGGCGCGGTCGCCTGGCACGCAAGGGCAGGGCAGATCGAGGTGGAGGCGCCCAGGGTCGAGGTCGCCGACACGATCGGGGCAGGCGACAGCTTTCAGGCGGCGCTGCTGTTTGCCCTGCACAAGCAGCAACGTCTTGCGCGCGCGCGGCTCGATGACATCGGTGCCGACGAGCTCCGCCGCGCGCTTTCCTTTGCCGCCAATTGCGCCGGCCTGACCTGCACGCGCCCGGGCGCCGATCCGCCCTGGAGCCGCGAGATCAATTGGAGCTGGTAGCACCGCCTCACATCCGCGCGACGGCTTTCTCGGCGCATTTGATGAAGGTCCCGATCAGTGGGCTCTGGGAATCGCGCCGCCAGCACACCGCGATGTCGAGGGAGTCGGTGGCATCGCGCAGCGGCCTGAACACGATGCCGCGCGGGGCGCCGAGCTGCGCGCAGGCCGGCAGGATGGCGAGGCCTTCGCCGGCCAGCACGAGGCTCATCGCCGAATGCACCGTCTCCACCCGGCTCGCGATCGGCATCACCACCTGGTGCCGGCGCAACAGGGGGACCACGGCCGACGATGCGGGACCGTGGTCCGGATGCGGCAGCGCGATCAGCGGACGGCCATTCAACCGGGCCATCGGCACGGAGCCCAGGCGGGCGAGCGGCGAGCTGCTCGGCATCGCCAGCATGAAGCGTTGCGCACCGATCCTCGCCACCTGGATTTCGGGATGGTTGATGGCCGGCATGCACAGCGCAACCGTGACGCTGCGATCGAGCACCCGGGCCTCGCGCGTCGATGCGCTGAGCTCGGCGAATTCAAGGTCGACGCCGGGAACCGAGCGGCGTAGCTCGGGGATGAGCCGCGGCAGCATCGCATTCGCCAGCACGAACATATAGCCGACCGAGAGCCGCCCGCGCTTGCCGGCGGCGACCGCGCGCGCGGCTTCGGCGCCGTCGACGGCCAGCGCCAGCGCCTCGCTTGCGCGCGCCAGCAGCGCCTGGCCTGCCTCCGTCAGGTCCATGCCACGGGTGCCGCGGCGGAACAGCGGCGCGCCGATCTCGGCCTCCAGCTTG
>NZ_AJQE01000014.1 GCF_000261685.1 Bradyrhizobium genomosp. I (2014) | reverse complement strand
CCACCCGCAGCCGCTCGGCGGCCTTGCCGATGCTGCGCGCCTCGGCGACGGCGACGAAATAGCGGAGCCGGCGAAGATCCATTGGCATACCGAAAATGTATGGGTTGGCGACCAAAATCGTATTGGACGGCGAGTTAACAAAACTGTCATTCTCGGTGTCAATGCTTTGGGCCAACGAGGGCCAGATTCGGAGCGTGATGTGACGACGAACGGCGATCCCTGTCTCTTGTCTGCAACCGAATTGCGCGGCCTCATCGCCGCAAAGCGGATTTCGCCCGTCGAGATCGTCAGCGCCGTGCTGGCGCGCGCCGAGGCGCTCCAGAGCGAGCTGAACTGTTTCATCACGCTCTGCGGCGACGAGGCGATGGCACAGGCGCGCGCGGCCGAGCGCAAGGTGATGGCCGGAGAGCCGCTCGGGCTGCTGCACGGCATCCCCGTCACCGTCAAGGACATCGTCAACACCAAGGGCGTCAAGACGACCTTCGGCGCCGTTCCTTACAAGGACAATGTGCCGAACGAGGATGCCGTCGCGGTCGCGCGACTGCGCGCGGAGGGCGCGATCCTGATTGGCAAGACCACGACGCCGGAATTCGGCAGCAAGTGCCTGACCGATTCGCCCTTGTTCGGTCGCACCCGCAATGCCTGGGACGCGTGTCGTTCCTCCGGCGGCTCCAGCGGCGGCGCGGCGGTCGCTGTTGCCAGCGGCATCGCCCCGCTCGCGATCGCGACCGACGGTGGCGGCTCGACGCGAATTCCGGCCGCCTGCAACGGCGTGGTCGGGCTGAAGCAGAGCAACGGCGTCATCCCGCACAGCCAGGCGCTGGATGTGTTCGGCAACCAGACCTATGTCACGCCGACCACACGTACCGTCGCCGATACGGCGCTGATGATGCAGGTGATGGCCGGTGAGGACGCCTGCGATCCCTGGTCGATCGGCGTTCCCGTTCCGGACTTCGTCGGCATGGTTGCCCCGCGCGGCGATCTGCGCGGGCAGAGGATCCTGTACTGCCTGACCCCGCCAGGCCGTCCGGTGTCCACGGAGGTCGCCGCCAATTTC
>NZ_AJQE01000013.1 GCF_000261685.1 Bradyrhizobium genomosp. I (2014) | reverse complement strand
AGGCGAGCCTCGATCGGCTCGCGAGCCTGGGTGCCGAGCTCGAGGAGTTCTCCGGCGAAGGCTTTGACATCGAGCCGATCTGGCGGGCCATCAACCACACCGTCTGGCGCACGCGCTTCGCAAAACTGGCGACTGAACACAAGGACCAGCTGAGCGAGGCCTTTCTCAAGCAGCTCGCGCTCGCCACCGAGGTCAGCGGCGTCGACTACCAGGAGGCAATGTTCGCGCGCACCGCGCTGTTCCGCCGCATGCAATCGCTGCTTGCGCGCGGTCACTTCCTGGCGATGCCGACCCTGACGCGCACTGCGCTGCCGATCAAGCAGGATCTGTTCGGCACCATCGAGATCGACGGTCGGCATTTCGACAGCGTCCGGCCGCACTGGTTCCCCTGGACCATGCCCTTCAACATGACCGGCCACCCAGCTGTGAGCCTGCCCTCCGGTTTTGCCCGCGACGGCCTGCCGATCGGGTTTCAGCTCGTCGGTCGCTTCCGCGCTGACGCGGAATTGCTGCGCGTGAGCGCACTGTTCGAGGCTTCAAGCGATCTTCTGTCCCGCTGGCCGGCTTGAGGAGATGGGCATGCAGCAAGGGGCTTGTGTGCAAAGGACTTGCCTCCGGCGTCCGGACATGTTGATCGTGCCGCGGGTAAGCCCTGAATCCGAGCGCGCATGAGCGTCTTTGTCCTCCGACGTCTGTTGACCTTGCTGGCGACGCTGGTCGGCGCATCGCTGATCATCTTCCTGGTGCTCGACGCTCTTCCCGGCAATGCCGCGCAGATGCTGATGGGCGCCGATGCATCGGCGGATGCAGTCCGCGCGCTCACCGTCAAGCTCGGGCTCGACCAGCCGCTGGCGGTTCGCTATCTGCAGTGGATCAAGGGGCTGCTCGTCGGCGATCTCGGCAACTCCTATGTCTACGGCACGCCGGTCGCCAGCCTGATCGCGGAGCGGCTGATGCTGACCATTCCGCTCGCGATCATGGCCATGACGATCACCGTGACGCTGGCGCTTGCGGCCGGCATCTACACCGCCGCCAACCACAACAAGCTCGGCGACGTCGGCGTGATGTCGCTGACCCAGGTCGGCATCGCGCTGCCGAACTTCTGGTTCGCAATTCTCTTGGTGCTCTTGTTTTCGGTGCGGCTGCAATGGCTCTCGGCGGGCGGCTTTGCCGGCTGGGAGGACGGCATCTGGCCGGGGATCAAGTCGCTGCTGTTGCCGGCGATCTCGCTTGCGGTGGTGCAGGCCGCGATCCTCGCGCGCGTCACGCGTTCGGCGGTGCTGGAGGTGCTGCGCGAAGACTTCGTCCGCACCGCGCGTGCAAAGGGCCTCGGCAAGCGGGAAGTGCTCTGGAGCCACGTGCTGCGCAACGCCATGATCCCCGTGATGACGGTGATGGGGCTGCAATTCGCCAATCTGCTCGCCGGCACCATCGTGATCGAGAACGTGTTCTACCTGCCGGGCCTCGGCAGGCTGATCTTCCAGTCGATCGCCAACCGCGACCTGATCGTGGTGCGCAATTGCGTGATGCTGCTCGCCGCCATGGTCGTCATCGTTAATTTCGCGGTCGATGTGCTCTATGCCTTCATCGATCCTCGCATCAAGGTTCACGATCTGTGAGCGCGCCCCTGACCATTGACGCGCCGATCGCAACACGACCGCTGCCGGCCCGCACGTTCTGGCGCCGTGCGCTGCGCCATCGGAGCTTCATGCTCGGCGGCGCACTGACACTGCTGGTGGTCGCTTCGGCGCTGCTGTCGCTGCTGTGGACGCCGTGGTCTCCTTACGAGATCGACATCGCCTCGAAACTCCGGCCGCCGTCTTCGTCGCATTGGCTCGGCACCGATTCCTTCGGCCGCGACATCGTCTCGCTGCTGCTCGCCGGTGCCAGATCCACCATCATGGTCGGCGTCATCGCCGTCAGCATCGGTCTCACTTTCGGCGTGACGCTGGGCCTGATCGCCTCGGCCCGGCGCGGCTGGACGGAAGAGATCATCATGCGCTTTTCCGACTTCACTTTCGCCTTTCCGGCGGTGCTCTCCGCGATCATGCTCGCCGCGGTGGCGGGGCCGGGCATGGTGACCTCGATCATCGCGATCGGCATCTTCCAGATACCCACACTGACGCGGCTGACGCGCGGCTCGGCCAACGCGATCTGGGCGCGCGAATTCGTGCTGGCGGCACGCGCCGCGGGCAAGGGGCGCTTTCGCATCACCATCGAGCATGTGCTGCCCAACGTCCTGTCGATCCTGATCGTCCAGGCCACCATCCAGTTCGCGCTCGCCATTCTCGCCGAAGCTGCGCTGTCCTATCTCGGTCTCGGCACCCAGCCGCCGCAGCCGTCGTGGGGGCGGATGCTCAATGATGCGCAGACGCTGCTGTTCCAGTCGCCGATGCTCGCGGTCTATCCGGGTGCGGCGATTGCGATCGCGGTGCTGGGTCTCAATCTGCTTGGTGACGGATTGCGCGACCTGCTCGATCCCAGGCTGGCGCGGGAGCGATGATGATGGGCGAGCGCTCCAACATGCCGCTGATCGAAGTCAGCAATCTCGGCGTCCGCCTCAATACCAGCCGCGGGCTGGCGCAGGCCGTGCGCGGGGTCCGGTTCGCTCTCAGGCGGGGCGAGACGCTAGGGCTCGTCGGCGAATCCGGCTGCGGCAAGTCGGTCACGGCGTTGTCGTTGATGGGCCTGCTGCCGGACAGTGCGGTCGTCGCCGGCAGCATCAAGCTGGATGGCAGCGAGCTCGTCGGCCTGTCCGATGCGGACTATTGCCGCCTGCGCGGCAACCGCATCAGCATGATCTTCCAGGAGCCGATGACCGCGCTCAACCCGATGCACACGATCGGCCATCAGGTCGCCGAGCCGCTGCGCCGTCACAAGAAATATTCGGCGGCGCAGGCGCGGAAAGAGGCGATCGCCTTGCTCGACCGCGTCGGGCTGCCCGATGCTGTCAGGCGCGTCGACGCCTATCCGCATCAGTTCTCCGGCGGGCAGCGCCAGCGCATCACGATCGCGATGGCGCTCGCCTGTGAGCCCGACCTGTTGATCGCGGACGAGCCGACCACCGCGCTCGACGTCACCATCCAGGGCCAGATCCTCGACCTCATCGCCGATCTCGTCGAGGAGCGCGGCATGTCGATGATCCTGATCTCGCACGATCTCGGCGTCATCGCCGAAAACGTGCAGCGCATGATGGTGATGTACGGTGGCACCGTCGTCGAGAGCGGACCGACCGACGAGGTGTTCCGCCGCATGGGACATCCCTACACGCAGGGCCTGTTCCGCGCCCGGCCGAAGCTCGGCGCGCGCAAGGGGACGCGGCTGACGACCATCTCGGGCACGGTGCCGGAGCTCGCCGATCTGCCTTCCGGCTGCACTTTCTCCGATCGGTGTCCGCTCGTGATCGATCAGTGCCGCGCTGCGCTGCCGCCGATGGTGGACGTCGTTCCGGGCCATTTCGTGCGCTGCATCAGGACGGACGTGTCGATGGCCGAAAACGTCGGAGCGCTGACCGCATGATTGCCGTGCCGCTTCTTGACGTCAGGGATCTCGAACAGCGCTACATGCTGCCGCGCGAAAGCCTGTTCCGGCCGCCGGGACAGGTGCGTGCGCTCAACGGGGTCAGCGTGCAGGTCGCCGCCGGCAAGAGTCTCGGCGTCGTCGGCGAGTCCGGCTCGGGCAAGTCGACTTTCGCGCGGCTGGTGATGGCGCTGGAGCAGCCGACATCGGGGCGGGTCGCGCTGCTCGGTCGCGATCTCAACCGGATCTCCGCCAACGAGCTGCGCCGCGCGCGGCGTGATTTCCAGATGGTGTTCCAGGACCCCTATGGCTCGCTCGATCCGCGCCAGACCATCGCGCGGATCGTCGCCGAGCCGCTCACTGTGCTTGAAGGCGCCGACCGCACCACGTTCCGCGAGCGCGTCGCCGCGGTGCTGCGCCAGGTCGGCTTGCGCGATGCGGACATGGACAAATATCCGCACGAATTCTCCGGCGGCCAGCGCCAGCGCATCGCCATTGCGCGTGCCCTGATCACCCAGCCGAAGCTGATCGTCGCCGACGAGCCGGTCTCCGCGCTCGACGTCTCCGTGCAGGCGCAGGTGCTGAACCTGATGCAGGACCTCCAGGAGCAGTTCGGCCTCAGCTACATCCTGATCAGCCACGACCTCGCCGTCGTCGACTATCTCTGCGACGAGGTCGCGGTGATGTATCTCGGCCGGATCGTCGAGCAGGGGCGGCCGGAAGATCTGTTCGAGCGCTGTGCCCACCCTTATACGCGAGCGCTCCTTGATGCCGTGCCGCGGGCGCGCGCCGGCGGCGGCCGGCGTCGGCGCGGGGGCCAGGCGATCGCCTCGCAATCGGCGGCAACGGCCGGATGCCCCTATGTCGCGCGCTGTCCGCTCGCCGATCAGCGTTGCCGCGCGGTTCTGCCTGAGTTACGCAAGATCGGCGAGGGGCACCTTGCCGCCTGCCACAAGGCCGAGGCCGTGATGGCGTTGCCGCAGGCGGCCATGGAAGGTTAGTGTCCTCAGCAGGATTGGCGTAGGCTTAAGAACAGAACTGGCCGGGGAGTTACGCATGTTCAGGAAACTATCGATCGTCGCATTTGCCCTCACGCTTGCCGCCGCGCCTTTGCCGGTGCTGGCGCAGGGCAAGAAGGACAGCGTCGTCATGGCGATGGCGCTGGAGCCGCCGGGGCTCGACCCCACCAATGCCGCTGCGGCTGCGATCGCCGAGGTCACGCTCTACAACATCTATGAGACGCTGACCAAGATCAACGAGGACGGCTCGGTCTCGCCGCTGCTGGCCGAGAGCTGGACCGCTTCGCCCGACTTGAAGACCTACACGTTCAAGCTGCGCAAGGGCGTCAAATTCCACAACGGCGAAGCGTTCAATTCCGCCGCGGTGAAGTTCTCGTTCGAGCGTAACGCCGCGCCGAACAGCACCAACAAGGACAAGAGCCTGTATCAGGCTTTCGAGAAGGTCGAGACGCCCGACGCCGACACGGTCGTGATCACGATGAAATATGGCGAGCCGAACCTGCCGTTCCTGCTCGGGCAGGCGAGCGGCTCGATCGTGGAGCCGAAGAGCGCGCCAACCAATGTTACCCAGCCGGTCGGCACCGGGCCTTATCAGCTCGGCGCCTGGGCCAAGGGCTCCTCGATCACGCTGACCAAATGGGCCGACTACCGCAACGCCGCCGCGGTCAAGCTGTCCAAGGTGACCATCCGCTTCATCTCGGATCCGGCGGCGCAGACCGCCGCGCTGCTCTCGGGCGACGTCGACGCGTTCCCGCGCGTCTCGGCCCAACGCACCATCGCGCAGTTCAAGGCCGATCCGCGCTTCACGGTGCTGGTCGGCGGCTCCAGGGCCAAGACCATCGTCGCGATCAACCACCGCAAGAAGCCGCTGGACGACGTCCGTGTCCGCCGCGCCATCCTCGCCGCGATCGACCGCAAGGCCATGATCGACGGCGCCGTCGACGGCTTCGGCACGCCGATCGGCAGCTTCTACGTGCCCGGCGCGCTCGGCTATGTCGACACCACCGGCGTCAACCCCTACGATCCCGAGAAGGCCAGGAAGCTGCTCGCTGAAGCCGGTGTCACCACGCCGCTCGAATTGTCGTTGAAGCTGCCGCCGCCGTCCTACGCGCGGCAGGGCGGCGAGATTGCCGCAGCCCAGCTCGCCAAGGTCGGCATCATCGCCAAGATCGAGAACGTCGAATGGGCGCAGTGGCTGTCGCAGGTGTTCGCGCCCAACGGTCCGCACAATTTCGATCTGACCATCGTCAGCCATGTCGAGCCGTTCGACCTCGTCAAGATCACCGAGCCGGACTACTATCTCGGCTACAACAATGAGAAGTTCAACGCTCTCTACAAGCAGATCGTCTCGACGCCGGACGAGGCGGCACGCGCAAAGCTTCTCGGCGACGCCCAGCGCATGCTCGCGACCGACGCCGTCTCCGCCTACCTGTACCAGCCGCAGCTCATCACCATCACCAACAAGAAGCTGAAGGGCGTCTGGAAGGACGTGCCGCAATACGAGAACGATTTCTCGACGTGGCATTGGGAGTAGGGGCGCGCGGGGTGGCGTCCGTTGCTGTGCCCTCTCCGCTTGCGGAAGAGGGCAGCTCCAAACAAAAAATGAAAAAACAACCCCATGCACAGTAGCCGGGGTTAGCCATTTCAATGACTTGCGCGTTGCGCGATGGATGGTCGACGCGATGCGCCGAGACGTTGACCCGTCGGGCAAAACACTGGCATGACGCTGTCGTCGCGGTCTCATGTCAGGGACACGCCGTCAGGCAGCCATGAAGAAACCATCCCGCCGCGATGCCGGCATCGCCGCGGCGGCCGTCAGCGCCGCGGCGCCGATCTCCTTGACGCTCGACCGTACCCCAGGCGACTTACGCGAACGCGAGTACAAGTCGGCACTTGTCGGCTAAAGCATGATGAGATGAGGTTTGATTTCTGCAAAGACGGAGGTGCACACCCTCTCCCGCAAGCGGGAGAGGTGAACGAGCCGCACCGTTCGTGAACGTTGCGCCGCTTCTCCATCAGGCCGCTTCGGAGTCGACGTTGCCGATCCAGTCGCGGGCCAGCGTCACGTCGGCCTGCGACAATTGATGGCCGGCCGGCAGGACCTTGTGGGTCACGCGCGCGCCCGCTTGCGACAGCAGCGTCGCGAGCCGCGCCGAATTGCTCGCCGGCACGATCGGATCAGCCTGCCCGGAGAGCAGCAGAACAGGCTTGCCTGCAAGGTCGGCGTTCGGCGGATCCGACAGCGGCACCATGGCGCGCAGCAGGATCGCGCCCGCAAGCGCCTCCGGCTTCAGCAGCAACAGCGCTGCCGCGATGTTGGCGCCGTTGGAGAAGCCGACCGCGATCGGCGCGGCGATGCCGTAGCGCTGCCGCGCCTCGGTGACGAAGTCGCCGAGCTCGCGCGCGCGGCGGCGCACGTCGTCCTCGTCGAACACGCCCTCGGCGAGGCGGCGGAAGAAGCGCGGCATGCCGTGCTCGAGCACGCGGCCACGGGGCGAGAGCAGGGCGGCGCCGGGCGAGATCATCTTGCCGAGGCCGAGCAGGTCGTTCTCGTCGCCGCCCGTGCCGTGCAACAGCAGCAGCGGAGGTGAGCCCGCATCGCGTGCGGGCTCGAAATGATGAATGAAAGCGCTTTCGGTCATGACACAGTCTCTTCCAGGCTCGGCAGCACGTCCTCGATCTGCTTGCGATGCTGTTCGAGGAAAACAGGCAGCTTCAGCTCACGCCCCAGCGTCGCGACGGGTTCGTCGACGGCGAAGCCGGGGATATCGGTCGCGATCTCGAACAGCACGCCGCCAGGTTCGCGGAAGTAGATCGAGCGGAAGTAGTTGCGGTCCCGCTGCTCGGTCGGGTGCAGGCCGTGATTGCCGACGAGCTTCTGCGCCATCTTGCCCTGTTCGGCATCGTCAGCCGCGCGGAAGGCGATGTGGTGCACCGAACCGCCGCCCTGATGTCCACGCAGGAACCCTTTGGCCTCGTAGATGTCGACGATGCTGCCTTCGGCATCGCCTGATGCCTTGAAGCGGATCACCGAGCCTTCGCGTCCCGTCTCCTTGAAGCCGAACACGTCGGTGAGAACGGCCGCGGTCTTCGCCGCGCTGTCGAGCAGCAAGGTCACGCCGTGGAAGCCGCGGATCGCATGTTCGGCCGGCACATCGCCGTTGCTCCAGCCGGGCTCGTCCTCGGCACCGGGGATGCCGACCAGTGCGAGCGCCATGCCGTCCGGGTCGGTGAACGGCAGCACGGATTCGCCGAAGCGCTTCTCCAGGGCTTCGTGAGGAATGCCCTTCTCGATGAAGCGTTGCGTCCAGTAGCCGAGCGAGCGTTGCGGCACGCGGAAAGCGGTCTGATGGGTTTCGCCGACGCCGCGGCGTCCGGCCGGAACGCCCGCCCACGGGAAGAAGGTCAGGATGGTGCCGGGCCGGCCGGTCTCGTCGCCATAATAGAAATGATAGGTGCCAGGATCGTCGAAATTGACCGTCTTCTTGACGAAACGCAGGCCGAGATCCCGGGTGTAGAATCCGAAATTCCTGATGGGATCGCCGGCGATCGCGGTGACATGGTGAAGTCCAGACATTGTCGTCCTCCAAAGCTCGGGGAGTGTCTTGCTCTGGCTGGAAATATTGTTCCGCTTTGGATTGGAGACAATCCATGCAATTATGACGGCTATGTCTATGATTTGGAAACAATCGCCGGGGCGGCCCCTTGGATAAGGTCGCCAGCCTCCGGGCCTTCGTGAAGGTGGTCGAAAGCGGCAGCTTTGCCGAGGCGGGCCGGCAGCTGCGGCTGTCGCGCTCGGCGATCAGCAAATACATCGCCGACCTCGAGGAGAGCCTCGGCATCCAGCTGTTGAACCGGACCACGCGTCACGCCAGTCCGACCGAGAACGGCCAGCGCTATTTCGATCGCGCCGTCGTGATCCTCTCGGAGATCGAGGCCGCCGACCAGGCGGTGACGCAAGCGCAGTCGGCGCCGCGGGGCCTGCTACGCGTCAACGCGCCGATGTCGTTCGGCACCATGCGGCTCGGGCCGGTGCTGGCCGATTTCATGGCGCGCTATCCGGAACTGCAGCTCCAGATCGTGCTCAGCGACGATCTGCTCGATCCCGTGCAGGACGGTTTCGACGTGACGTTGCGGATTGCGGAATTGGAGTCCTCGAGCCTGATCGCGCGAAAAATCATGCCGGTGGCGCGCATGGTCTGCGCTTCGCCCGATTATCTCGCGCGCCACGGCACGCCAAAGCATCCGCAGGATCTGCGCGAGCACGCCTCGTTGACCTACGGCTTCCTGCTCACCGGCAACCAGTGGAAGCTCTCAGGCAGCGACGGCGATCACTGGATCCAGCCGGCCTGGTCGCTCTGCGTCAACAATGCCGAGGTGCTGCGCGACGTCGCGATCAAGGGCAGGGGACTGGCGCTGCTCCCTGATTTCATCGCCGCCGATGCCTTGCGGAAAGGCGAGTTGCGCGTCGTGCTCCATGACTATTCCGCGCCGCCGCTCGCGCTGTACGCAGTCTATCCGCCGACGCGGCATCTGTCGGTCAAGGTGCGGCTGTTCATCGATTTTCTGGTCGAGCGGTTTGGGCGGGAGGACGAGGCAGGTGTGCGGGCGCGTTGAGACTCGAGGCTTCGAACGGATCGAGGGGGCAGCCGCGCCTGACTAGCGCCGCAGCGTGAACTCGTCCGCACCGCGTCGGTATTCCCATTCCGCCCGCTCCAGCTCAGGCCGGTCGCATTCGACTTCCGGATAGCCGATGCAGAGATAGGCGATGAACTTCCAGGCGCTGGGCACGTCGAGAATGGCGCGGATCCGATCCGGGCTCAGGATCGATATCCAGCCAAGGCCAATGCCATCGGCGCGTGCGGCGAGCCACATCGCGGTGATCGCGGCGACCACGGAATATTCGGTCGTCTCCGGCATGGTCGCGCGGCCGAGGCCGTGGCCGATGCTGCTAGCCTTGTCCGCGAACACGGCGAGGTGGCCGGGGGCCTGCTCGAGGCCCGATAGTTTCAGCGTGGCATAGCGCGTTGCGCGGTCGCCGGAATAGGCGTTCAGCGCGTTGGCGTTGCACGATTTGAAGTCCTCGATCACGGCGCGGCGTGTTGCGTGATCGTCAACGATGACGAAGCGCCAGGGCTGGCTGAGGCCGACCGAGGGCGACAGGCAGGCGGTCTCGATCAGGCGAGGAATAGTGCCGTCCGGCAGGGGATCGGTCCGAAAGTGGCGGACGTCGCGGCGCCACACGAACAGCTCGCGCAAGTGCTGGCGGAAGGCGTCGTCGAACTCGACCATGACGTCAATGTCCCGTCTGGAAAGATGCGGCGGCAACCAGCGAGATCAGGATCTCGCCCGTCTGCTCGAACGCGCCGAGGATGTCGCCGGTCTGCCCGCCGATCTGGCGTATCGCAAGCCGCGCCAGCATCAGACCGGCGAGCGACAGCAGGACCAGGCCGACCAGCGCCTTGCCCGGGCCCAACGCCAGGGCAAGCGCGAGCGTTCCAACGGCGAAGGCCATGGCGACGCTGCGGCCCGGCGGCGAACCGGCGTTGGCCGATAGCCCGTCAGGCCGCGCCGGAGCGACCAGCGACATGAAGGCCGGCACGCCGGCGCGGCTTGCTGCGTGCGCAGCGCACAGCGCGAGCATGACGGCCCATGGATCTGCGATCGCCGCAAGCGCGCTCCAGCGCAGGCCGAACGACAGGATCAGCGCGCAGACGCCATAGGTCCCGATCCGGCTGTCACGCATGATCTCGAGCTTGCGCTCGCGTGTCCGTCCGCCACCGAGTCCGTCCGCGGTGTCGGCAAGTCCGTCCTCGTGCAGCGCGCCGGTGATGAGAGCGGTCGTGGCCAGCACGAGCAGGGCGGCAAGGCCCGGTGTAAGTCCGAAGCGAATGGAGATCTTGTAGATCAACGCGCCGGCGAGGCCGACCAGCAGTCCCGCGACGGGCAGCGCCCAGGTCGCGCGCGCGATCGCGCCGTCGCCGGCGGGCTTGGACGATGCGACGGGCAGGATCGTGACGAACGATGCTGCGATCCTGAGATCGGCGACGACGTCTCGCAAGAGCTCGGCGCGCGGGATCATTTCAGCTTCATCGGCAGGCCGGCGACGACGAATTCGACTTCATCGGCGGCAGACGCAATGACCTGGTTCATGATCCCGGCGGCATCGCGGAAGCTGCGCGCCAGCGCGTTGTCGGGCACGATGCCGAGGCCGACTTCGTTGGTCACGAGGACGACGGGACTGCTCAAGCGGGGCAGGGCGCCGGCGAGTTCCCTCACGTCTCGCTCCCAGTCGCGCGCCGCATGCATCAGGTTGGAGAGCCACAGCGTCAGGCAATCCACCAGCCGTGCGCCGCCGCCATCGGTTGCGAGCAGCGCCGGCACGAGATCGAGCGGGACTTCGCGCTCGATCCAGTCGGCTCCGCGCCGCGCGCGGTGTCGTGCGATGCGTTCCTCCATTTCGCCGTCGAGCGCTTCGGCGGTCGCGACGTAGACGGGCTGGCCGGGAAAGCTGCGCGCGCGCGCTTCCGCCCGGGTGCTCTTGCCCGATCGCGCTCCGCCGGTGATCAAGATGACGGCCATGAAGGTCTCCTGTCGCCAGCACTAATCATCAAACGCGCCTAAAGACAAAGCCGAAATCATGCGGCGAGGGACTTGCGCTCGGCCGCCGTCTTGCGCAACAGGGGCGGAGCGAGACGGGAGATTTGCGTGGAATTTGCGGGGGCCATGGCAGTGGCGATGGCGGTGGATGCCCTTCTGGGCTGGCCGTCGTCGCTGTTCGTGCGGATCGGCCATCCCGTCACCTGGCTGGGCTGGCTGATTGCCGCGATCGACTCCGCCTGGAATCGCGCGTCCGATCCGCCGGCGTCGCGCCGTGCTGCCGGCGTTGCCGCCGCGCTCGTGGTGATCGCGCTCTCGGTCGCGCTCGGCTGGGGGCTTCAATCCTTGCTTCCCTCAGGCTGGATCCAGATCATGCTGGTGGGCATCCTGGCCTGGCCCCTGGTCGCCTTGCGCTCGCTGCACGACCACGTTGCCGCCGTCGCAGCTCCGTTGCAGGCCGGCGACATCGCCGCTGCACGAGACGCGGTGTCCCACATCGTCGGCCGCGATCCCGCAGCGCTCGATGAAGCCGGCATCGCGCGTGCGGCGATCGAGAGTCTCGCGGAGAACGCCTCCGACGGCATCGTGGCGCCCGTGTTCTGGGGCGCGCTGTTCGGCTTGCCCGGAATCCTCGGCTACAAGGCCATCAACACCCTGGACTCCATGATCGGCCATCGCAGCGAACGGCACGAAGCCTTTGGGTGGGCTGCGGCGCGCATCGACGATGTCGCCAATTTCATTCCGGCGCGGCTGACCGGATTTCTCTTCGTGCTGCTGGCACCGCAGCGATCGGAGGCGCTGTCGTGCATGACCCGCGATGCGCGCCGTCACCGCTCG
>NZ_AJQE01000012.1 GCF_000261685.1 Bradyrhizobium genomosp. I (2014) | reverse complement strand
CGGAAGCCGCGATGGCCGGCGGGCTCGGCGTGCGGCTCAGCGGCCCCCGCATCTATCACGGTAGCATCACCAACGAGCCCTGGCTGAACGAGGGCGCCCGCGATCCGCGCGCCGCCGAGATCGCCGGGGCGCTGACGGTCTACCGCCGCGCCATGCTGCTGCTCGCAGGCCTGCTTGCGGTCCTGGCTTTCGCGTGAAAGAACGGGGCATGCGCGAGCACGGTGGAAATCTGGATCAGGCCCAGCTGCGTTTTGGCGGCCGCGCGGAGGACTGGATCGATCTGTCGACCGGGATCAACCGGCTGCCTTATCCGGTAGGTGAGGTGAGCTTGCATGCGTGGAGCGCGCTGCCGTCGCGAGCCGAGATCGAGGCCCTGCATCGGGCTGCACAGCAGGCCTACCGCACCAGCGCACCAGTCCTTGCGATGGGTGGTGCGCAGGCCGCCATTCAATTGCTGCCGCAACTGGCGCCGCCTGGTCGCGCCCGCATTCTCGCGCCGACCTACAATGAATATGCAGGCGTCCTGTCGGCTGCAGGCTGGGAGGTCCAGGAGATCGCGGAGCCTGACGCGCTGGCGGGCGCGGATCTCGCCATCGTCGTCAATCCCAACAATCCCGACGGCCGGCGTCATATGCCAAGGGATCTGCTGGCACTGCTGCCGCGCGTCGGCCGTCTCGTGATCGACGAGAGCTTTGCGGATGCCGTGCCGCAATTGTCGCTCGCTCCCGAAGCGGATCGGCCGCGACTTTTGATCTTGCGCTCCTTCGGAAAGTTCTATGGCCTTGCCGGCCTGCGGCTCGGCTTCGCGATCGGCAATGCCGCCGATATCGCCAGGCTCGCGGCGATGTCAGGTCCGTGGCCGGTCTCGGGAGCGGCGATCGAGATCGGCTGCCGCGCCTTGCGCGACGAGGCCTGGGCCGGGGCCACGTCCGCGCGGCTTGCGCGCAACTGTGGCCGCCTCGACGACATGGCGCGGGCGCAGGGCTGGCGGCTTGTCGGCGGCACGCCGCTGTTTCGCCTTTACGAGACGCCTCAGGCGCTGGCCGCGCAAGAGAAGCTCGCGCGTCGCCAGATCTGGTCCCGCGTCTTTGCCCAAAAGCCGACATGGCTGCGCCTCGGGCTTCCCGGCAGCGAAGGCGAATGGGCGCGCCTTGCCGAGGTCCTAGCGCGCTAGCGCGAGCAGACCTTCGACGTCGAGATGTGTTTCGATGTGATCGGCGAGTGCATCGAGCGCGCTTTCGATCCTGGCGTGATAGGGCTCGTCGCCTGCGGGAATGTCGAGCCTGGCCAAGAATGCCTTGCGGAAATCATCCGAGGTGAACAGGCCATGCAGATAGCTGCCTTGCACGCGTCCATCCCGCGAGATCGCGCCTTCCGACTCGCCATTCAGTTTCGCGAACGGGCGGGCGCGATCGGGGCCGTCGGTCCGGCCGATATGGATTTCGTAGGCTTCGATCGGCTGCTCCGTGGCGGCATGCACGGCCGCAACACGCGTCAACGTCTTCTGCGGGCTCATCACCGTTTCCACATTGAGAAGTCCGAGGCCAGGTGTCTCGCCCGCAGGGCCTTCGATTCCATCGGGGTCCGCAACGCTGCGCCCGAGCATCTGATAGCCGCCGCAGAGGCCGAGCACGTGACCGCCGCGGCGATGATGCGCGAGCAGATCGATGTCCCATCCTTGCGCGCGCAGGAAAGCGAGATCGCCGCGGGTGGATTTCGAGCCGGGGATGATGACAAGGCGGACATCGCCGGGGATCGCTTCGCCAGGGCGTACCATCACGAGATCGACACTAGGCTCGAGTTTCAGCGGATCGAGATCGTCGAAATTGGCGATCCGCGACAGAGCGAGACAGGCGATCTTGCATTGGCCGGGCTTGCGCGCATCGCGCAGGCCGAGCGCATCCTCGGCCGGCAGTTCGCCGGCACGCGCGAACCAGGGCAGCACGCCGAAGCCGCGCCAGGCCGTCTTCTGCTCGATCAGCCTGTAGCCGTCGTCGAACAGCGTGGGATCGCCGCGGAACTTGTTGATGACAAATCCGCGGATCATCGCGGCATCGTCGGGGTCGATCACCGTCTTGATGCCGACGAGCTGGGCGATGACGCCCCCGCGGTCGATGTCGCCGACCAGCACGACCGGCACGTCCGCCTTGCGCGCAAAGCCCATATTGGCGATGTCGGCCTTGCGCAGGTTCACCTCGGCCGGACTGCCGGCGCCTTCGACCAGCACGAGATCGGCGCGCGCCTTCAGTCGCTCGAAGCTCTCCAGCACGGCACCCATCAGCTGTGGCTTCATTGCCGAGTAGTCGCGCGCACGCGCTGTCGCGATGCGCTTGCCGTGAACGATGACCTGCGCGCCGACATCGGTCTCGGGCTTCAGCAGCACCGGATTCATGTCGGTATGTGGCTCGACGCCGGCGGCCAGCGCCTGGAGTGCCTGGGCGCGGCCGATTTCGCCGCCGTCGATGGTGACGGCGGCGTTGTTCGACATGTTCTGCGGCTTGAAGGGGAGCACGCGCAAGCCCCGCCGCGTGAAGGCGCGCGCGAGGCCGGCGACGATGAGCGACTTGCCCACGTCCGAGCCGGCCCCCTGAATCATCAATGCGCGCGTCATCGCGGAGCCCAATCAGAACTCGACGCCGGCCTGCGCCTTGATGCCGGAGCGGAATGGGTGCTTGACCAGCGTCATCTCGGTGACGAGGTCGGCGATCTCGATCAACTCGTCCTTGGCGTTGCGGCCGGTGAGCACGACATGCGTCATCGGCGGCTTCTGCGTGGTCAGGAAGTCGACCACTTCGGCGATGTCGAGATAGTCGTAGCGCAGCGCGATGTTGATCTCGTCGAGCACGACCATGCGCAAGCTTTCATCGCGGATCAGTTCCTTGGCCTTCTCCCAGCCGGCGCGCGCGGCGGCGATGTCGCGAGCGCGATCCTGCGTCTCCCAGGTAAAACCTTCGCCCATCGCGTGGAACTGGCAGAGATCGCCGAAATGGCCGGTGAGAAGGCGTCGCTCGCCGGTGTCCCAGGCGCCCTTGATGAACTGCACGACCGCGCAAGGGAAGCCATGGGCGACGCAGCGGACGATCATGCCGAAGGCCGAGGAGGATTTGCCCTTGCCGCTGCCGGTGTGAACGATGATCAGGCCCTTTTCGCCGCTCTTGGCCGCCATGATCTTGTCACGGGCAGCCTTCTTCTTCGCCATTTTCTTGGCGTGTCGGGCGTCGGTTTCCTCAGCTGTTTGGGTATCCGGTTCAGGCGTCATGGTACCCGGTCCTCCGGCTTGACAAGTGGCGGCCACCGGCAAATGGTGGCCCGGCGTTGGTTCCTGTCCTATGACAGGCGAAGAGGGAATGCGATAGGGTCCGAATCGGCAAGATTTGGGTCCAAAATGCAGCCGCCCCCGCGACCGTGACCGGAGAGATGCCCGAAGCCACTGATCCCCTTGGGAATCGGGAAGGCGGGGATCGAAGGGCAAAGCCCTGCTCCGCAAGCCGGGAGACCTGCCAGCGCGGACGAGTTTTGGACCGGCGGACGGGGTGTTCCGCGACGGGGAAACGGGCCTCTCGAGTCAGGGCCCGTGCGCCTCTCGCCTCCCGCCGACTATCCTGGAAGAGGCGATGACCGTCACACTTCACGTCTGCATCACCTGCCGCGCCGGCCAGACGCTTGGCGAGGGCGAGACGACGCCCGGCAAGCGCCTGCATGGCGCGATCCTCGACGCCGGTGTGCCCGACGGCGTCAACGTGGTTCCCGTGGAATGCCTGTCGGCCTGCAGCCAGGGCTGCTCGGTCGCGCTCAGCGCTCCGGGCCGCTGGTCTTACGTCTACGGCCGCCTGTCGGAGACGAATGCGAACGACGTGGTCGCGGGCGCCGCGGCCTATGCGGCCGCGCCCGACGGCCTCGTGCCCTGGCGCAGCCGGCCGGAAATATTCCGCAAGCAGTCGCTTGCCCGCATTCCCCCCATTGCCGTCGTGCCGGAGGCCGCCGAATGAACTCGCTCGCAAAAGTCCCCGTTACGGTGGTTACGGGGTTTCTCGGTTCCGGCAAGACCACGCTGATCCGGCATCTGCTCAGCAATGCGGGCGGCAAGAAGCTCGCCGTGCTGGTCAACGAGTTCGGCAGCGAGGGCGTCGACGGCGAGATCCTGAAATCATGCGCTGACGCCAATTGTCCGGAGGAGAACATCGTCGAGCTCGCCAATGGCTGCATCTGTTGCACCGTCGCCGACGATTTCATTCCGACCATGGAGCAGTTGCTGGCGCGCCCCGTGAAGCCCGATCACATCCTGATCGAGACCTCGGGCCTGGCACTGCCAAAACCGCTGCTGAAGGCATTCGACTGGCCGGAGATCCGTTCGCGCATCACGGTCGACGGTGTGATCGCGCTAGCCGATGCCGAAGCCGTCGCTGCCGGCCGCTTCGCGCCGGATCCGGCCGCGGTCGATGCGCAGCGAGCAGCGGACGAGAATCTCGACCACGAGACGCCGCTGTCGGAAGTGTTCGAGGACCAGATCGCCTGTGCCGACATCGTGCTGCTGACCAAGGCCGATCTCGCCGGTCGTGCAGGGATCGAAGCGGCCAAGGCGGCGATCACCGCCGAGATGCCGCGCCCCGTGCCCATGCTTCCGGTGACGGATGGCGCGATCGACGCGCGCGTCATTCTCGGCCTGGGCGCTGCCGCGGAGAACGATCTCGCCGCACGTCCCTCGCATCATGATGGCGAGGAGGAGCACGAGCATGACGATTTCGCCTCTGTCGTGGTCGATCTTCCCGAGGTGACCGATGTCGATGCGCTGGTCGCCTCGGTGCAGAAGCTCGCGCGCGAGCAGAATGTGCTGCGTGCCAAGGGCTATATCGCCGTCGCGGGCAAGCCGATGCGCCTCCTGCTGCAGGCCGTCGGCGAGCGCGTGCGCCACCAGTTCGACAAGCCCTGGGGCACGGGTCTCAGGCAGTCAAAGCTGGTCGTGATCGGCGAGCACGGGGATATCGACGAGGCCGCGATCAGGTCAGGACTTGGTCTTTCAGGACTTGGTCTTTCAGGATCGGGCGTCTGATGCACGTCGTCTTCCGCGAGAGCCGCGGTCTGGAGGAGACCGCGACGCCAAGAGACATCGGCCAGGACCCGGCCGATCTCGTGGTGCTCTCGTACTCAGATTCCGATCTGGCCGCGTTCGCGGCC
>NZ_AJQE01000011.1 GCF_000261685.1 Bradyrhizobium genomosp. I (2014) | reverse complement strand
GGCTCGCCAATCTCGCGGAACTCCGTCATCCGCTGTCGGTCGACACCTATATCGAGCGTACGCTGTCGCAGGCGCGCGGCATCCTCGTGCGCCTGATCGGTGGTGAGTCCTACTGGCCGTACGGGCTCGCGGTCCTGCAACAGCTCGCCAGGGACCGCAGCATCGCGCTGGCCGTGCTGCCGGCCGACGGCCGCGACGACACGCGGCTCGATGCATACTCGACCCTGCCGGTCTCGACGCTGCGCCGGCTCAAGGCGCTCTGCGACACCGGCGGCCCGGTCGCGGCGCAGGCGGCTATCGCGCAGCTTGCGCTGGCCTCGGGTCTCTATGCCGGTCCGGTCGTCGGCGAGATGAGCGTGCCCGAGATGGGGTTCTACGATCCCGCGCGCGGCGTCATTGCGGCGCCGGCGGACCGCGAGGGGAAGCCGCGCGCGCTGGTGACGTTCTATCGTTCCTATCTCACCGCTGCGGACACCGGCCCGGTCGATGCCTTGATTGCCGCGCTGCGCGAGAGGGGATTCGACGCCCATGGCGCCTTCGTCACCTCGCTGAAGGCTCCGGGCGTCGCCGATTGGCTGCGCGCATATCTTGCGCAAGATCCTCCAGCCGCGATCGTCAACGCAACGGCGTTCTCGGCCGTGGGCGACGACGGCACGACGCCGTTCGATGCCGCGACGTGCCCCGTGTTTCAGGTCGCGCTCTCCACGGCGCGGCGCGAGGATTGGGCGGAGTCGCTCCGCGGCCTGTCGCCCGGCGACCTTGCGATGCATGTGGTGCTGCCCGAGGTCGATGGACGCCTGTTCGCGGGCGTGGTGAGTTTCAAATCGTCCGCGATGCGCGATCCCGATCTGCAATTCTCGCATCTGGCGCACACGCCCGATGCGGAGCGTGTGAAGGCCGTCGCCGCGCGCGTCGCGGCCTGGCGGCGGCTTGCCGAGACGCCGGCCGGCGAGAAGCGGCCGGCGATCGTGCTCTCGAACTATCCCGGCCGGCCGCACCAGATCGCGCATGCGGTTGGTCTCGATGCGCTGGCTTCGGTCGAAGCGTTGGTGTCCGATCTCGCTGAGGCCGGATTCGATGTTGCTCCGGTTCATGCTCTCGGCGAGACGCTGCTCAAGCAGCAATTGATCTGGAATGTCGCCGAGTACCGCGCGGCGCTCTCGCGCCTGCCGCAATCCTTGCAGGATGATCTCGCGCAAGCCTGGGGCTCGCCGGAAGACGATCCGAGCTGCCGCGACGGCGCGTTCCGTTTCGCCGCGATCCAATGTGGTCGGTCGATCGTCGCAGTTCAGCCGGAGCGCGGTGATGCCGCCTCGCGCGATGCCGACTATCACGATCTCGCCCGCACGCCGCGCCATGCTTACGTCGCCTTCTATCTCTGGCTCAGGCAGCAGGGCTGTGACGCCGTCGTGCATATGGGCGCGCACGGCACGCTGGAGTGGCTGCCCGGCAAATCCGTGGCGCTGTCATCGAAATGCTGGCCTGAAGCCCTGACCGGCGATCTCCCGATCATCTATCCCTTCATCGTCAACGATCCCGGCGAGGCCGCGCAGGCCAAGCGGCGCATCGGCGCGGTGACGATCGGCCATCTGCCGCCGCCGCTCGAAAAATCCGCCGTGCCGGAAGGCCTGCGCCGGCTCGAACGGCTCCTTGACGAATATTCGACCGCCGATGGTCTGGATCCAGCCCGCCGCCAGCGTTTGATCGCGGCAATTCGCGACGAGGCGCGCGCCGCAGGGCTGGAGGAGGATCTCGGTCTGGAGGCATCGGCCGCACCGGCGGAAGCCATCCCGCGGATCGACCGCTTCGTCTGCGATCTCAAGGAGAGCCAGTTCGGCGACGGCTTGCATGTGTTCGGCCGCGGAGCTTGCGGCGAAGCGGAGCGGGACGCGCTGCTTGCTGCGCTGGCAGGCCGGCGCGTTGCGCCGGGACCATCGGGCTCGCCCTATCGCGGCCGCCAGGACGTGCTGCCGACCGGGCGCAATCTCTTCGCCGTCGATCCGCGTGCGGTGCCGACCCCGTCTGCGCATGCGCAAGGCATCAAGCTCGCCGAAGAGCTGCTCCGCCGCCACTTGCAGGATCATGGCGACTGGCCGAGGGGCCTCATCGTCGATCTCTGGGGCTCGGCGACGATGCGCACCGCCGGCGAGGAATTCGCCATGGCGCTGCATCTGGCCGGCCTTGCGCCGCGCTGGGATCACGCCTCCGGCCGCGTCACCGGGTACGACATCATCGCGCCGGCCGAGCTCGGCCGTCCGCGCATCGACGTCTCGCTGCGCGTGTCGGGCCTGTTCCGCGATGTCTTCGCGGGTCTCGCGCAATTGTTCGAAGCCGCTTCCGGGGCGCTTGCGGAACGCGAGGACGAGGGCGACGAGAATCCGTATCGCCACCGCGTGGCCCGCGTGTTCGCGCCGCGGCCCGGACAATATGGCGTCGGCCTCTCGGCGATCCCGGATGCCTTCACATCCGAGACGCGCGATGCGGCCGGCGAAGCCTGGTTGTCGGCATCGTCCTGGGCGTTCTCCGCGGATGGTACGATGCAGCCGGATCGTACCGGCATCGAGCAGCGCCTCGCGTCCGCAGACGCTTTTGTCCATATCCAGGACTTGCCCGAAACCGATCTCCTGCTCGCCGCTGACTATGCCGCGCATGAAGCGGGCGTCGCTGCGGCTGCAGCCCGCCTCGGTGCAGGCGCGCCGTCACTCTATCATCTCGATGCGACACGATCCGGCGAGCCGCATGCGCGCACGCTGACGGAGGAGATTTCACGTGTCGTCCGGGCACGCGCGGCCAATCCGGCCTGGATCGCGGGGATGATGCGTCACGGCTTTCGTGGCGCCGCCGAGATCACCGCGACGCTGGAGCATATGGCCGCCTTCGCGCATCTCGCCGGCGCCGTGCCGCCGCATCTGTTCGACCTCTATTACGATGCGACACTCGGCAACGACGACGTCCGCGCTTTCATGGCCCGTGAAAATCCGTTCGCGCTCGCCGCGATGGAGGCCTGCTTCACACGGCTGCACGAAGCCTCACTCTGGCGAACCCGCCGCAATTCGATCGCGGCGGCGCTGCGGGAGGCCTCATGAGCGCGGCGGCAGTCAAGGGCTGGTGTCCCGGCGCGCTGCGACCGATGCTATCGGGCGACGGGCTCGTGGTGCGCGTGCGTCCGTTTGGCGGGCGCCTGGAAGCGCCACAAATCTCCGGGCTGGCCGAACTCGCCGAGCGCTTCGGCAACGGCCTGATCGACGTCACAAGCCGGGCCAATCTCCAGATCAGGGGCGTCAAGGAAGAGAGCCGTCGGCCGTTGCTCGACGGCCTTGCGCAGCTCCAGCTGCTCGACCCCGACGCCGACATCGAAGCTCGACGCAACATCCTGGTGACGCCGTTCTGGAGCAGCGGCGACGAAACGCAGTCGCTCGCTGCGGAGCTCGAGGAGGCGCTTGCCGATTCCGGCCTCGCGCTTCCCACCAAGTTCGGCTTCGCCATCGATGACGGAAGGTCGCGCGTCCTCGCCGGCGATTCCGCCGACATACGCATCGAGCGCGATCGCTCGGGCCGTCTCCTGGTGCGGCCCGACGGCGCGAGGCTCGGCCGCTCGGTCGCCCGCGGACAGGCCGTGAGCACGGCGCTGGCGCTCGCAAGCTGGTTCATCATCTCAGGCGGCGCGAGGGGCGGGCGCGGGCGCATGGCGGCCCACATCGCGTCCGGGACGGCGTTGCCTCAATCGCTGCGCGGCGAGACCGAGCCGGCGCCCGTGATGGCCGCGGCGCGGCCCGGGCACTATCCGCAAGGCGCGATGGTCGGCGTCGCGTTCGGGCAGATGCTGCACGCCACGCTCCATCAGTTCTCCGGTTGCGGACATGCGCTGCGCATGACGCCCTGGCGGATGGTGCTCAGCGAGGGTAAGCGCGAGATGCCGAGCGGGGCGGGCCTCATCACCGAGCCGTACGATCCGGCGCTGCGCGTCATCGCCTGCAGCGGCGCACCGCGCTGCCGGGAAGCCCATGCCGATACGCGCGCGCTCGCAGCAGCGCTGGCGCCGCGCATTGCCGCCGATACGCGGCTCCACGTCTCCGGCTGCGGCAAGGGCTGCGCCCATTCCGGCAGGGCTGCGGTCACGCTGATTGCGACGCATGCCGGATTCGATCTCGTCCGCAACGGCTCGACCCGCGACGAGCCGGTCCTGCGCGGGCTGAGCGGCGCCGATATCGTCAGCGATCCCTCCATCCTGGTCGGAGGCAACTGATGCCGCACACCTACGAGACCGACGGCGCGGCGATCTACCGGCAATCCTTTGCGACCATTCGGGCCGAGGCCGATCTTGCGCGCTTTACGCCCGACGAGGAGCCGGTGGTGGTGCGCATGATCCACGCCGCCGGCATGGTCGGCCTGGAGGCGCATGTCCGCTTCACGTCAGGCATGGCAACCCTCGCGCGCGCGGCCTTGCAGAAGGGCGCGCCGATCCTGTGCGATGCGCGCATGGTCTCGGAAGGTATTACGCGCGCAAGATTGCCGGCGGCGAATGCCGTCATCTGCACGCTTGGAGACTCCGCCGTTCCCGCGCTCGCGCAATCCATGCGCAACACGCGCTCGGCTGCGGCGCTGGAGCTATGGAGGCCGTATCTGGGCGGCGCGATCGTCGCGATCGGCAATGCGCCGACCGCGCTGTTTCATCTGCTCAACATGCTGGAGGATCGCGACTGCCCCCGGCCTGCGGCGATCATCGGCTGTCCGGTCGGCTTCGTCGGCGCCGCCGAATCGAAAGCCGCGCTGATGGAGGATCCGCCGGTGCCGGCACTGACGGTCGAGGGCCGCCTCGGCGGCTCCGCGATCACGGTTGCTGCCGTGAACGCGCTGGCGAGCCGGAGCGAATAGCCATGGGTCGCATCATCTGCTGTGGTCTCGGCCCCGGCGATCCTGATCTGATGAGCGTGCGCGCCGATCGCACGGTTCGCAATGCGCAGCATGTCGCCTATTTCCGCAAGAAGGGCAGGCCGGGCCAGGCGCGCCGCATCGTCGAAGGCATGCTCGCTCCTGATGTCACCGAATATCCCATGGAATATCCAGTGACCACGGAGATCGCCTTCGACAGTCCCGACTACGTGCAGCTGCTCGCCGGCTTCTACGACGAATGGGCGGAACGCCTGGCGCGGCTTTCGCGCGCGGTCGATGTCGTCGTGCTCTGCGAGGGCGATCCCTACTTCTACGGCTCGTTCATGCATCTGCACACGCGCCTGCAGGGCCGCGTCGAGATCGAGGTGATCGCAGGGATTCCCGGCATGGTCGGGTGCTGGAACGGAGTCGGACGGCCGATCGCGCTCGGCGACGACGTGACGACGGTGTTGATGGGCACGCTCCCCGAAGACGAGCTCGAACGGCGCATGCGCGATTCCGATGCGCTCGTCGTCATGAAGACCGGCCGCAATCTCGCAAAGGTGCGCCGCGCGCTTGGCTCTGCCGGCCGGCTGGGCGATGCCTGGCTGGTCGAGCGCGGCACCATGCCCGGCGAACGTGTCGCGCGGCTCGCCGAGATCGATGTCGCCGATTGTCCTTATTTTGCGATCGTGCTCGTGCACGGCAAGGGCCGGCATCTGGACGCGGCCGAATGACGGGCACGCTGACCATCGCGGGCCTCGGGCCCGGGAGCGACGCGCTGCTGACGCCGGAGGTTTCCGCCGCGCTTGCAGCCGCAACCGACATTCTGGGCTACGCGCCGTATGTCGCGCGTGTGCCGCCGCGGGCCGGGCTCAGGCTGCACCCGTCGGACAATCGCGAGGAGTTGCAACGCGCGCGCGAGGCCCTGCGACTTGCGGACGAAGGCGGGCAGGTCGTCGTCGTGTCCTCCGGCGATCCCGGCGTGTTCGCGATGGCCTCGGCCGTGTTCGAGGCGCTCGAACAGGCGCCGCAATGGCAGGAGCTGCCGATCCGCGTGTTGCCTGGTATCACCGCGATGCTGGCGGCGGCCGCGCGTGCCGGCGCGCCGCTCGGCCATGATTTCTGCGCGATCAATCTCTCGGACAATCTCAAGCCGTGGACGGTGATCGAGAAGCGTTTGCGGCTGGCCGCGGAAGCCGATTTTGCCATTGCGATGTACAATCCGCGCTCGGCGAGCCGGCCGGAAGGATTTGGCCGCGCGCTTGCGGTGCTTCGAGAGGCCGGTTGCGGCGAACGCCTGGTGATCTTCGCACGCGCGATCAGCGCGCCCGATGAGAAGATCGAGACCGTCGCGCTGGACGAGGCGACACCCGAGATGGCCGACATGCGCACGCTCGTGATCGTCGGCAATTCGCAGACGCGCCAGGTCGGCCGCTGGGTCTATGCACCGAGGCAGGTCCGATGACCGAGCCACTGCATCACCTCCGTAACGCTTTCGGCCCGCAACCGCTCGGACAGTTGCGGTCGCGAGATCATGATCACGGGCAGGCCGAGCATGCGGGCGGCGTCGATCTTGGCGCGTGCGCCTTCGCCACCGGAATTGCGGGCGACGATCCAGGCGATGCCGCGCGTGCGCATCATCACGAGCTCACCTTCGAGCGTGAATGGCCCGCGCGATACGATCACGTCGGCGGCAAAGGGCAGTGGCGCCTCTGGCGGATCGACGAACCTCAACGTGTAGGCATGCTGCGGCCTGCTCGCAAACGGCGCGATGTGCTGGCGGCCGATGGCGAGGAACACGTTTGCGGGCGCCTCGGGCAACGCAGCGGCTGCCGCGTTGACATCGCGAGTTTCGATCCAGTGATCGCCGGTCGCTCTCGTCCAGGGCGCGCGTTCCAGTGCAATCAACGGCGTACCCGCTTCTGCGCAAGCCGCGACGGCATTGCGGCTCATCTCGGCGGCAAAGGGATGCGTTGCGTCGATCAGATGTGTAATGGCTTCACGACGAATGTAATCGGCCAGCCCGCTCACGCCACCAAAACCGC
>NZ_AJQE01000010.1 GCF_000261685.1 Bradyrhizobium genomosp. I (2014) | reverse complement strand
GGTGCGGCCGCCATAGGAATAGACGGCGTCGATGCCGGCGCGCGCGATCTCCGCTGCGAGCAGGCTCGCATCGGCCGTTCCGCCCAGAATGAGGGCGCGTGTCATGAGTGATTCCTTGGCTGATCCCTGGCTGACCATCATCGGTATCGGCGAAGATGGCCTTGCCGGGCTGTCCGAGGCAAGCCGAAAGGCGCTTGCCGAGGCTGAAACCGTGTTCGGTGGCGAGCGCCACCTTGCG
>NZ_AJQE01000009.1 GCF_000261685.1 Bradyrhizobium genomosp. I (2014) | reverse complement strand
CGCGGCCAGCCGTGGCCGGTGCCGTTCGATGCGGATGTCGTGCTGAGCTGCAGTGGCAGGCCGACGGTGGTGCTCGCCTCCGGCGATCCGTTCTGGCATGGCGCCGGCGCGAGTCTCGCCGAGAAGCTCGACGGCGGGGAATGGATCGCGCATTCCGCACCGTCGACATTCTCGCTTGCGGCCGCGCGGCTGGGCTGGCGCCTCGAGTCGGTTGTGTGCCTCGGCCTTCATGCGGCGCCATTCGAGCGTCTCGTGCCGCATCTGGCGCAAGATGCACGCATCATATGCCTGGTGCGCGACGCAACGGCGGTCGGCGATCTCACGAAGTGGCTGACGCAACGTGGATGGGGCGCCTCACTCGTGTGGACTCTCGCTGCGCTTGGCGGCCCACGCGAAATGATCGACCAGCATCGCGCCGATCTCTTTGCTGGGGATATTGCCGGCAATCTGGTTGCGGTGGCGGTGCAGGCGCGGGGAGGCAAAGGCGTTCCCCGCAGTTCGGGATTATCGGACGATCTCTTCGTCCATGACGGCCAGATCACCAAGCGGCCGGTGCGCGCGCTCGCCCTCTCGGCGCTGGCGCCGCGGCCCGGCGAACGGCTGTGGGACGTCGGCGCCGGTTCGGGTTCGATCTCGGTGGAGTGGGCGCTGTGTGGTGGGACGGCCACCGCCATCGAGCTGCGTGAAGATCGCGCCGCGAACATTCGCAGCAATGCAGCGGCGTTCGGACTGGCGCATCGGATCCACGTCGTTGCAGGCAAGGCGCCCGAAGCCCTCGCTGCGCAGGACCCGCCGGATGCTGTCTTCATCGGCGGCGGCTTTGATAGCACAATGTTCGCTGTGATCTGGTCCCGACTTGCGCCGGGCGCTCGGCTGGTTGCACATTCGGTCACGCTGGAAACGGAAGCGCTGCTCGGCGAATTGCACCAGCGTCACGGCGGCGAGTTGATGCGGGTGGAGATGGCCCATGCCGCCCCGCTCGGCCGTTACCGGTCGTGGGAAGCGACGCGGCCCGTGGTGCAATGGAGTGCGATCCGATGAAGGTCGCGGGATTCGGATTCAAGAAGGATGTCTCGCTGGCTTCGCTGCGCGAGGCACTGCTGGCGGCCGGCGGTCCGGAAGGCCTCGCGGCGGTGGCGACAGTCAGCGACAAGGCCGACGCGGAGGTGCTGAAGCAGCTCGCACGCGAATGTGGTGTGCCGATCAAGGCCCTTCCGGCCGATGTGCTGTCTGGCATCGATACGCCGACGCAGTCGAAGCTCGTCGTGGAAAAGTTCGGCACCGGATCGGTAGCCGAAGCTGCGGCGCTTGCTGCCGCCGGTCCTCGCGCGCGGCTGATTGCGACGCGTGTAGTCTCGCAGGATCGCTCGGCCACCGCCGCAATCGCGGAAGGAGACGGCGCATGACGGTGCATTTCATCGGCGCTGGGCCTGGCGCTGCCGATTTATTGACGCTGCGCGGCCGCGATCTGATCGCTGCCTCTCCGGTCTGCCTCTATGCCGGCTCGCTGGTGCCGGAGGGCGTGCTGGCGCATTGCCCGCCCGGTGCGCGCATCGTGAATACCGCGCCGCTGTCGCTCGACGGGATCATCGCGGAGATCGCCGCCGCGCATGCGGCAGGCAAGGATGTGGCACGGCTGCATTCCGGCGACCTCTCGATCTGGTCGGCGATGGGCGAGCAGATCCGCCGTTTGCGCGCGCTCGGCATTCCCTTTTCGGTGACGCCGGGCGTGCCGTCGTTCTCAGCTGCTGCCGCGGCGCTGGAGGCTGAATTCACGCTGCCCGGTCTTGCCCAGACGGTCGTGCTGACGCGCACGCCGGGGCGGGCCAGCGCAATGCCCGAAGGTGAGAAGCTTGCCGCATTCGCCGCAACCGGCGCGGTGCTCGCGGTCCATCTGTCGATTCACCTGCTCGACAAGGTCGTCGCCGAGCTCACGCCGCATTATGGCGCGGACTGCCCCGTCGCAATTGTCTGGCGCGCGAGCTGGCCGGACCAGCGCACCGTTCGTGCCACGCTCGGCTCGCTCGATGCGGCCGTCGGTACGGAGATGGAGCGCACCGCTCTGATCCTGGTCGGCCGGACACTGGGCTCGGCGGATTTTGACGAGAGCCGCCTCTACGCCGCCGACTACGATCGTCGCTATCGGCCCGTGGGCGCCGAGCCGCGTTTTCCGGAGGCATCGTGATGCCCGCAGGGCTCGTGATCTCCGCGCCGGCCTCCGGTGTTGGCAAGACGACGCTGACGCTGGCGCTTGCCCGCGCCTGGCGCCATCGCGGATTGAACGTGCAGTGCTTCAAGAGCGGCCCCGACTACATCGATCCCGCCTTTCACGCTGCCGCCACGGGACGCGCCTCCGTCAATGTCGACAGCTGGGCGATGGACCGCGCAGGCATCGCGCATCTCGTCAGCCGCGGTGCCGACGCCGATGTCGTGCTCGCCGAGGGCTCGATGGGCCTGTTCGACGGTGTTGCCGCACGCGGTGTCTCCGGCACCGGTGCCACCGCTGATATCGCGGAGTTGCTCGGCTGGCCGGTGGTTCTGGTGATCGATCCCTCTGGCCAGGCGCAGACTGCGGCGGCGATCGCCGCAGGCCTTCGCGATTATCGCGCCGGCTTGCGCCTTGCGGGCGTCGTGCTCAACCGTGTCGCCAGCCCGCGTCATGAAGATCTCGTGCGGCGTGCGCTCAACGATGCAGGAATCGCCGTGTTCGGCGCGCTGCCGCGTCATGCCGAGATCAGCCTGCCGAAGCGGCATCTCGGCCTGGTGCAGGCCGAGGAGCAGGCGGAGATCGGCAAGCTGATCGACGAGGCCGCGCGCTTTATTGCCGAGCACGTCGATCTCGATGTGGTGTTGCAATCGGCAGCCAAATGGTCGCCGCAACCTGCGGCGAACGGTCTGAATGTGACGCCGCCCGGCCAGCGCATCGCGCTGGCCCGCGATCCGGCATTCTCCTTCGTCTATCCGCATATGCTGGAAGCCTGGCGCGCGGCGGGCGCCGAGATCTCGACATTCTCTCCGCTCGCCGATGAAGCGCCTGACGCGAGCGCCGACGTCTGCTGGCTTCCCGGCGGCTATCCCGAGCTGCACGCCGGCAAGATCGCGGCCAATGCGCACTTTCGCAGCGGCCTGCGCGCGTTCGCCGAGACACGGCCGGTGCATGGCGAGTGCGGAGGCTATATCGTGCTGGGAGCTGCTTTGACCGATGCCGACGGCGTCCGCCATGAGATGGCCGGCCTGCTTGGCCTCGAGGCGAGCTTTGCCAAACGGCGGATGCATCTTGGTTATCGTCTCGCCACGCTCGCATCGCCGATGCCGGGACATCAGGCCGGTGCACGCCTGCGCGGCCACGAGTTCCACTATTCGACGATCGTCGCGCAGCCTGATGCGCCGCTGGCGGTCGTGCACGATGCGACGGGCGCCGTCATCGCCGAGACCGGCTCGCAGCGCGGCCGCGCCACCGGCACATTCTTCCATCTGATCGCGGAGGATCGGTGAGCGGTTTTGTCTCCTTCATTTCCGCCGGTCCTGGCGATCCCGAGCTGCTCACGGTGAGGGGGGCCGCGCGGCTGCGCGAGGCCGACGTCGTGCTCTATGACGACCTCGCCTCCGGCGCGATCCTCGAGCTCGCCCGGCCCGGCGCCAATCTCGTCGCGGTGGGGAAGCGGGCAGGGCGGCCCTCGACCAAGCAGCACCATGTCAATCGTCTCCTGGTCGACTATGCCGCGACAGGCGCGCGCGTGGTGCGGCTGAAGTCTGGCGATGCCGGCATTTTCGGCCGGCTCGAGGAGGAGCTGGAGACGCTGCGCGAGGCCGGCATCGGCTACGAGATCGTTCCCGGCGTCACATCCGCCTGCGTCGCCGCCGCCCAGGCCGGCATTCCCCTGACCCGTCGGCATACCTCCCGCCGGGTGCAGTTCATCACCGGGGCCGACGTCAGCGGCGAGCTGCCGCAGAACCTGAATTGGGCGGCGCTGGCGGACCCTGAGGCGACGACCGTGGTCTATATGGGCCGGCGCACCTTTCCGGCGCTTGCCGCAAGATTGATCGCGCACGGCCTCGCCCCGACCACCCCGGCGCTGTTCGCCGAATCCCTCGGGCGGTCTGACGAACGGCTGGTCCGCACCACCATTGCCGAGCTCGCCGAGCAGCTTGCGCGCGGCGGCGCCGCGTCCACGGCGGCCGTGATTCTGTTCGGGGCGCTGGCGGGGGATTATCCGTCATGACGGCCGCGGCTGCCCTTCGCCTCTTGACGCCGGCTCCGCGAAAGGGGCACACAGGAGAGGCATGGTGCTCGACGCGGCGCAAAGCGCCGGAGCATAATCGGGAATGGGGGTGGGCGGACCCAGTTGCGGCGCCCAAAACCCCAGCCGCCCCCGCGACTGTAAGCGGTGAGGGGCTCCTATCAGCCACTGGGCCGAAAGGTTCGGGAAGGCCGGAGAACCCCAGTGAACCGCGAGCCAGGAGACCGGCCCTGCACGTTTTGAGGCCAAGGCCGTCGGGTGTGACGGCAGGAAGGAATTGAGCCATGCATATCGAACCCGGAGTAGTGACGGGCGCCAAGCTCGTGTTGAGTTACGCAACCGGCATCGCCGCAGGCGGCGTTGCGCTGAAGCTGGCGGCCGAAACCGTCCGCGAGCAGGGCGTCGGCTCGTTCGCGGCGCGCACGCTGGCCACCACGGGCCTCGTCTTCACCTTCTTCCAGGTCCTGCCGCACTTCCCGGTCGGCGTCTCCGAAGTGCACTTCATCCTCGGCTCGACCTTGTTCCTGCTGTTTGGTGCTGCGCCCGCGGCCTTCGGCCTCGCACTCGGCCTCCTGCTCCAGGGCATCTTCTTCGTGCCGACCGACTTGCCGCAATACGGCATGAACGTCACGACGCTGCTGGTGCCGCTGTTCGCGATCCAGGCGATCGCGAGGCGGATCATTTCGCGCAACACCGCCTATGTCGATTTGAAGTACCGTCAGGCGCTGGCGCTCTCGACGACCTATCAGGCCGGCGTGGTCGCCTGGGTGGCGTTCTGGGCGCTCTATGGCTCCGGCTTTGCCGCGAGCAACCTCGCCAACATCGCGACCTTCGCGGCCTCCTACGCGCTGGTCATCGTGATCGAGCCGCTCGCCGATCTCGCTGTGCTGGCCTTGGCGAAGTCGCTGCGTGGTGTCACCGCGCCCGGCCTCGTCACCCCGCGTCTGCACAACGCGGCCTGAGAGACAAGCGAATGGGCGGCCGCTGCGGCCGCCCTTCGCGCTCGCGATGCTCACGCTCTCCCTGATAGGCATCGGTTGCGGCGATCCCGAGCAGCTCACGCGCGCCGCGATCCGCGCCATCAACACAGCCGATCTTGTCCTGATCCCGCGCAAGGGCGCCGCGAAGTCCGATCTCGCAGATCTCCGGCGAACGATCTGCGCGGACGTGCTCACCAGCGACGAGACGGCCATCGCCGAATTCGATCTTCCCGTGCGCGATGCCGGCGAAGCTGATTACCGCCAGGGCGTAGACGCTTGGCACGATGCGGTTGCCGCGACCTGGTCGCAGACGATCGCGAGGCATCTCGAAGGTGAAGGCAAGGTTGCGCTGCTGATCTGGGGCGATCCCTCGCTCTACGATTCCTCGCTGCGCATTGCGCGGCGGCTCGATCCCTTGCCGAAGATCGAAGTGGTGCCCGGCATCACTTCGATCCAGGCGCTATGCGCGGCGCATGCACTGCCGCTCAACGACGTCGGCGAGCCGTTCCTGGTCACGACGGGGCGGCGCTTGCGCGAACGCGGCTGGCCGCAGGGAGTCGATACCGTCGTGGTGATGCTCGACGGCGGCACGGCATTTCAGTCGCTCGATCCGACCGGGCTCCACATCTGGTGGGGTGCCTATCTCGGCATGCCCGATCAGATCCTGATGTCCGGTCGGCTCGCGGACATGGGCTCGCGCATCGTCACCGCACGGCAGGAGGCGCGCGAGCGGCACGGCTGGATCATGGACAGCTATATTCTCAAGCGCAGGGGATAGGCGAGGCAGCATGCTTCCCGAATGGATTTATCAGAACTGCCCGGAGGTCTCCGCGGTCCATCGCGAGGCGGCGTTGGCGCGGCAGGCGCAACTGACGAAGCCCACCGGCGCGCTCGGCCGGCTCGAGCAACTCGCGATCGAGCTTGCGGGCCTGCAAGCGACGGAGCAGCCGCGTGCCGCACGCGTGCCGATCATCGTCTTCGCCGGCGACCACGGCATCGTCGCGCAGGGCGTGTCGGCCTATCCGCAAGCCGTGACGATCGCAATGATGGCGAATTTTGCGTCTGGAGGCGCAGCGATCTCGGTGCTGGCGCGTGAACTGGGTTCGAGCCTGGAGGTGGTCGACGCCGGCACGCTGGCCCAGGAGCAGATGGCGGGCGTCGTCACCGACAAGCCACGCAGCGGCACGCGCGATTTCAGCGTCGAGGCTGCACTCACGCCTGCGGAGTTGGCCTGTGCCTTCGAGGCCGGCCGGCGTGCGGTGGTGCGCGCCGAGACCAGTCAGCCCGATCTTCTGATCTTCGGCGAGATGGGCATCGGGAACACCACGGCATCCGCGGCGATCGCGGCAAGCCTGCTTGGTGTGAGCGCCAACGAGATCGCGGGCAGCGGCACCGGCGTCGATGCAACCGGCCGCGCGCACAAGGCGCGGGTGATCGATGCGGCGATCGCACGCCACGGCGTCGCCGGAGCCTCGGCCGAGGAGATCCTGTGCGCCGTCGGCGGCCTCGAGATCGCGGCGATTTCAGGCGCGATCATTGCGGCCGCGCAGCGCCGCATTCCCGTGTTGATCGACGGCTTCATCGTGTCGGTCGCGGCGCTGGCGGCGGCACGCCTCAATCCGTCCTGCCGGCCGTTCCAGCTGGCCTCGCATCAATCGGCGGAGCAAGGGCATCGGCTGGTGCTACGCGCGCTGAACGTGCAGCCGCTGATCAGCCTCGATCTCAGGCTCGGCGAGGGATCGGGCGCGGCCATCGCGCTGCCGCTGGTCCGCTCGTCCTGTGCGCTTCACAACGGCATGGCGACGTTCGCGCAGGCCAACGTACCGGATCGCCCGACCTGATCCGGCTCAAGCCGCGCGCTGGTTGACCTTGACGACTCGCCAACCCGCCGCGAGCCGGTCGATCCGGGTCAGGGACAGCGGATCGACCACGAAGCGCAAGGCAGCTTGCGGCGCCAGATCCAGCGCGATGCAGAGCGCGGCGCGGATGGTGCCGGAATGTACGACGAGCGTCGCTGAACCGTCGCCAATCCGCGACAGGCCCTGCCGGACGCGCGCGACCTGATCCGCAAAGCTTTCGCCGTTCGGCGGCCGTCCACTCGCCGGATCACGCCAGAATTGTGCATAGGCATCGCCACCGGTCGCGGCGAGCTCGTCGTGACGATGGCCGGTCCAGTCGCCGAAATCCTGCTCGCGGAATTCGCTCATCAATTCCGGTTCGAGCCCCAGTGCGCGCGCCGTCTCGACCGTGCGCCGCGACGGGCTGGCATAGCTGGCGCCATCCGGCGGCAGACGGTGCCGCAGCGCCGCCAATGCCGCGTGATCGCCGAGATTCGCCCGCGCATCGGCCGCATGGATCGTCCCGGCCACGCCCTCGACGGCCGCATGCCGTATCAACCAGAGGAAGGTCTCGCCTTCCATGCTCATCTCCGAGGAAGTTGGTCGCTGTGGCTACAACGCCGAAACTGGTACATTGACTCACTCTTGTTGGTAATCCTAGGTGCTCTCGACGGTTTCCCCGAGAGGGGATGAAAAGGGAATGCGGTGCGGGGACGTTGTCCCCAATGCCGTGGCGGCTCCCGCAACTGTGAGCGGAGAATCCTTCGTCACGAGCCACTGGGCCTCGTTTCCGGGAAGGCGACGAAGCGGTCGCGACCCGCGAGCCAGGAGACCTGCCGTCAGCCGTGGTCACACGCGAAGATGTAGCAGACCGCGCGGATCGACGACGAGGCGCTGTCGTTCGACGACCAGCTGATGCTCACGCGCAGCTTCGCGCTGGTCGGCGGCCCCCCGCGTCGCCGCATCGGCTACACGTGGGAGGCCGTTCCCGGCCTGAGCTTCTTCGGCCAGTGCGCCACCGGCGCAGATATCGCAGCCAACACTGCTGGGTCCGACCCAGCCGCTCGACCTGACCACCGCCATCACTGGTCCCTTTTCGCCGCCCGGCTTTCGGTGTAGCTCTGCGGCGGCTCGAAACGGCGGGCGCTGGTCTCGCCGACGACCGAAACCATGCAGGAGGCAGCACGGATGTACCCGAAAGTTCAGATGTTCATCGCCGGCGAGTGGACCGATGGTTCGTCCGGCAAGTCGGAGGACATCCTCAATCCCGCCACCGGCCAGCCGATCGGCAAGACCCCGCATGCCTCGCGTGGGGATCTCGACCGTGCGCTGGAGGCGGCCAAGGCCGGCTTCGAGATCTGGCGCAAGACCTCGCCGTTCGACCGTTACAAGCTGATGCGCAAGGCCGCCGACATCATCCGCTCGCGCGCCGCCGAGATCGCGCCCGTGATGACCATGGAACAGGGCAAGCCGGTGGTGGAAGCGCAGGGCGAGACCATGCTGGCCGGCGACCTCATCGACTGGTTTGCGGAAGAAGCGCGCCGGGCGTATGGCCGCATCGTGCCGCCGCGGATGGGCAACGTCTCGCAGCTCGTGACCAAGGAGCCGGTCGGCCCGGTTGCGGCGTTCACGCCCTGGAATTTCCCGATCAACCAGGCGGTGCGCAAGATCTCGGCCGCGCTCGCCGCCGGCTGCTCGATCATCGTCAAGGGCCCGGAAGAGACGCCTGCAAGCTGCATGGAGCTGGTGCGGGCCTATGCGGATGCGGGCATTCCGGCCGGCGTCGTGCAACTGGTGTTCGGCGTGCCGGCGGAAGTGTCGGAGTATCTCATTCCGCATCCGATCATCCGCAAGATCAGCTTCACCGGCTCGACCGCCGTCGGCAAGCATCTGGCTGCGCTCGCGGGCCTGCACATGAAGCGCGTCACCATGGAGCTCGGCGGCCATGCGCCGGCGATCGTGTTCGCTGACGCCGACCTCGACAACGCCGCGAAAATCCTGTCGGCCAACAAGTTCCGCAACGCCGGCCAGGTCTGCGTCTCGCCGACGCGCTTCCTGGTGCATGAGAGCGTCTACGAGCCCTTCGTGGACAAGTTCGTGGCCGCGGCCAAGAGCCTCAAGGTCGGCAATGGCCTCGACAAGGACACCCGCATGGGACCGCTGGCGAACCCGCGCCGCGTCGATGCCATGGAGGGCCTCGTCTCCGACGCGGTTCAGCGCGGCGCCAAGGTCAAGGCCGGCGGCAAGCGCATCGGCAACGAAGGCTTCTTCTTCGAGCCGACGGTGCTCACCGACGTGCCCCGCGATGCGCGTATCATGAACGAGGAGCCGTTCGGCCCGCTGGCGCCGATCACCTCGTTCCGCAGCTATGACGAGGTGGTGGCCGAGGCCAACCGTCTGCCTTACGGCCTTGCGGCCTATGCCTACACCACCTCGACCAAGACGATGCAGGCCATCGGTGCGGACATCGAGAGCGGCATGGTCTCGATCAACCATCACGGTCTCGCGCTGCCGGAAGTTCCGTTCGGCGGCATCAAGGATTCCGGCTACGGCTCCGAAGGCGGCCTCGAGGCGATCGAGGGGTACCTGAACACGAAGTTCGTGACCCAGGCGAGCGCGTAAGGAAGAGTCGCGCTGTCATTTCGGGCTCGCGGCAAGGGCGCGACCCGGAATGACGGTGGACAATATCTGCATTGCGCGGCGGGCGAGACATGAACAGCAGCCGTCATCCGGGCAAGCGCGTGTCCCTTGCCGGGATGCATATCGACCGGACCTCTGCGGTGCCGCTGCATTTGCAGATCGCGAAGCATATCCGGGACGGCATTCTGTGCGGCGCCTTTCCCTCTGGAACGCAATTTCTCGGTTCGCGCGAGATCGCGCGCGAGCTGGGTTGCTCGCGGACCGTGGTGCTGACGGCATGGGATCTGCTCTACGCCGAGGGCTATCTGGAATCGACGCCGCGCGGCAGCGTCATGGTGGCATCGGTAGCCTCGCCACATGCGGAGCCGTCGTCCGCGTCGTCCGCGGCCAGGCCCGCCCACATGTCGGAGCGCTGGCGGTCGCTGCTGGCCTTCGACTACGAGACCAACTGGCCGTCGGAGTTCAGTCCGGGTGCGCCTGACATTTCAACCTTTCCCTTCAAGGATTGGTCGCGCCTGCTGCGCCAGGCCTGGCAAAATCCAAGAGAGCAGGAGTGCCTCGATCTTCCGCCCGAAGGCCATCCGCGATTGCGGAGCGAGATCGCGAACTTTCTCGGCTCCGTGCGCGGTCTCGTCTGCTCGCCGGAAGAGGTCGTCGTCACCTCCGGCACGTCGGGGGCGCTGGATTTCTGCAGCCGGATGATCCTCGACCCCGGCGACGAGGTCTGGGTCGAGGAGCCCGGCTTCGTCGAGGCGCGATGGGCGCTCACCGCGGCCGGCGCAAAGCTCGTTCCGATTCCAGTCGACGACAAGGGGCTGGTCGTCTCGGAAGGAATTCGGCGCGCACCACGCGCGCGGCTGATCGTGGTCACACCATCGCATCAATATCCGCTCGGGGTCAGCATGGGCCTGGAGCGCCGGCTCGAGCTTCTCGATTGGGCGAACAAGAACGACATCTGGGTCATCGAGGACGACTACAATTCGGAATTCAGGCATCAGGACAGCATGATCGCCTCGCTGCGTTCGCTCGATCGCGAGGGCCGGGTGATCTATTTCGGCACCTTCTCGAAGATCATGATGCCGAACCTGCGGCTTGGATACCTCGTCGCGAACAGGCATTTCATCGAGGGATTCGCCAAGGGCCGCGCACGCATCGACGTACACACCTCCGGCATCGGACAGCTCGCCCTGGCGGAGTTCATGCGGGGAGGGCACCTCCTGAGGCACCTGCGCGCAATGCGGCGGGTCTATGCTGCGAGGCGCAAGGCGCTGATCGACGCGATCGGAGCGCTGATGCCGGATGATCTGACCGTGTCCTCCGCCGTCACCGGCCTGCACCTGGTGGCGCTGTTCACCGATGCAATGCGGGCACGGATGAGCGATCGCGAGGCGGTCGCGGTCCTGAAGCGGGCCGGCATCCACGTGCAGCCGCTGTCGCAGAATTTCCTGGAACAGCCCACGCGGCATGGCCTGGTGTTCGGCTACGGGCGGCTGCACGTCGAGGATGCCGCTCCGCTGCTTGCGAGGATCGCAGCCTGCATCGGCGGCGCTTCTCGCAACGCACCATCCGACCCGCCAATACGCTCTCTTACTGATCGTACAATAAGGAGAGGCTGAACCGACTGTCATGCATAGCTCGTAGGCGCCCGGAGATCCCGCGCTGCCGCTTGATCGCCTGCAAATTAGACAGCTGATTTCAGTCGTTCGGATTGCGGTGCAATAGGCATCGCGATTTGCTCAGAGAAATCCGTGGTGCGCTGCACGTTACTGGCGTGGACCAGCGCACGCTCGCCTGCTGTCTGTGCAGGCACTGCTGCACCAGAACGTGCATCCGGTGATGCGGTGCGCCGCGCCGGCCGCTTGCTGGCCCAGCGAATTGCGGCAACTCTGGCCCTATCGGAGGCCAGCGCTCTGTCGCACGCTCCCAGGCGGTGGCATGACAGGGGATGCATGTTGAGCGCTCTCGGTTCGGCATTCGAGGTTGCGATGGACGGGAAGGACCCGGCGTCCGGTTCGGACGTCACGCGTAGCTGACCCCCCAGACATGAGCGCTTTCGAAAATCACTGGGAAGTCGGCACCGATATCGGTGGCACCTTCACCGATATCATCGCCATCAGGCGCGATTCCGCGGAGGCCCGGATCGCAAAAGTGCCGTCGCGCCCGCAGGCGCCGGTTCAGGCGATGCTGGAGGCGATCGAGGCGGTGGGCCTGCGCAAGAGCGAGGTCAAGCGCTTCGTTCATGGCACGACGCGCGTCACCAACGCGATCGTCGAAGGCCGGTTACCGAAGGTTGCGCTGGTCGCGACCGAAGGCTTTGCCGATGTGCTCGAGATCGCGCGCTATCGCCGGCGCGATCTCTATCGGCTCGACATTCCGCCGAAATCGCCGCCGCTGGTTCCGCCGGAACGATGCTTCGGGCTTGCCGAGCGCCTCGATCACCAGGGCCGGGTGCTGAAGGCGCTGGAAGAGGCGGAGATCGAGCGGCTGGTGGCCTGGCTGAAGGCGACCGGCGTTCAGAGCGTCGCGGTGGCCTTGCTTCACGCCTATGCCAATCCAGTCCACGAGAAGATGCTCGGCGAGCGCCTCAAGGACGTCGTCGCCCATGTCTCGCTGTCGCACGAGGTCAACCCCGAGGCACGCGAATATGAGCGGACTTCGGCGACGGTGTTCAACGCGGCCGCGATGCCGATTGCGGTCGAATATCTCAGCGAGCTGGAGCAGCGGTTGCCGATCGGCCCCGGCTTGCAGGTGTTTCATTCTGCCGGCGCCATGATCCCGATCTCCGCGGTGAAACGGCGGCCGCTGGTGATGGCGATGTCGGGCCCGGCGGCCGGCGTCTCGGCCTCGGTCAGCATCGCACGCCAGCTCGGGACGCCGCGCATGCTGACCTTCGACATGGGCGGCACCACGACCGACGTGTGCCTGATCGTCGACGGCCAGGCCGAGATGACCGACGGCCGCATGCTCGGCGACAAGCCGTTGCGCCAGCCGATGCTGGCCGTTCATTCCATCGGCGCGGGCGGCGGATCGATCGTGCGTAACGGTCCCGGCGGCCTGACGGTCGGGCCGGAGAGTGCCGGCTCGGAGCCGGGGCCGGCCTGCTACGGCCGGGGCGGCACGGAGCCGACCATCACGGACGCCAATGCCGTGCTCGGCTATCTCAATCCCGAGACCAAGCTCGGTGAGCGCATTGGCATCGACGTCGAAGCAGCCAAGCGTGTCGTGGCGCCGATCGCGCGCGCGCTCGGACTGAGCCTGACGGAGACGGCGCTCGGCATCATCAAGGTCGCGAATGCGACCATGGCCCGTGCGCTCCGCCGCGTCACGGTCGAGCGCGGCATCGACGGGCGCGACTGCACGCTGCTCGCCTTCGGCGGCGGTGGCCCGATGCATGCCGCGGGTCTCGCCGATCTCTACGGCATAGCGCAGGTCGTCGTACCCGGTGCATCCAGCGCCTTCTCGGCGCTGGGCTGTCTCACCGCCGATTTCAGCTTCCTCCAGCAGCAGACTCTTCGCGCCGCCCTCGACGGCATCGATCTCGCACGCGTATCGGAGCGTATCGAGGCCCTGATTACCGATGCCTCGGCGCCGCTGCTCGCCAATGGCGTTGCCAAGGCGGAGATCCAGGTCGAGCCGGTGGCCTTGATGCGCTACGCGGCTCAGAACGATGCCATTCCGGTGCCCTTCGCCTTGCCGCTGGATGCGGCCAAGCTGAAGGAGGATTTCCTGACGCGGCATCACGAGCTGTTCGGCTATGCGACCGGCGAGCCCTGTGTCATCGAATCCGTGCGGGTGCAGGCCCGCCGCCCGTCGACAACCGTCGTGAGCCGGGCGGCGACGGCGGCGAGGGCGGTGTCCACGGGCACGCGTGTCTGCTCGTTTGACGGTCTCCACGAGACGGCGACGGCGATCGTCGACCGTGCGGCGCTAACCGAGATCGTCAGCGGCCCGGCGATCATTGAAGACGCCTGGTCGACCGTGGTCGTTCCGCCCGGTTGGCAGGCGAAACCTGACGTCACGGGCAATCTGTTCCTGACGCGGAGGAGGGCATGAAGCTCGATCCATTCGTTGTCGAGGTCATCAGGCACGGGCTCTCTGCCGCGGCCGAGGAGATGAGCCTGGTGATGACGCGCTCGGCGCGCTCGCCGCTGCTCCGCGAGGCCGGCGATCTGTCGTCGGCGATCACCGACGGGCACGGCGGCCTGGTCGGGCAGGGCCGCGACATCCCGATCCATCTCGGCGCGATGGCCTACACCATCCCCGAATTGCTGAAGGTGGTGCCGCGCGACAGCCTGAACGACGGCGACGTGCTGATCTACAATGTCGGCGCGCTCGGCGGCAATCATCTCAACGACGTCAAGGTCGTGCGGCCCGTCTTCGTCGACGGCGAGATCGTGGCGTTTGCGGTCAGCCTCGCGCACTGGCCCGATATCGGCGGCACCTGGCCCGGCAGCTATTTTGCCAAGGCCGTCGACACCTTCCAGGAGGCGATGCGCATCCCGCCCGTGCTGATCGCGACCGCTGCCGGAGTCAATGCGCCGATCGTGCAGCTGCTCAAGGCCAATGTTCGCGACTCCGAATCCTGCGAGGGCGATCTCCTCGCCCAGATCGCGGCGACCAAGGCCGGCGAGCGGCGCATCGTCGAGCTTTGCCGCGAGCACGGCAAGGCCGTTTTCATGGCGACGCAGTCGCGCCTGCACGATCTATCCGAAATCGAGATGCGCGAGGCGCTGCGCGACCTTCCGGACGGCGTCTATGAGGGCGAGGATTACCTCGACGACGGCAGCGCCAACAACGCGCCAGCGCGCATCCATGTGAAGATCACCATTCGCGGCGACGAGGCGACCTTCGACCTCTCCGGAAGCTGCGACCGCGTCTCCAATTTCTGCAACACCACGCCGTTCATGGCGCGCTCGGCGGTCGCCTATGCCGCGCGTATCATGAGCGGGCGCGACATGCAGCAGAACGCCGGTGCGCTCAGGCCTTTGACCATCGTCACGCGTCCGGGCTCGATCCTGGAGCCGGGTTGGTCGGCGTCCGTCGCCGCCGGCAACCATGAGACGTCCATGCGCATCGTCGATGCGATCTTTCGCGCCATGCAGGACACCATTCCGGAACGCCTGTCGGCCGGCGGGGCGACCACTGCGGGTGTGCTGTTCTTTGCCGAACCGCGACCGAACGGATCGTGGAAGATGCTCTACGAGGTTCACGGCGGCGGCGAAGGTGCGCGCCACGATCGGGCCGGCATCTCGGCAACCCGGGTGCATCTGTCCAACACCTCGAACACGCCGGTCGAGGTGATCGAGGCGAACTACGCGATCCGGCTCGAGCAGCAGGCCATCCGCCGACGATCCGGCGGTGCGGGGGCACATCGCGGCGGTGACGGCTCGGTCCGTACCTACCGCATCCTCGCCCCCTCCATGCATCTGACCACCTGCATCGAGCGCATGGTGATCGCGCCTTGGGGCATGCAGGGCGGCGAATCCGGCAAAGCCTGCCGAATTTCGCTTGTCAGGCAGGGCGCCAACGTCGCGATCGACGGCAAGTCGAATCTGGTGTTGCAGCAAGACGATCTCGTCACGATCGAGATGTGCGGCGGCGGCGGCTATGGCGCCGTGGCAGCAGGGTGAGGGGACCAGCGATGAGCAGATTGTTGCGAACCGGCCTGAATGCGGGCGACAGCGCGCCGATGGCCGTGGTCGGCGGCGAGGGGGTCTATTTTCATCTTGCGGACGGCCGCAAGCTGATCGATGGCAGCAACACCGGTGGCGGTCTCGGCCATCGTCATCCCGCGATGGTGGAGGCGATCCGGCGCGCCGCCGACACGCCGGTCGTGAACGAGGGATGGACCTGGGTCGGCCGCGAGCAGGCCGCCGACGATCTGATGGCGACTGCCTTCAAAGGCGAGCAGGACTGGGTCGGCGCGGTGCGCTTCTGCATCAGCGGCAGCGAGGCCAACGACATGGCGCTCTCGCTCTGCCAGGCGCTGACGCAGCGCTCGGCGCTGGCGACCCGCGAGCGCGCCTATCACGGCATCACCGGCCTGTCGCGCAGCATGACGGTCCAGCCACAATGGCACGGCGGCCTTGCGGTGCACTCGGGCGGCTCGAAGCTGCCGGCGCCGATGGCGCCGGTAAGGGTGCTTCCGGCCCCGGGTGGTGCGATCTATGGCGCACCGGCCAACAATACGCCGCCGAGCGAATATCTCGCCGATGCCGCGCGCGTGCTCTCGGACACCGCAGCGACCATCATCGACTACACCCAGGGCGGCATCTACTACGACGGCGCCTATCAGGACGAGGTGGCGCGCCGTGCGCGGCAGGCGGGCTCGTACTGGATCGCCGACGAGGTCGTCACCGGGGCTGGGCGCGCCGGCCGCTGGTTCGCATTCCAGGGCGCGCAGAGCCGCCCCGATATCGTGACGCTCGGCAAGTCGCTCGGCGGCGGCGCGGCCGCGGTGGCGGCGGTCGTGGTGTCCAAAGACATCGTCGAGCGGCTCAAGGGTACGAGCTGGCAGAACTATGGCACGCTGCGTGGCCATCCGATCAGCATGGCTGCGGTGAGCGCCTACCTGAAGGTCGTCGTCGACGACAAAATTCTGGAGCACGTGCAAAATCTCGAGAAGCTGTTCATCCGCCGCCTGCTCGCGATCGCGCAGAAGCATCCGAGCGTGCAGCGCGTCGCGGGGCAAGGGCTGCACTGGACGGTGGAACTGCACGGGCCGGATTGGCGCTCGTGGTACGCCGACACGACCGAAGTGCCGATCGCCTCGCGCGTCGCGGAGCGGGCGCTCGAAGCCGGTGCGGTGATCGGCACCAGCGGCGAGCAGACCTCGCTGTTCCTGGCGCCGCCGCTCGTCATCTCCGAGCGCGAGGCCGACCAGCTTCTGGACGCGCTCGACTACGGCCTCGATATTGCCGACGAGGAGCACGGGTGAGCGCGGATCACGCAACGCTCCGCCGGTCGCCGGCCTGGCCGGCGGATGAGCCCTGGCATCTCGCGATGCCGGAGGGAACGCTCTACGACGCACTGGCGCGTGCTGCACGAGAACGACCGTCGCATCCGGCGACGGTGTTTTACGGCGCGAGCCTGAGCTACGCCGAGTTGTGCGACCGTGTCGACGCCATGGCAGGCTTCCTGCAAGGCGCCTGCGGCGTGAAGCGCGGCGACCGCGTCATGATCGCGCTTCAGAACTCGCCGCAATACGTCATCGCCTATTACGCGGTGATGCGGGCGGACGCCGTGATCGTACCGGTCAATCCCATGAACAAGACCGCCGAGATCGCGTATCTCGCCGTGGACAGCGGCGCCAAGGTCGCGATCATCGGCAGCGAATTGAGCGATGTGTTTGCCCCGCTGCTGGGCGAGGCCATCAGGCATGCGATTGTCGCGCAGTATCGTGACGAGATTCCAGCCGCGACGCCCTATACGCTGCCAACATGCGTTACGGAAGCGCCGGCCGAGGTGCCGTCATCGCCGGGCTGGCATTCCTGGCCGTCCGCGATCGCGCAAGGCTTGAAGCCGGGTGCGATGACCGCGGGGCCGGACGATCTCATGATCCTGCCCTACACCTCAGGCACCACAGGCAAGCCCAAGGCGTGCATGCACACGCATCGCAGCGCGCTGTTCACCGCCGTGTTGCAGGCGCGCTGGTATGGGCTCGCCGGCGACGACGTGATGACCGGCTTCATGCCGTTGTTCCATGTTGCGGGCATGCAGGGCTCGATGAATGCGGCCATGGTCACTGGGGCCACGCTGCTCTTGATGGCGCGCTGGGACAAGGATCTGTTGCCGGATCTATTCGAGACCTATGGGGTGACCTTCTGGAACGCCGCTCCGACCATGATCGTCGACGTGCTCGCCAGCGCCCGCTTCCGCGACAAATGCTTTGCGAAGCTCAGGGTTCTGACCGGCGGCGGCGCGGCGATGCCGACCGCGGTCGCCGAACGGCTCAAAGGGCGCTTCGGGCTCGGCTTCGTCGAGGGTTACGGCATGACCGAGACGATGTCGCCGACCCATCTCAATCCGATGGCGGCGCCGAAGCGGCAGTGTCTCGGCATTACCGTGCAGGAGACCGACGCAAGGGTCGTCGATCCCGAGAGCCTGATCGAGCTCGGCGACAACGTGGTCGGTGAAATCGTCGTGCACGGACCGCAGGTGTTGCAGGGTTATTGGAACAGGCCGCAGGCGAATGCCGAGGCCTTCATCGAACTCGACGGCAAGCGGTTTCTGCGTACGGGCGATCTCGGCTTTCGCGATGCAGAATGCTATTTCTTCGCCGTCGATCGTCTGAAGCGGATGATCAATGTCAGCGGCTTCAAGGTGTGGCCGGCCGAGGTTGAGGCCGCGATGTATCAGAACCGCGCTATCCGGGAGTGCTGCATCATTTCGGCGCCGGACGACTACCGCGGCGAGACCGTCAAGGCGCTTGTCGTGCTGGATGAGGCGGCGCGGGCAACAACATCGCCCGATGACATCGTTGGCTGGGCGCGCGGCGCGATGGCCAGCTACAAGGCGCCGCGCACGGTCGTCTTCGTCGACCAGCTCCCGCGCACCGCGAGCAACAAGATCAATTGGCGACTGTTGCAGGACGCCGAATGGGGGCGAACGGCATGAAAGCTGCTTGGCTGGAAAACGGAGGCAGGGCAGCGTTGTGCTGCCGGTACGTCCTTGAAGCTGCGATCCCCAGCCTCGCCAGGAAATTCGTGAAGAGATCAGGAATTCGCTGATGCGCATCGTCAACGTCGCCGCCGCCCAGATGGGGCCGATCCAGAAAGCCGACAGCCGCGAGGCCGTGGTCAAGCGCATGATCGCGCTGATGGACGAAGCGAAAGCCAAAGGTGCCGACCTGATCGTCTATCCCGAATTGGCGCTCACGACGTTCTTCCCGCGCTGGTACGTGGAGGACCGCGCCGAATTCGACATCTGGTTCGAGCGCGAGATGCCGAATGAGGCGACGAGGCCGCTGTTCGAGCGTGCGGCGCAGCACGGAATCGCGATGAATTTCGGTTATGCGGAGCTGACGCCCGACGGCCACCATTTCAACACGGCGATCCTGACCGACAAGTCCGGCAAGATCGTCGGCAAGTATCGCAAGGTCCATCTGCCGGGCCACGTGGAATACGACACCAGGCGTTCGCACCAGCATCTGGAGAAACGCTATTTCGAGCCGGGCGACCTCGGCTTCAAGGTCTGGCGCGAACTCGGCGGCATCATCGGCATGGCCATCTGCAACGACCGCCGCTGGCCCGAGACCTATCGCGTCATGGGCCTGCAGGGCGTCGAGATGGTGCTGATCGGCTACAACACGCCGTCGGTGAATGCGGAGAAGAGTGAGGAGGGCGTCGAGAAGCGGCTGTTTCACAACCGGCTCTCCGTGCAGGCCGGCGCCTACCAGAACGCGACCTGGGTGGTCGCGGTGGCCAAGGCCGGCAATGAGGACGGCCACCCGCTGTTCGGCGGCAGCCTGATCGTCGATCCCAACGGCGAGATCGTCGCCGAGGCCAAGACGGACGACGACGAGGTCCTGGTCCACGCCTGCGATCTCGATGCGACGACCTTCGGAAAGACGACGATCTTCGATTTCGCCCGCCATCGCCGCATCGAGCATTACGGCCTGATCACCAGCCAGACCGGCGCGGTGCCGCCGCCGGAGACGTGATGCCGATGGCGGACAAGGGCATATCACTTCGCGAACTGGATCCGCGCGATCGCTACAAGCTGCTCTGCGGCGTGGTGGTGCCGCGGCCGATCGCGCTGGTGACGACGCTGGACGCGAACGGCGCTGTCAATGCCGCGCCGTTCAGTTTCTTCAACGTGTTCTCGGAAAGCCCCGCGCTGGTCGTGCTCGGGCTCCAGCACAAGCCCGACCACAGCCCGAAGGACACGACCCGCAACATCCATCGCGACGGCGAGTTCGTCGTGCACATGGTGGATGAGGCGCTGTCGGTGGCGATGAACGACTGCGCGGTCGATTTCCCCTCCGGCGAGAGCGAGGTCGCCGCGACCGGGCTTGCCACGCTTCCGTCGGTGGACGTGAAGGTGCCGCGCCTCGCCGCGGCGCCGTTCGCGCTGGAATGCCGGCGTCATGTGGTGCTGACTTTCTCGGCGGATCGCGAGCTCTTGGTTGGCGAGGTGCTCAGGATGCACGCCCGCGACGGCCTCGTCGATACCGCCAACATGTATGTCGATCTCGATGCCTACCGGCCGGTCGGCCGCATGTTCGGCAATCTCTACACGACGCAGCGGGATACGTTTGCGCTTGTCCGCGAAAGCCATGCGCAATGGCTCGCGCGGCAGGACGCCAAGGAGCTGAAGGACGCCTAGTGAGCCGACAACTGCACAGTACCCAGCGCCATGGTGACGGCCGCCTGTGTCGGGTCGATCACGGGAATTCGCAGCGCGTCTTCGAGCGGACGGCGATGGCGCGCCATGCCGGCGCAGCCCATCACGATGGCGCGAGCACCGTCCTCGTCGCGCAGCGCGCGGCCGACCTCGATCATCTTCGCCAGCGTTCCCTCGCCGGATGCGGTTTCCGCGACGCTCATGTTCAGCGGCCGTTCGCCCGCGAGCCGATCGGTCAGTCCCATCTGCCTGAGATAGCGCATATGGCGCGGGATCGATCGCTGGGCGATGGCGATGACGCCGAAGGTCTCGGCGCGAGCGAGCGCCGCCAGCACGCCGCACTCGGCAATGCCGAACACGGGGCGGTCGGTGCCTTCACGACACACCTGAAGCCCGGGATCGCTGTAGCAGGCGATGACGAAGGCGGCCGAGCTGTTGTCGCTTTCGACCAGCCGGCGCAGCGGCATCGCGACGCTGTCGACGTCGGCCTGGCTTTCGATGCCGAAGGGACCCTCGGCCAGCGTCTGGCAGACGACTTCCGGCCCACTCTCGAAGTCGAGCGGCTTCAACGCATCCTCCAGCCCTTGCGTGACCTTGTGGTTGGAGTTCGGATTGATGACGAGAATGCGCGGCCGGGACATGATGCTTTTCCTGCGAAATTACGATGTCGTGCCTTGAGCCTATCACGGAGCGCCTCATGACTGAACCCGCTTACGACCTGATCATCCGCGGCGGCCGCGTCGCCACCACCACCGACGTGTTCGAGGCCGACGTTGCCATCTCCGGCGAGACCATCGCGGCCATCGGCCGCGGGCTTCCGCCAGCGGAGCGCGAGATCGACGCGCGCGGCAAGCTGGTGCTTCCCGGCGGCGTGGACAGCCACGCGCATATCGAGCAATTGTCCGCCGCCGGCATCATGAATGCCGACACATTCGAGAGCGCGACTGTTTCGGCGGCTTTCGGCGGTACGACCACGGTGATCCCGTTCGCCGCCCAGCATGTCGGCATGAAGCTGCCGCAGGTGGTGGAGGACTATCACGCGCTGGCCAGGAAGGGTGCCGTGATCGACTACGCCTTCCACATGATCATCGCCGATGCCACCAGGGAGACGGTCGAGGAGCACATCCCCGCCCTGGTGAAGCAGGGACACGCCTCGATCAAGATCTTCATGACTTACGACCGGCTCAAGGTCGACGACGAGCCGCTGCTCGACATCCTCCTCGCCGCGCGACAGTCCGGGGCGATGCTGTGCGCGCATGCCGAGAACCACGGCATCATCGCCTGGATGGTGAAGCGGCTGCTCGCGCGCGGCTACACGATGCCGAAGTACCACGCCGTCAGCCACGCCCGCGTGTCGGAGTCGGAAGCCTTCACCCGGCTGATCGGTATGGCGGCGCTGATCGACCAGCCGATCATGATCTTCCACGTCTCGACCGCCGAAGGCGCCAAGGTGATCCGCGATGCGCGCGGGCAGGGGCTCAAGGTATTCGCCGAGACCTGTCCGCAATATCTGTTCCTCACCGCCAATGATCTCGACAAGCCCGGCTCCGAGGGCGCCAAATGGATGTGCAGCCCGCCGCCGCGCACCCATGCCGACCAGGAGGTGCTGTGGCAGGCGCTCTCGCTCGGCGATCTCCAGACCGTCTCCTCGGATCACGCGCCGTATCGCTATGACGAGACCGGCAAGCTGCGCGCCGGGCCCAATCCGAATTTCAAGCAGGTCGCCAACGGCCTGCCGGGGCTGGAGCTGCGGCTGCCGCTGCTGTTCGACGCGATGGTGTCGAAGGGACGGCTTGGCCTTGAGAAGTTCGTCGAGCTGACCGCGACGGCGCCGGCAAAGATCTACAACCTGCATCCACACAAGGGCTCGATCACGGTCGGCGCCGATGCCGATATTGCGATCTGGGATCCCGATCGTGAAGTCACGGTCGCGGACGAGATGATGCATGACCTCGCCGGCTACACGCCGTTTGGGGGCCGTAAGCTGAAGGGCTGGCCGGTGTCGGTGCTGTCGCGCGGCCGCGTCATTATCGACGGCAACAAGTGTCTCGCGTCCGCCGGCAGCGGAAAATTCCTCGCGCGCAGCGGCGGCGAGGCGGCAAAGCCGACGGGCCGGCTGGTCGCCGATATGGATCCGGAACGGAATTTCGGAGCGAAGCTGCTGTGATCGCGGATCGCGCGCAATGAAGATCGTCATCTTCGGCGGCACCGGCTTTGTCGGCCTCAATCTCGCCGAGGTGCTGCTCGCGCGCGGGCACGAGGTGACGCTGTATGATCGTGCGGCGTTGCCGCCGAGTGCGCAGCGATCTCTGGCCGACTACGGCGCTCGGCTTGAAGCCGTGCAGGCCGATATCGCCGACGTAGAAGCCATCGACGTCCTTGTCGCAAGGGGATGCGATGCGATCGTGCTGGGCGCGGCGATCACCGCAGGTGATGATCTCGAGCGGGCCTCGCCGGCGCGCGTTCTCGAGATCAACGTGATGGCGCAGATCCCGATCCTGCAAGCGGCGATCCGTCACGGCGTTCGCCGCGTCGTCAATCTGTCCTCGGCGTCGGCCTATGGCGCTGCGGGGTTGCGGTTCGAAGTTCTGGACGAGGAAACGCCCTGCGATCCCGTCTCGTTCTACGCCATCAGCAAGTTCACCTCGGAGCGCTCCGTGGCGCGTCATGCCGAGCTCTTTGGCGGCGATTTCCTGAGCGTGCGACTGAGCGCGGTGTTCGGTCCGTGGGAGCGGGCCGGCGCGGTGCGTGATACGCCCAGCCTTCAATTCCAGATCCTGGCGGCGTTCGCCCGCGGCGAGCCGGCGATCATGCCGAGACCAGGGATCAAGGACTGGACCTACGCGCCGGACGCCGCCGAAGCCGTGGCGCTGCTGATCGAAGCCGAGCGGCCGCGCCACCGGCTCTACAACATCTCCAGCGGCACGGCCTGGTCTGCGGTGCAATGGGGCGAGGCGTTCGCGGCCTTGCATCCCGATCTGGTGTGTCGGCTCGCGTCTCCCGGAGAGAAGACCGTGATCAAGCTCCACGGCGGCGACCGTGCGCCGATGTCGGTCAAGCGGATGGCCGATGAGTTCGGCTGGCGCGCCCGGTTCGGCTGCGCGGAGTCGGCCGCCGCCATGAGCGCCTGGTGGATGCAGCACAAGGAAGGGATCTGACATGCGGCTGCAGGGACGGACGGCCATCATCACGGGCGCGGGCTCCGGCATCGGCCGGGCCAGTGCGAAGCTGTTTGCGGAGGAGGGCGCCAGTCTCGCTCTGGTCGATCGCGACGGCGCGGGGCTTGAGGAGACACTTCGCATGGTGGGCGAGGCCACGACGCATGTCGGCGACGTCGGCGACGCCGCGTTCGCCGAGACCGTCGTCGGCGATGTCATCGCGCGGCGCGGCCGGCTCGATGTCCTGATGACTGCCGCCGGCTTCTCCTGCGGCGGCACGGTGCTGACCACGAGCGTGGAGGACTGGGATGCGGTGTTCCGCGCCAATGTCGGTGGCACCTGGCTGTGGGCGCGGGCGGCGGTGCCGCAAATGCAACGGCAGAACAGCGGATCGATCATCACGCTGGCATCGCAGCTTGCGATGGCCGGCGGCAAGGGCAACAGTGCCTATATCGCCGCCAAGGGCGCGATCGTCAGCCTGACGCGGACGATGGCGGTGGATTTCGCAATGGACGGCATTCGGGTCAACGCGATTGCGCCGGGTGCGATCGATACGCCAATGCTTCGCCGCAGCTTTGCCCGTCACGCCAATTCGGAGGAAGTGCGCGAGGCCTCGCGCAACCGCCATGCCATGAAGCGGTTCGGTCAGGCGGAGGAGATCGCGCAGACCGCGCTACATCTCGCCAGCGATGCCTCTTCGTTCACGACCGGCACCGTGATGGTGGTCGACGGAGGCTGGCTCGCGGCATGAGTGATGCGCTGACAGAGCTCGAGACGAACGTGCGCGCCGATCTCGCCCGGATCGCACATCCCGGCGCCGCCTGGCTCGAACCGAAGACGGGGCCGGATGGCAAGCCGGCGCTGGATGTTCTCATCATCGGTGCCGGCCAGTCCGGCATCGCCATTGGCTTTGGCCTGATGCGCTCCCGCGTCAGCAACATCCTGCTGCTCGACAAGGCCGAGGAAGGGAAGGAGGGGCCGTGGCTCACCTATGCCCGCATGCCGACGCTGCGCAGTCCGAAGGACTACACCGGCCCCGACCTCGACTTCCCGAGCCTCACCTACCAGTCCTGGCACGAAGCCCGGTTCGGCAAGGAGGACTGGCAGACGCTCGATCTGATTCCGCGGGCGCATTGGGCCGAGTACCTGCTCTGGCTGAGGCGCACCATCAAGTTGCCGGTGCACAATGGATGCGAGCTTCTGGAGATTGCCACGGCGGCAGATGGTCTGCTCGCCGCACGCGTGAAACAGGCCGACGCCATCGAGACGCTCTATGCGCGCAAGATCGTGCTCGCGACGGGGCAGGAGGGGACGGGCGGCTGGATGATTCCGGAGCCGCTAGCGCATCTGCCGGCGAGTTCGGTCGCGACCGTCGCCGACGACATCGATTTCGCAAGCCTCCGCGGCAAGCGCGTCGCCGTGATCGGCGCCGGCGCATCCGCTTTCGACAATGCGGCAACGGCGCTGGAGGCGGGTGGTGCCGAAGTGCATTTGCTCTGTCGCCGGGCGCAGATCCAGGTGATCCAGCCCTATCGCTGGCTGACCTTTCGCGGCTTCCTGCGCCATCTCAGCGATCTCGACGATGCCTGGCGCTGGCGCTTCATGCGCACCATCCTGGAAATGCGCGAGGGATTTCCGCAGGCCACCTATGACCGCTGCGCGCGTCATGCCAATTTCACGCTGCACGAGGGGGCGCCGGTGGAGACCGCGTGCGTGACCGGCAAAGGCGTTGAACTCCGAACGCCGCGCGGCGCCATCACCGCGGATTTCGTCATCTGCGGCACCGGCATCGACATGAACTTCGCCGAACGCGGCGAGCTCGGCCGATTTGCCGGCAACATCGCCACCTGGGCCGATCGCTACCAGCCGCCCGAGGACGAGCGCAACCCACGGCTCGGCCGCTTCCCCTATCTCGCCGACGACTACGCCTTCACCGAGCGTGAACCAGGCAAGACGCCGTGGATCTCCGATATCCATCTCTTCGCCATCGCCTCCACCATGAGCTTCGGTGCATCGGGATCGTCGATCAATGCGATGACGACCGCCGTGCCCAAGCTGGTCCATGGCCTGACGCGCGGCCTGTTCCGCGCCGACGTTGAACGGCACTGGGCCTCGCTCAGCGCCTATGACGTGCCGCAGGCCGTGGTCACGCGGCCAGCGCGAACAATGGAGCAACCGCGATGATCATCCATGCCCCGCCACGGCGAAGATTGGCGCGCAAATTGCTTCTTTCTCGACCAGCCTTGCCGGCTTTCCTGCTCGAAATTCAAGGGAAAACGAATGCGTTTTGTGTCTTTCAGGTCCGCGACCTCAGTCCTTGCCATCACTGCGCTGTTGCTGATCGCGGCCGCGCCTTCGCACGCGCAATCCAGAGCGGAAACGCTGCGCTATGTGACCGGCGCGTCGGTCAACACGCTCGATCCCAACATTCCCGGCGCGACGCGCGAATCCTTCGGGCTCAGCATGAGCACCTACGATCGGCTTGTGTCGTTCGGCCGCAAGCAGCTCAACGGCAAATGGGTGTTCGATCTCGACACGATCACGGGCGAGCTCGCCGAGTCCTATGACGTCAGTCCTGACAAGCTGAAGATCACGTTCCATCTGCGCAAGGACGCCAAGTTCCAGGACGGCTCGCCGGTGACGGCGGATGACGTGAAGTGGTCGCTCGACCGCTGCGTCACCGCGCCGATCCTCGGCAAGGCGCAGCTGCTGACGGGGTCGCTGACATCGGCCGATCAGTTCAAGGTGATCGATCCCTTGACGATCGAGGTGACGCTGCCGAAGCCCGACAAGCTGGCGCTGCCGAATCTCGCCACCGTCTATCCGATGATCATCAATTCGAAGCTGGCGAAGGAGCATGCGACCGCGGACGATCCGTGGGCGATGGCCTGGCTGAAGGAGCACACCGCAGGCAGCGGCGCCTACATCGTCGAGACCTTCAAGCCCGGCGAGCAGGTGACCCTCAAGCGCAACGAGGCCTGGAACCGCGGTTCTCCCGGCAGGCCCGCCTCCTTCAAGCGCGTCATCGTGCAATCGGTACCGGAGCCGGCAACCCGCGCCAATCTGGTCGAGCGCGGCGACGCAGATATCGTGCTCGATCTTCAGGCAAGCGACGTGCAGTCGCTCGAGGCCAAGGGCAAGTTGAAGGTGGTCTCGACGCCGCAATACAACGCGATCACGTTCGTCTCGATGAACAACCAGATCCCGCCCTTCGACAACGTCAACGTCCGCCGCGCCATCGCGTTCGCGCTGCCTTACGAGGACATGTTCAAGGCAGCCTTGTTCGGCCGCGGCGCGCCGCTGTACGGCGCCAGCTGGCCGGACGGCAAGCCGCTGAACGGGACTTATCCGTTCCAGCAGCCGGTCAAGCTCGACCTCGACAAGGCAAAAGAATATCTCAAGGCCGCCGGCCTTCCGGACGGCTTCTCGACCACCTTCAGCTTCAATGTCGGATGGGCCTCCCAGGCGGAGCCGATGGCGGCGCTGGTCAAGGAGTCGCTCGGCAAGATCGGCATCAAGGTCGACATCCAGAAGCTGCCGGACGCGCAGATGTCGACGCTGATCAACGAGAAGAAGGTGCCCTTCTTCACCGAAGGCATCATCGCCTGGCTGCCGTCGACGGACTATTTCTACCGCAACTTCTATACCGGCAATCAGCGCTGGAATTACAGCTCGATCAACAATGCCGAGCTGTCGGCGATCGCCCAGGAAGCCCGGTTCGAGCCGGATAAGGCCAAATACGAGGAGGACGGCCGCAAGCTCAACGCGATGCATGTCGACCTGATGCCCCAGATCATGCTGTGGCAGCCGAACCAGGATGCGGTGATGGCGCCCTCGGTCGAGGGCTACATCTACGAGTTCCATCGTCAGGTCGACTACCGCAACCTCAGCCGCAAGTAACGTCTGAAGGCAAAGGCTGCTAAGGGTGAAGACCGGTCTTGGTGCAACGATAGTGAGAGCGGGCAGGCGGCTTCTGTCGTCGCTGCCGGCATTGTTCGGTGTGCTGGTCTTCACCTTTCTCCTGATGCGCGTCCTGCCGGGCGACCCCGCGGTGTTCTTCGCCTCGGGGCCGAACGCCGGCAAGGAGGAGATCGCGCAGATCCGCAAGCAGATGGGGCTCGACAAATCCGTGCCGGAGCAGCTCGTGCTCTATCTCTCCGACATCGGCCACGGCAATCTCGGCCGCTCCATGATGACCGGGCAGCCGGTTCTG
>NZ_AJQE01000008.1 GCF_000261685.1 Bradyrhizobium genomosp. I (2014) | reverse complement strand
CGGGAGCGGCTGCCGGCCTCGCTCGAGCTCACTTTCTCCGCGCTTCTGATCGCATTGATCGCGGCGGTGCCGCTCGGCGTGATCGCGGCGCTGCGGCCGGGCTCGGTTGTCGATCACGGCGTGAGGCTGTTCTGCGCACTTGGCGTCTGCGTGCCGACCTTCGTCTCGGGCTTGCTCTTGATCTACGTCTTCTACTATCTGATCGGGCTCGCGCCTGATCCCACGGGACGGATCGACGTCTTCACCTCGCTGCCGCCGCAACGCACCGGTTTCCTGTCGATCGACTTCCTGCTCGCCGGCGACGTCGAGGGTTGGTGGGCCGCCTTCAAGCAATTGATCCTGCCGGCATTGAGCATGGCCCTGTTCGTCATCGCGCCGCTGGCGCGGATCACGCGCGCCTCGATGCTGGTCTCGCTCGGCAGCGATTTCGTGCGTACCGCGCGCTCGGTCGGATTGTCCTGGCGCAAGGTGGTCGTGACCTACGCGCTGCGCAACGCGATCCTTCCCGTCATCACCATCGCCGGCATCGTGTTCTCGACCATGCTGGGTGCCAACGTCCTCGTGGAGAAGGTGTTCTCCTGGCCGGGCGTTGCCTCCTATGCGCTCGATGCGCTGCTGTCCTCCGACTACGCGCCGGTGCAGGGCTTCGTGCTGCTGATGGCCAGCCTGTTCGTGCTGGTCAATCTCGTGGTCGACATCTGCTACGGCATCGCCGATCCCAGGGTGTCGATCGAATGACCAGCGCAACCCTTCGCCATTCGGTCTGGATCCTGCGCGGCAATCCGCTCACTGCGGTTGCCGCGACCGGCGTGCTCGTCTTCGTCCTGGTCGCGATCTTCGGGCCGTGGATCGTGCCTTACGATCCCGTGGCCTCGAATGTCTCAGAGGCCCTGCAGCCGCCGAGTGCGGCGCACATTGCCGGCACCGACCAATTGGGACGCGACGTGTTCAGCCGCCTCGTCATCGCCGCGCGGCTCGACCTTGCCATCGCGGTCTCCGCAGTCGGGATCTCCTTCGTGATCGGGGCCGTCGTCGGCGCGTTCTGCGGCTATGCCGGCGGCCGGCTCGATCGCGCCGTCGGCCGTTTCGTCGACGTGATGATGGCGTTTCCGCTGTTCGTGCTGGCGATGGCGATGGTCGCGGCATTGGGCAACCGGATCGAGAACATCGTGATCGCGACCGCGATCATCAATCTTCCCTTCTACATCCGCTTTGCGCGGGCCGAGGTCAATGTCAGGCGCAATGTCGGCTGGGTCGAGGCCGCACGCGCCTGCGGCGAGAGCCATTTCTCGGTGGTATTGCGCTTCCTGCTGCCGAACATCCTGCCGGCGATGGCGGTGCAGATCTCGCTCAATCTCGGCTGGGCGATTCTGAATGCAGCCGGCCTGTCCTTCATCGGCCTCGGCGTCAAGCCGCCGACGCCGGAATGGGGCATCATGGTCGCGGAGGGGGCGCGCTTCATCTCGACCGGGCGTTGGTGGCTGGTGGCCTTTCCGGGCCTGGCCTTGATGATGGCGGTGCTGTGCTTCAACCTCCTCGGCGACGGGATGCGGGACATTCTCGATCCCCGGATGCGCACATGAGCGAGGAACTGCTCAGGATCGACGACCTCCACGTCGCGTTCTCGACGCGGCGCGGAATGGTCGAGGCCGTACGCGGCGTGACGCTCACGGTCGATGCCGGTGAGATGCTCGGCCTCGTCGGCGAGAGCGGTTCGGGCAAGTCGGTCACGGGCTTTGCGACGACACGGCTGCTCGATGCAGCCGGGCGCGTCACCGGCGGCAAGATCCTGTTCCGCGGGCAGGACGTCACGAAGCTTGGGGGAGATGACCTCCGTCAGCTCCAGGGCGCCGCGATGTCGATGATCTTCCAGAACCCGAGGGCTGCGCTCAATCCGATCCGGGCCATCGGATTGCAGATCGCCGACGCGATCCTCACCCACAAGCGCATTTCGAAGGAGGCCGCGCGAGCCGAGGCGCTGGACTTGCTGCGCGCCGTCCAGATCCGCGATCCCGAGGTGCGAATGAGCGCCTATCCGCACGAACTCTCCGGCGGCATGTGCCAACGCGTCATGATCGCGATTGCGATCTCCTGCAATCCCGCGCTGCTGATCGCCGACGAGCCGACGACCGGGCTCGACGTCACCACCCAGAAGGTCGTGATGGATCTCCTGGCAGACATTGCCGCCGCGCGAGGCATGGCGACGATCCTGATCACGCATGACCTCGGCCTCGCAGCGCGCTATTGCCGCCGCATCGCCGTGATGGAGCGTGGCCGCATCGTCGAGGAGGCGAGCCCCGGCACGCTCTTCGGCGCGCCGCAGCACGCCTATACGAGGCGCCTGGTTGCGGCATCGCCGACGGCGACGTCACGGATCGAGGACCTCGTGACGGAGGAGGAGAGCGAGCGTTACTCCGCTGCAGTCGGCAAGCCCAGGCAGGAGCCCGCTCACGGCACGCCGCCGCTCCTGGAGGTGCGGAAGCTCGCAAAGCGTTTCGACCAGGGTTCCGCGGCGGTTGCCGACTTCTCGATGACGATGGCCGGCGGCGAGAGCGTCGGGCTCGTCGGCGAGTCCGGCTCCGGCAAGAGCACGACCTCGCGCATGATCTGCCGCCTGATCGATCCGAGCGAGGGCGACATCGTGTTCGACGGGCAGTCGATCGGCCACGTGGCGTCGCGTGACTTTCACCGCTCGCCATTGCGCAAAGACATCCAGATGGTCTTCCAGGACCCGAACGAAAGTCTCAACCCGCGCTTTACGGCGTTCGATTGCATTGCCCACCCCTTGATGCGACTCGACGGCATGCGTGCGGGTGAGACGCTTCGCAAACGGGTGGAAGAATGCGCGGAGCGGGTGGGACTGCCGCTGGATTTGCTGCCGCGGTTTCCGCATCAGCTCTCCGGCGGGCAGAAAGCCCGCGTCGGCATCGCCCGCGCCATTGCCTGCCGGCCGCGGCTCCTTGTGCTGGACGAGCCGACCGCCGCGCTCGACGTCTCGGTTCAGGCGGTGGTGCTGCAGCTGCTCGATCGCCTGCGGCGCGAGAACGACATCGCGCTGCTGTTCGTCAGCCACGACCTCAACGTGGTGCGCATGCTCTGCGACCGCACCATCGTGCTGCGCAACGGCGGCATCGTGGAGCAGGGCGAAAGCCGCGCCCTGTTTGACAATCCAAAGACCGACTACACGCGCAAATTGGTCGAGGCGATCCCGCATATCGAGAGGGGGCCTGCGCTGGCGGCCGCTCTTTGAGGCCTGGAGCGGCCAAAAGGGCGGCGAGATCCCATCGGCGACGGCGCATTTAGTGGCATACCATTTGCTTGCAAATGGGCTTGGTTTCACTTGCCCTTTGCCAAGGAACAGCTGGCACCACGGCATTACTGGGAGGACTTCATGGATCGCAGGACCGTATTGAAGGGACTGGCCGGCGCGGGCGGTCTGGCATTGACCGGCCTCTCGGCCCCGGCGGTCGCCCAGGGCGCATCCGCTCGGACCTTGCGCTTCGTGCCTCAGGCCAATCTCGCCAATTTCGATCCGATCTGGGGCACGCAATATGTCGTGCGCAATGCCTCGGCGATGGTCTGGGACATGCTCTACGGCATCGACTCGTCGTTCACGCCTCAACGACAGATGGTCGAGTCCGAGGAAGTATCGGCTGACGGCAAGACCTGGACGTTCAAGCTGCGACCCGGATTGAAGTTCCACGACGGCGAGCCGGTGCGCAGCAAGGACGTCGTTGCGAGCCTCGCGCGTTGGACCGTGCGCGATCCGATGGGGCTGATGATCAAGGCGCTTCAGCAGGAGCTCACGGCGGTCGACGACCGCACCTTCAAATGGGTCCTCAAGGCGCCTTACCCGAAACTGCTCTACGCGCTGGGCAAGAACAATTCGCCCTGCGCCTTCATCATGCCGGAGCGCATCGCGCAGACCGACCCATTTAAGCAGATCACGGAATATGTCGGCTCGGGGCCGATGAAGTTCGTCAAAGGCGAGTGGGTTCCGGGCGCGAAGGCCGTGTTCGAGAAATTCGCCGACTATGCACCGCGCCAGGAGAAGTCGTCGTGGCTGGCTGGCGGCAAGCAGATCCTGGTCGATCGCATCGAGTGGGTGGTGATGCCGGATGCGGCCACCGCGGCCGCGGCGCTGCAGAACGGCGAGATCGACTGGTGGGAGAATCCGATCGCGGACCTCGTACCCGTGTTGAAGAAGAACAAGAACATCAGCGTCGATATCGGCGATCCGCTCGGCAATATCGGCGCGTTCCGCATGAACTTCCTGTATCCGCCATTCAACGACGTCAAGGCGCGGCGCGCTGTGCTGATGGCGATGAGCCAGGAAGACTACATGCGCGCGATCGTCGGCGACGACACCGCACTCTGGAAGCCGCTGCCCGGCTTCTTCACGCCGGGTACACCGCTCTACTCGGAGATGGGCGGCGATATCCTGAAGGGCAAGCGCGACTTTGACGCGGCCAAGAAATTGCTCGCGGAGAGCGGCTATTCGGGGCAGCCGGTCACGTGCCTGGTCGCGCAGGACCAGCCGATCACCAAGGCGCAGGGCGACGTGACCGCGGACCTGCTGAAGAAGCTCGGCATGAACGTCGACTTCGTGGCGACCGATTGGGGCACCGTCGGCGCCCGCCGCGCACTGAAGACGCCGCCGGGACAGGGCGGCTGGCACATGTTCCACACCTGGCATGCGGGCGCGGACTGCGTCAATCCGGGGCCCTACAATGCCATCCGCGCCAACGGCGACAAGGCCTGGTTCGGTTGGCCCACGAGCGCCGATACCGAAAAGGAGGTTGCCGCATGGTTCGAGGCCAAAAACCTCGACGAGGAAAAGACGACGATCGCCCGCCTCAACAAGGCAGCGCTTGACGACGTCGTCTTCGCGCCGACGGGCTTCTTCCTCGGCTACACGGCATGGCGCAAGAACGTCTCCGGCATCACCAAAGGGCCGCTGCCGTTCTTCTGGGGCGTGTCCAAGTCTGCATGATCGTGCGCTGAGGCCAGATGCTCTCCTACATCCTCCGTCGCATCGTCGCGACCTTGCCAGTCATGGCGATCGTCGCGCTGTTCGTGTTCAGCCTGCTCTATATCGCGCCGGGTGACCCCGCCGTGGTGATCGCGGGCGACCAGGCGAGTCCGGAGGATGTGGAGCGCATCCGCCAGAGCCTCGGCCTCAACCGTCCGTTCCTGGTCCAGTTCGGAGGCTGGGTCTGGCGCATCCTGCACGGCGATCTCGGCACCTCGATCTTCACCAATCTGCCGGTCTCGGCGATGATCGGGCAGCGTCTCGGACCGACGCTGTCGCTGATGTTCGTCACGCTGCTGCTCACGATCGTGGTGGCGGTGCCGCTCGGCGTGGTGGCGGCATGGAAGGCCGGCAGCCTGATCGACCGCGTCATCATGGGCTTTGCCGTGTTCGGATTCTCGCTGCCCGTGTTCGTGGTCGGCTACATGCTCGCCTACGTCTTCGCGCTCGAGCTGGAATGGCTGCCGGTGCAGGGCTATACGCCGCTCAGCTCGGGCTTCTGGCCGTGGCTGGAGAACCTGATCCTACCGTCGATCGCACTCGGCTGCGTCTATATCGCGCTGGTCGCGCGCATCACGCGGGCCGCCATGCTCGAAGTCTTGCAGCAGGACTATATCCGCACCGCCAAGGCCAAGGGACTCGGGCAGGGCGGCATCCTGTTCATTCACGCGCTGAAGAACGCGGCGGTGCCGATCGTGACCGTGATCGGGATCGGCATCGCGCTCCTGATCGGCGGCGCGGTCGTGACCGAGAGCGTGTTCGCGATCCCCGGCCTCGGCCGCCTCACGATCGACGCGATCCTGCGCCGCGACTATCCGGTGATCCAGGGCATCGTGCTGCTGTTCAGCTTCGTCTACGTCCTCGTCAATCTGATGATCGACGTCGTCTACACGCTCGTTGACCCGAGGATCCGCTATTGACCGACACCACCGTCAATCCGCAATCGCTTCCGGCCGGCCTCGTCGTCGCGCCACATCTGCCTGAGATCCTGCGGCCGGTCACGATCCGGCGCGGCTTCGTCGGCCTCTTGCGCGGTCATCCGACGGTCGCGGTCGGCGTCGCGCTGCTGCTGACGCTGGTCCTGATCGCGATTTTTGCGCCCTATCTCGGCACGGTCGATCCGACTGCACTGGCGCCGGCGAAGCGCACACGGGCGCCGTCGGCCGATTTCTGGTTCGGCACCGACGTGCTCGGCCGCGACATCTATTCGCGCGTGCTGTTCGGCGCGCGCGTCTCGCTAACGGTCGGCCTGTCGGTCGCGATCTTCGCATCGGCGGCCGGCCTCGCCATCGGCATGATCTCCGGATTCGTCCGCTGGGCAGACGGCATCCTGATGCGGTTCATGGACGGCTTGATGTCCATTCCGCCGATCCTGCTCGCGATCGCGCTGATGGCGCTGACGCGCGGCAGCGTCGGCAACGTCATCCTCGCCATCACCGTTGCCGAAATCCCGCGTGTCTCGCGCCTCGTCCGCAGCGTGGTGCTGTCGCTGCGCGAGCAGCCCTATGTGGATGCGGCGGTCGCCTGCGGCACGCGCACGCCCATGATCATCCTCCGCCACATCCTGCCGAACACGGTTGCGCCCATGCTGGTGCAGGCGACCTACATCTGCGCCAGCGCGATGATCACCGAGGCGATCCTGTCCTTCATCGGCGCCGGAACGCCGCCGACCATCCCGTCCTGGGGCAACATCATGGCCGAGGGCCGCGCGCTGTGGCAGGTGAAGCCCTACATCGTGTTCTTCCCGGCAGCGTTCCTGTCCGTCACTGTGCTCGCCGTGAATTTGCTCGGCGACGGCCTTCGCGATGCGCTTGACCCGCGCATGGCCAAGAGCCTGTGATGTATCGAGGCTGATCGCGATGGCTTTGCTCGAAGTCGAGAACCTCCAGACCCATTTCCGTACCCCCGGCGGCATCAATCGCGCCGTCGACGGCGTGTCCTTCCATGTCAACGAGGGCGAGACGCTCGCCATCGTCGGCGAGTCCGGCTGCGGCAAGTCGGTGACGTCGATGTCGCTGATGCGGCTGATTCCGGAGCCGCCGGGCAGGATCGCCGGCGCCATCCGCTTTGCGGGCAGGGATCTGCTGAAGCTGTCCGATCGCGAGATGCGCGCGATCCGCGGCAACGACATCTCGATGATCTTTCAGGAGCCGATGACCAGCCTCAATCCGGTGCTCACCGTCGGCCGCCAGATTCGCGAGACCTTGATGATCCATCAGGGCCTCGACAAGCGGGCGGCGGAGGCGCACGCGATCGAGATGCTGACGCTGGTCGGCATTCCCGAGCCGAAACGGCGCGTCGGCGAATATCCGCACCAGCTCTCCGGAGGCATGCGCCAGCGCGTGATGATCGCGGTCGCGCTGGCGTGCAATCCGAAGCTTCTCATTGCGGACGAGCCGACAACCGCGCTCGACGTGACGATCCAGGCGCAGATTCTGAGGCTGATGCTGGATCTGAAGCGCCGGGTCGGCGCCGCCATCATCCTGATCACCCACGATCTCGGCGTCGTCGCCGAGATCGCCGAACGCGTCATGGTGATGTATGCCGGCCGCAAGGTCGAGGAGGCGCCGGTCGCCGAGCTGTTCCGTTCGCCGCGCCATCCCTATACGCAAGGCCTGCTCGGCGCGGTGCCGAAGCTCGGCTCGTCGCTGGCCGGGACCGCAACGCGGCTCGCCGAGATCCCGGGGCAGGTGCCCGACCTCCGCAAGCCCATTATCGGCTGCGTCTTCGCCGGCCGCTGTGCGCTCGCGACCGATCTCTGCCGCCAATATGCGCCGGGGCTCGAAGAGAAGGGCCCGCGCCACGTCGCCGCCTGTCACTACGCCGCCAAGGGAGCCGTCGCGGCATGAGTCCTCCGCTGCTCCAGGTCAACGACCTCAAGAAGCATTTTCCGGTCAACAAGGGCCTGTTCGGGCGACAAAACGAGTTCGTCTATGCGGTGGACGGCGTGTCGTTCGAGATCGCGCGCGGCGAGACGCTGTCGCTGGTCGGCGAGTCCGGCTGCGGCAAGTCGACGGTCGGCCGCGCCATTTTGCGGCTGTTCGAGATTACTTCTGGCCAGGTCATCCTCGACGGCCAGAGGATCGACGACGCCGCGCCGAGCACGATGCGCCAGATGCGCCGGCGCGTGCAGGTGGTGTTCCAGGATCCGTTCTCGAGCCTCAACCCGCGCATGCGCGTGCGCGACATCCTGGCCGAGCCGATCCGCAATTTCGGCCTCGCCAAATCCGCGGAGGATCTCGAGGTTCGCGTCACATCGCTGATGGACACCGTGCGCCTGCCGCGCGAGGCGCTGAACCGCAGACCCCATGAATTCTCAGGCGGCCAGCGTCAGCGCATCGGCATTGCGCGCGCGCTTGCGGCCGAACCCGAGCTGATCGTGTGCGACGAGGCGGTCTCCGCGCTCGACGTTTCGGTCAAGGCGCAGATCGTCAATCTGCTGCAGGATCTGCAAAGCGAGTTCGGCCTCGCGCTCTTGTTCATCAGCCACGATCTCGCGATCGTCGAGCACATGACATCGCGTTGCGGTCATGTATCTCGGCAAGATCGTGGAAGTGGCGCCGCGCCGGGAGATCTTTGCCGCGCCAAGGCATCCCTACACCAAGGCGCTGCTCTCGGCGGTGCCGCTGCCGGAGCCCGGGGCACAGCGCAATCCCATCATCCTCAGGGGCGACCTGCCGAGCCCGATCAATCCGCCACCCGGTTGCCGCTTTCATACCCGTTGCCCCTTCGCCTTCGACCGCTGCCGGACAGAGGAGCCGACGCTGCGCGCGGCCGGCCCGGAGCAGTGGGTGGCCTGTCACCTCGACGAGCCGCCGTAGGCGGCTCAACCCTGCCGGCGCAGGAAGCCCGTGATCGTGACCTTTTCCCAGATGCCGGCCGCGGCAAAGGGATCTGCGCGGTTGAAGGTCTCGACCTCGCTACGGCCCGGTGCCTCGATCAGGAACAGGCTGCCGATCATGGTCTGGCCGTCGTCGGAGACCAACGGCCCCGACATCACGATCCTGACGCCGAAGCGCGAGGTGTCGCTCAGGAAGGCCTTGTGCGCGTCGTAATTGGCAAGCCGCGTCGGCAGTGCGCCGGTGCGGTCGAGAGCGTGAATGGCGAACAACATCGGTCTTCCTTTCTTGACTTGGTTCTTGGGACGGCCGCCATGGCGGCCGTCCGGACGTGATGGGTTGGTCTACTTGGCGCCGAGCTTGCCGGCGTCCTCGAAGGTCGGGCAGGTCCGCTGCTCCAGCGGCACGTCGAACGGCCCGTAATTGTCCTTGGTGATGACGGTCGGCTTCAGCACGATCTCGGCGATGACGGGCTGGTTGCGCAAGGCGCGGATCGCCATCATGGTGCCGAGGCAGCCTTGCGCAAATCCGTTGTAGTCGCCGCTCGCGAGCAGCTTGCCGGACTTGATCGCGTCGATCGCCTCCTTGGTGCCGTTGATGCCGATCACCTGGGCCTTGCGGTTGGCGCCGTCGAGCGCCTCGATCGCGCCGACCGCCATGGCGTCGTTGGCGGCGAGCACGCCGTCGATCTGCGGATTCGACTGCATCAAATTCTCCATGACCTGGAGCGCCTGGAGCCGCTGGTAGTTACCGGGCTGCGAGGCCAGCAGCTTGGCCCCCGGACTTTCCTTGAGCGCGTCGTTGAAGCCGCGGACGCGGTCGACATTGGTCAGCGAGCCCTTGACGCCCTCGATGATGACGATGTTGCCCTTGCCGCCCAGCGTCTTGAGCAGGAAGCGCGCGGTCTCCAGCCCGAGGCTGTAGTCGTCGGCGCCGACGAAGGACAGGAACTTGCCGCCGGCCGAACGGTCAGTGATGTTGACGACCGGGATCTTGGCCTCGTTGATCTTCTCGACGCCGGGCACCATCGCCTTGTAATCGACCGGCGTGAACACGATCGCGCTCGGCTTCTTGACCACGACGTCCTCGATCTGGCTGAGCTGCTCGGGGATCGAGTCCGGCTTGGTCGGGATGTACTGAAGCGTCTTCGCGTTCAGCGTCTTCGCCATGTTGTCGGCGCCGACCCGCACCGTCTGGAAGAACGGATTGGTCTGGTTCTTGGTGAAGACGGCGATGGTCTCGCCGTCGGCGCGCGCCCCGGTGGTGAACGCGGCCGCCATCAGCAGTGGCAGCGTCAGATAGCCCAGTTTACGTTTCATATTGCCTCCATCCCTCATTTTGCTTGTTGAACTCCAGGAACTCATTGCGTGCCGCGGCGGGTCTTCATGTCGAGCCAGACCGCGAGGATGACGATGACGCCGGTCACGAGCGGCTGCCAGTTGGCGCTGACCGAGAGCAGGTTCATTCCGTTCAGCACCAAGGTGAGGATCAGCGCGCCGATGAAGGTGCCGAACACGGTGCCGACGCCGCCGAACAGCGAGGTGCCGCCGATCAGCACGGCCGCGATCGCCGGCAGCGTCAGGCTCTCGCCGATATCGGCCTCGGCCGAATTGAGCCGCGACAGGAAGATGATCGAGGCAAGCCCCGCCATGGTGCCGGAGACGGCATAGACCAGCAGCAGGCGCCGCGCGACCGGAATGCCGGAGAGCCGTGCCGCGACCGGATTGGCGCCGATCGCATAGATCTCCTGGCCCCAGATCGTGCGCTGCGCGAACAACGTCCCGATCCCGAGGAACACCAGCAGCAGATAGACCGGGATGGGCAGGCCGAACAGATAGCCGCTGCCGATCTGGCGGAAGCCGGCGGGGAAGCCGTGCAGGGTCTCGCCCGCCATGTACCAATAGGTGAGGCCGTTCAGCACCCACAGCATGCCATAGGTGGCAATGAAGGAGGGGATGCGGAGCGCGGTGACCATGATGCCGTTGAGCAGGCCGACGATGCCGCCGCAGGCAAGGCCGGTGAGGATGCCGAGCGCCGGCGAGCCGGTCTTGTGGATCACGGTGCCGGCGATACAGGCGGACAGCGCGACATTGGCGCCGACGGACAGATCGAGGCCGGCGGTCAGCACCACCAGCGTCAGGCCGGAGGCGATGAAGAAGGTCAGGCTCGCCTGCCTCAGCACGTTGAGGATGTTGCCGAGGCTCAGGAAGGAATCGCTGAGCACGGCGAGCACCGCACAGATCAGCAGCGCGGCCAGCAGGCGATAGAACACCTGGATCGCATCCTGCGACAGGAAGGAGCGGGGCGGCACCATGGCCTCCTTGGTGATGTCTGTCATGCGCGGCTCCTGAGGCCATCCAGGAACAGAGCGACGATGACGAGCACGCCCACGCTTGCAACCTGCACCGAGGACGGCAGCGAGATCAGGTTCAACCCGTTGCGTAGCACGCCGACCGAGAGGACGCCGAGGAGGGTGCCGAGCAGCCAGCCATTGCCGCGCTCGAACGAGGTCCCGCCGACGGCGACGGCGGCGATGGCATCGAATTCCAGGCCGAGGCCAGCGGTGGGATGGCCGGAGTTCATTCGCGCGGTCATCAGAAGGCCCGCGATGCCGGCCATGGCGCCGCCGATCGCATAGACCGCGATCAACAGCCGGTTCGGCGAGCGGCCGGCATAGCGCAGCGCCTCGCGGTTGCCACCGAGGGCGAAGATGTAGGTGCCGAAGCGGGTGTGATAGAGCAGGCCGTGGAAGGCCGCATAGGTGACCAGCGCCATCACGATCGGCACCGGGACGCCCAGAAGCGTCGCCGAATAGATGTCGCGTACGCTGTGGGGAATGCCGACCACGCTCTGGCCGTCGCTGACGATGAGCGACAGGCCCTGCGCCATGCCGAGCGTGCCGAGCGTCGCGACGAAGGGCGGAATGCCCAGGATCGCGACCAGCCAGCCATTGGCGACGCCGAAGGCCGTGCCGACCAGCAGGCCGGCACCGAGGCCCAGCAGCATCGACTTGGTCGCGAGCGATACGATCGCAACGCAGAGCGAGGTCAGCGTCAGCACCGCGCCCATCGACAGGTCCAGCCCCTCGGTCATGATGATCAGCGTCATCGGCAGCGCGAGCATGGTCAGAATGGTCGACTGCACCAGCACGTTGGAGAGATTGGCGACCGACAGGAAGCCGGGCGCGATGACGCTGAACAGCGCGATCAGCAGCACCAGCACCATGGCGACGCCGGGAATGCGCTGCAGCGGATTGGGCTCCGAGATGACCGCGGCTTCACGCATGATGCATCCCCAGTCGCACGATGTTCTCCTCCGTCAGTTCGCTGCGCGTCAGGTGTCCGGCAATGCGCCCCTCCCGCATGACGTAGGCGCGGTCGCAGACATGGCAGATCTCGACCTGCTCGGACGAGATCATCAGGGCCGCCGCGCCTTCCGCGACCAGGCGGTCGATCAGCGCAAAGATCTCCGACTTGGCGCCGATGTCGATGCCCCGTGTCGGCTCGTCGAAAATGAACAGCTTCGACCCGGCCGCAAGCCATTTGCCGATCACGACCTTCTGCTGGTTGCCGCCCGAAAGCAGGCCGACGGTCTGCCGCGCGCTCGGTGTCGCGATCCTCAACTGGCGGATCAGGCTGTCGGCGGTGCGCTGCGCACTGCGCTGGTCGAACAGGCCGCTCGGGAACAGTTTTCGCAGCGCCGATACCACGAGGTTGTCGCTCACCGAACGCAGCAGCGCGAGGCCTTCACTTTTGCGGCTCTCAGGAATCAGCGCGATGCCGCGGCGGGCGGCGAGATCGGGCTCGCCGGAGATGGTCTTGCCGTCGAAGATGATCTCGCCTGATGTGACGGGATCTGCGCCGAAGATGGCGCGCGCGACCTCGCTGCGACCGGAGCCGACGAGGCCGCACAGGCCGACGATCTCGCCCCGGCGCACCTCGATGTTGATGTCGGAGATCCCGGTCGGCGCCGTCAGGCCCTTGACCTCGAGCAGCAGCTCGCCGGGCTTGTCGGCGAAATGGCGTGGATAAGTCATGTCGACGTTGCGGCCGACCATCATGCGGACCAACTGGTCCGGCGTGACGTCGGTTGGGCGAACACCGTCGATGCGGCGGCCGTCGCGCAGCACGGTGATGCGATCGCCGAGCGCGAACACCTCGGCCATGCGGTGCGAGATGTAGACGATGGACACGCCGTCGGCCTTCAGCCGTGCGATCAGTGCAAACAGCAGCTCGGTCTCACGGTCCGAGAGCGCCGCGGTCGGCTCGTCCATGACGAGGATGCGGGCGTTCTGGCTGATCGCCTTCGCGATCTCGACCATCTGCTGCTGCGCCACGCCGAGCTTGTCAACAATGGTGGAGGGATCGATATCGAAGCCAATCGTATCGAGCACGCGCGTCGCATCGGCCAGAATCCTGCGGCGGTCGATGGTACCGGGGATGCGGCCCTTCGGCTCGCGTCCCAGGAAGATGTTCTGGGCGATATCGAGATAGGGGACGAGCGAGAATTCCTGGAAGATCACGGCAATGCCGAGCTTCTGCGCGTCCGCGGTGGAATTGATCGCGACCGCCTCGCCCTTGTAGTAGAACTCGCCGGCATCGGCGCGGTAGGCGCCGCACAGTACCTTCATCAGGCTCGATTTGCCGGCGCCGTTCTCGCCCAGCAGCATGTGGACTTCGCCGGGGTAGACGGCAAAGGACACGTCGTCCAGCGCCTTGACGCCGGGAAATTCCTTGCTGATGCCGCGCAACTCCAGCAGCGGGACTGGCGAGGAGGGCTCAATGGCCAGCGCCGCGTTGCTCATGCGCGTGCTCCGCTCGCAAAGATCTTTCCTGGGTTCATCAGTCCATCAGGGTCGAGCGCGGTCTTGATCTGCCGCATCACGTCGACGGCCTCGCCGAGTTCGTCAGCGAGATAATCGATCTTGCCGAGCCCGATGCCGTGCTCGCCGGTGCAGGTGCCGTCCATGGCGATGGCGCGCGCCACCATGCGGGCCTGCAGCGCCTTGGCGCCTTCGGTCTCCTCCGGCCTTGCCGGATCGATCAGGATCAGCATGTGGAAATTGCCGTCGCCGACATGGCCGACGATCGGCGCGACGAAGCCGTGTTCGTCCGCGTCGCGCCGCGTCTTGGTCAGGCATTCCGCCAGCCGCGAGATCGGCACGCAGACATCGGTGATCACCGCGCGTGCGCCGGGGCGCAGGCCGAGGCCGGCATAGAGCGTGTTGTCGCGCGCGTGCCAGAGCCGGCTGCGGTCTTCCGGTGCCTTTGCCCAGGCAAAGCCATGGCCGCCATGATCGGCGGCGATGGCCTGCGCGGCCTCGGCCTGCTCGGCGACGGAGGCCTCCGAGCCGTGGAATTCGAGGAACAGGGTGGGGGCCTCGCGATAGCCGAGCTTGGCGTAGGCATTGATGCCGCGCATCATGACGTCGTCGAGCAGCTCGATGCGCGCCACGGGGATTGCGGACTGGATCACCGAGATCGCGGTATCGACCGCGTCGTGCAGGGTGTCGAAGCTGCAGACCGCGGCCGAAATCGCCTGCGGCACGGGGTGCACCTTCAGCGTGATCTCGGTGATCACGCCGAGCGTGCCTTCGGCGCCGACGAACATGCGCGTCAGATCATAACCGGCCGCCGACTTGCGCGCGCGCTTGGCGGTGCGGATCACGCGGCCATCGGCCAGCACCACTTCCAGCGCCATCACATTGTCCTTCATGGTGCCGTAGCGCACCGCCATGGTGCCGGAGGCCCTGGTCGAGGTCATGCCGCCGATCGAGGCGTCGGCGCCGGGGTCGATCGGGAAGAACAGGCCCGTATTGCGCAGCTCCGCATTGAGCTGCTTGCGCGTGATGCCGGGTTGCACCACGACATCCATGTCGCTGTCGTGCACCGCGAGCACCCTGTTCATGCGTGCGAAGTCGAAGCAGACGCCGCCCGCGACCGCGGCTGCATTGCCTTCGAGCGAGGTGCCGGCGCCGAACGGCACGATCGGCATGCCGGTGCCGGCGCAGAGCCTGACGATCTCCGCGACCTCCTGCGTGGTTTCAGGGAAGACGACGATGTCGGGCGGCAGGCTCCGATAGTGCGACTCGCTCTGCCCATGCTGATCGAGCACGCCGCGCGCGACGCTCGCGCGCGGGCCGATCATGCTGGTGAGGCGATCGGCCAATGTGCTCGTGCTGACCCGCGGTCCCATCCTCAGCTCCCGTCTGCTCCCTATCGGACTCTTGCCGGTCCGCTGCGTTGTCGTTCGGCTTATGCGGCCCTTGCGTCGCTCGCAAGCTGCTTCAAACCGAAATCATAGTTGAGATGAAAATACGCGCTCTCCACCATGCGACCATCCGGCGCACGGCCCGCAGGGTGGCGGACGAACTCGCGGATCAGGCTGTCCTTGACGCCGAACACCACGTCGCTGTCGAGATACTGATCGCCGGCAACGAACACGTGAGTCACGAGCTGCTCGAAACCCGGCGCCGAGATCATGAAGTGCACGTGGGCCGGGCGCCAGGGATGGCGTCCCTGAACCTCCAGCATCTCGCCGACCGGTCCATCATGCGGAATCGGATACGCGGCAGGCTTGATCGACCAGAAATGGAAGCGGCCATTGGCGTCGGTGTGGAAGCGGGCGCGCATCGCGAGGTCGCCGATGGCGTCGAGCTGCTGCACGTCGTAATAGCCGTCGTCATCGGAATGCCAGACGTCCACAATGGCGCCTGCGAGCGGCTTTCCGTCGATGGTCGAGACCGAGCCGGTGACGAGCATCGGATCGCCTTCCATCGGACCCGAGATATCGGCGCCGCTCTCCTTCTCCGGCGCGGCCTGAACGAAGAACGGCCCGAGTACCGTGGTTTCGGTGGCGCCTTCCGGCACCGGATGGTTGATCGCGTCGACCAGCATGGAGACGCCGAGCGTATCCGACAGCAGGATGAATTCCTGGCGCTTGTCGTCGCACATGTGCCCGGTGCGGGTCAGGAAGTCGATACCGTATTCCCATTCCTTCTGGGTCGGCCGCACCTCGCGCACAAAGGCATGAAGGTGGCGCACCAGCGCCTCGCTGACCTGCTTGATCCGCGGATCGGTCGCGCCCGCGATCCGCTCCAGCACCGCGTCCGTGATCGTGGTCTCGTTGAAGTTGCGCATGGGTGCCTCCGTTGATCAGAGCTTCGGCTCGCCGAGGCCGGACAGCCGCTCGAGATGCCTGACGGTCGCGATGAAGTCGGTGTCGCCGTCGCCCTGCGCGACCAGCGAGCCATAGGTCTCGCGCACTTGCGCCGCGAGCTGAAGCGGCACGCCGACGGCGTGCCCGGCGCCGAGGATGAGATCGAGATCCTTGGCCATCTGCTTGCAGGAGAAGGTGGACTCGAAATCGCGGGTCCGCAGCGGCGCGGTCTTGTACTTCACCATCGGGGAGGCAATCGCGCTGTCGTCGAGCACCTTCAGAATGTCCTGCCAGGCGATGCCGCCCTTGCGCGCCAACGCCAGGCTCTCCGCCATCATCGCGGCAGACACGGCGATCATCAGATTGACGGAGAGCTTGGCGTAGCGGGCTTCCTCGGCCGGCCCGAGATAGGTCTGGGCGCGGGTGAAGGCCGCGAACAGCGGCCTTGCGCTTTCGAAGGCGTCGTTCGGCCCCGAGACGAAGCAGGTCAGGGCGCCGGTATGGACGATGCTGGCATTGCCGGAGACCGGGGAACGAAGATAGGCAATGTCGCGTGCCTGCGCGGCGGCGGCAACGTCGGTAGAGGCATCGACGCTGACGGTGCTGGTCTCGATCAAAACGGTTTTGGGCGCCATCGCGGCGATCAGGCCGGCAGGGCCGAGCAGCGCGCCGCGCAAGGCCGCGTCATCGGGCAGGGATGTGACAACGGCGGCCTTGCCGCGCACGGCTTCGACGGGCGAAGCGGCAATCGAAACGCCTTGCGCGCGAGCCTCATCGAGCCGCGCCACGCTCTGGTCAAACGCCGTTACCGCGTAACCGGCCTTGGCGACGAGGATCGACATCGGCAGGCCCATCTTGCCGATCCCGATAAAGGCGACATTGTTGGAAACGTCTGTCATGGTCGTTGTCCATTGGCGCCTTCAGGCGGCGCGTCCCTGTCGTTCATGTCCTGCACAAGCCGCCGGCCGGATTGTGCCAGCAGCGCCATCTTCGTCTCCAGCCCCTCGACCAGCAGCCGGCCGTTACGTTTCGTCCAGGCGCCGCCGATCATGACAGCCTCGATGTTGATGAGGCTCGTCTGCATCACGACGGTCGCGACGGGATCGTGCACCGGGAAAAGGTTGAGATCGGACGCGTTGATGATGACGAGGTCGGCGAGCTTCCCCGGCGTCAGCGATCCAATCTGGTTTTCGCGGCCGAGCATGCGGGCGCCTTCGGTCGTGATCCAGCGCAACGCCTCGCGCACGGGGATCGTGGATGTCGCCGGAATGGCGCCGCTCGCTCGGCGCGATTCCGCATTGTCGAGCGCCCGCTGCATCGAAAGCGCGACGCGGGCGGCGGAGAGGAGATCGCCGGCCAGCACGGATTCCAGATCGATGCCGATCGTCGGCCGCACGCCGCGCTTCAACAGACGTCCGGTGATCGGGAAGCCGTGGCCCTGGATCATCTCGTTCTCGGGCGTGACGGAAAAGGACACGCCGAGATCGACGATCCGATCGAGCAGATCGTCAGGCAGGTCGTTGCCGTGGACGATGTTGATGCCGGGACCGACGAGGCCCGCCTCGATCAGCTTCTCCCACCCGCCTGGCGTCTTCGCCGCGCCGCCGCCCTGGTGCATGGAGGCGATCAGGTTCAGCTCGCGCGCCAGGTGGAAATCGTGCATGGCGACGTCGAGCGTCGAATAATGCGGGCCGAGGATGGCAAGGCCCAGCGTGACGAGGCCGTCGCGATCGGCGAGGGGGCCGGCCAGCAGCCGCTCGACCTCGCGGCGCGGATGCGGCACTTCCGAGAAGTGCGGCTCGCCCGGCTTCGGCTCCGGCTTTGGCGAGCCGTGGAAGAAGGCGGCGCGGATGCCGCTCTCGGTCAGGCCGCGCACCGCAGCGTCGGTGTGTGCGGGAGTCGGATTGTTGTGGCACCAGTCGACCAGCGTGGTGACGCCGTGGTTGATCTGGTTCAGAGCGCCGACGAGCGTCGCGATATGGATGTCGTCGGGCCGGAACACGGTCGCGAGGCCCGCATGCATGCGGCGGAAATATTCCAGCAGCGTCCAGTTCGCGGCAAAGCCGCGCAAGCCCGTCTGCCAGGTGTGCATGTGCGCGTTGATCAGGCCGGGGATAACGAGGCGGCCATTGCCGTCGATGATCTCGGTCTCAGCCGCGCCGCCACCGAGCTCGATCGACGGGCGCACGTCGACAATGCGGCTGCCTTCGACCAGCACATCGCCGCTCGAAAGATCGCCAATCGCGTCATCCATGCTGATGACGGTGGCCGATTTGATGAGCGTGCGCCGCATCGCGTCACGCCGCCGCTTTGACGGCGCCGGGCGGTTCGCCGGCCCAGGCGCGCGCGATCAGGTCGCCAATGGCGCCACGCTCGAGCGGGCGCGGGTTCCAATAGGCATTGGTGACGGCGAGGTCGGCCGCCTTGTCGATGCCGCTCTCGGGCATGCCGACATCACGTAGCGCCAGCTTTGCGCCCAGTCGCTTCGCAAGGTCGTAAAGGCCCCGGGACGCATCGGCTGCGCCAATCGCGCGCGCGATGCGCGCCATCGCATCCGGCACCGCCGGCGCGTTGTAGGCCAGCGCATGCGGCAGCACGATGGTGTGCGTTTCGGCGTGCGGCAGGTCGAAGGTGCCGCCGAGCGTGTGGCAGAGCTTGTGATGCAACGCCATGCCGACGGTGCCGAGGCACACGCCGCACAGCCAGGCGCCGTAGAGTGCCTCGGTGCGGGCCTCGCGGTCGTCGCTTCTGGCGGCAATCGCGGGCAGGGCACGCGCCAGCGCACGAATGCCTTCCTCCGCCATCAGCGAGGTCACCGGATTGGTGTCGCGCGCATAGAGTGCTTCGACCGCATGGGCGATTGCGTTGATGCCGGATGTTGCAGCCAGGCTCACCGGCAGCGTCAAGGTGAGATCGACATCGTAGATCACGGTCTCCGGCAGCACGGCCGCGTCGCGCACCGTGGTCTTCAGGCCGTTCTCGGTCTGGCCGACGATCGGCGTCATCTCCGAGCCGGCATAGGTGGTGGGGATGCAGAGCTGGTTGACGCCGGTGCGCAAGGCCAGCGCCTTGCCGAGGCCGGTGGTCGAGCCGCCGCCGAGCGAGACGACGCAGTCAGCCTCGCACGCCTTCATCGCCGCGAGCGCGCGCTCGGTGACCTCGACCGGCGTGTGCATGGTGGCGCCGGGAAAGATGCCGGCATAGAGCGGTCCGAGCGCCGCGCCGAGGCTCTTGCCTTGCGCCTCCTGCTGCGGCGTCGTCAGCACCAGCGCGCGCTTGCCGCCGAGCCGCTCGACCTCGGCCTTGGCCGAGCCAAGGGTTCCGCTGCCGAACACGACGCGGCAGGGCAGGTTTTCGAAGGTGAACGACCCGATCATGCGCCGGTCTCTTTGATGGGATAATCGACCTGGAAGCGGCCGATCCGCAAGTCGCCCAGCGCCTCGCGGACGCGCAAATGTTCGGGGTGGTTGGCGTAGGCGGCGAGCGCGGCCTGGTCGGTGAACTCGGAGAACAGAACGACGTCGCAGGCGTAGTCGACCGCGCTGACATCCATGCCGACCTCGATATGGGTGAGGCCATCGATCCGGCCCTTGAGGCCCTCGAACAGGGTCTTGACCTTAAGCCGGGCGGCCGAGCGCTCCTCTTGGGTCTCCCCGCGCAGCTGCCACATCACGATGTGCCTGATCGGGCCCGACATTTCCTGATTTCCTCGCCTGCCATTCTGCTTTGTTGAGGTCATTTTGCCTTGCAGAAAACGGAAATAAAGGTCAAAATTTGTAAGTCTCTTTTCCTGCTTTCGCAAAAATGGACCGGCTGCTCCAACTCGAAGTCTTCTCCAAAACCGCCGAGCTCGGCAGCCTGTCCAAGGCCGCCGAAATCCTGCGGATGTCGAATGCGGCCGCGAGCCGCCATCTCAGCGCGCTGGAGGAGCGGCTTGCGGTCCGGCTGATCGAGCGCAACACGCGCCGGCAATGGCTGACCGAGGCAGGGCAGGAGCTGTTGCAGCGCTGCAGCCCGTTGTTGAACGAACTCGCCGAAGCCGAGGACGCCGTCTCCGACCGCGCCCTGTCGCCGAAGGGCATGCTGCGCGTGACGTCATCGCTGTCCTTCGCGATGATCTATCTCGCACCGATGCTGCCGGCGTTCCGCGCGCTCTATCCGGATCTCAGTGTGCAGATCATCAGCGCCAACCGCTATCTGGACTTCATCGAAGCCGGCATCGACGTCGCGATCCGCACGCGCGAGCACGAGCCGGATTCCAACATCGTCGTCCGCCGCATCGGCCAGATGCACCGCGTGCTTGCGGCTTCGCCGGCCTATCTGGCGAAGCACGGCCGTCCGGAGCACCCCGCCGATCTCACCCGCCACAACATGCTGATCTACAACCTCGCCAACGATCCCTATTCGCTGCGGCTGAGCAAGGGCAGCACGACGCAGACGATCCGGATCGCGCCGACGCTCGACAGCAATGACGGCCAGATCATCTGCGGCGCGGCGCGCGCGGGTCTCGGCATCCTGATCCAGCCGCTTTACATCGTGCAGGGCGATATCGCGGCCGGCCGGCT
>NZ_AJQE01000007.1 GCF_000261685.1 Bradyrhizobium genomosp. I (2014) | reverse complement strand
TGGCAGCTGCCGCTGCTCACCATGAACATCGCTTATCAGAACCGCGTCAGGCTGCCCGCCAAGATCAGGGTGTTTTCGGACTTCCTGGTCAGCTATATCCGCGAGCATTCCGAGCCGGGGATCTGGATCGACGCGGCGAAGTGAGCGGGCAACCCGAGAATTCGGGTCGCCGTAGGCGGATCGGCGAGCGAAACGCAGATCAAACAGCCGAACTCGGGCTGGTTCGCGCAGACACGACCGTCGACGGAAAGTAACTCGCGAAAGCGCGCATCCTGGGCTGAACACGCGATCCGTCGATCACTTCGAGCCGGCCGCAGCGGTTCAAGGTGTGCAACTTCCTGCCGGGCCATGTCGGTCCGGGCTTCAGGGAGTGGCGGACGATCTGCTTGAACGCCGTCGGCGACAGTTCGACCACTTCCGCCAGGGCGAGCGCCGCGCCGTACCCGTCGGCACAGTCCTGGACCGGTCGCCACAGCTTGTCATTGAGGGTGACGAAGTTCCCCGCCGGCCGCGTGCTGGCGCGGTCGATCAGGACCGGATTGCTGGCGTGGGGCAACCAGGGCCCCAGGAGGCGGTCGGCGTAGTAGATCGTCAGCGCGTCCGAATAGCCGCCCGTTCCGTCGCGCCAGGCGCCAAACAGATAATGCAGGCCGTTGTGCCGCGTGATCGTGGCGTCGGCCAGCTCGAGGCCGGAAAGGAGCGTCGCATATCGCTCCCATTTGTCCGGAAACCGGACGCATTTGTAGATGGCGACGTCCCCGCGCGTCGAACTCTCCGGGATCATCCACAGCTCGCCATCGTCTTCGATCAGAAACGGATAGGAGAGGTGCCAGGGCTCCTCCAGCACCGGTATCACCTCGCCGACCGGTCCCGCGTCACCGAACTCGACCGCCGAAATGATGCCTTTTCCGACGCGATGATCGAGATCCTCAAAGAAGACGAATGTTCGTCCCTGCCACGTGATGGGAAAGGGATCGGCGTAGAAGTGGTTTCCAGGATCTCCCAGAACGTTCCAGCCTGGACCCGACAGATCTCCGGTCTGCCAGACGCCCCCGCCGTCATTGAAGCGCCATCCGACATGCCAATGCGGGGCATAGCAGCAGAGGCGATAGATCTCCTTGGCGATCGATACGGCAAGGCCGCGAGCGACATAGCCAACGGGTCCGCGGCGCAAGCCATTCCCAGCGGGGTGCGCCAGTTGCGGCACAAGTCGCGGCCTTCCCGACAGGATCGCCGCCACCATGGTCAGGGTTCGCGCCATGACCGTTTCGAGCGCGCCACTGAGGCCCGCGGCAATCTCTCCGGATGGATGGCCGCGGTCGAGGACCGAGCCGTCGACCTCGTTGGCGATGTCGATCACGGGCAGGTCGCCGGCGAGAACGGCGGCGAGCGCGGCATTTTCGCCCGCAACTCCGTTGAACAGCGGACGCAGATACAGAAGGGCAGAGCAGTTCGGATCCCGCGCGGCGCCCGTAAAATCGACGATCACGTCGGCCGTGCCGCCGCAAGCCCGCGTCCGTTCCGGAGCGGGATTCAGCCTGTCTGCGCCGCTGTGTTTGCCCCGATGCAACACCACGCGTTCGAGCTCGAACAGGGCATCGAGACCTGCGGGCCGTGACTCCGTCGTTGCCGTCCATGCAATTCGAACCGGAACGTCACGGCCGTCGATCGACAGCGTCTCGCGGCCCATCCACTGCCGCGCGTATTCGCGTTCACAGCGAAACTCGATGATCATGTCGAGCCAATCTATTTCAACATCTCGGATCAAATGACGCGGTCGAGAATTCGAACGTATTCCTCCACCATGGCATCTACCGAATAGCGCAATCTCAGGCCTTTGGCATTTTGTCGCAGTTCGTCGCTCAAATTCTTGTCCGTCAGGAGCCTGGAGACGGCTGCGGAGAGTTTTGCATGATCGGAGGCATCGACGAAGAGTGCAGTCGGTCTCCCTTCGTACGACAACACTTCGCGCAGGACGGGAAGATCAGTCACGACGGAGGGAACACCGGCGTTTGCGGCCTCGACAGCGGCTAGACCGAATGTTTCAGCCTGTGTCGGAAATACGAACACGTCCAGACAGGCGAGAAAGTCCGCCATCCGGCTGGGGGGGATTTCTCCGAGCAAATGCAATCTGTCGGAGACGTTCAAGTCGTTCGCGAGCTGCCTCAGCCGGCCCTGGTCGGCGCCCTGGCCGGCGAGCGCAAGGTGCCAGGACGGTCGATCCGGCAACAGGCGTATCGCCATATCGAGCCGCTTGTGCGGATGCAGCCTTGCTGCGCAGCCGAGCAGGACGCAGTCCGGCGGCAGATTGAACCTGTGTCGTGCGGCCTCCTTCGACAGGGAGAGGGCCTTGTCGTCGAATCCGTGCGGCACATGCACCATGCGCGACCGGTAGGCCGCGGGGTAGCGCGAATATTCACGCTGCATGTCCTGCGAATTGAGCGTGATGCAGTCAAAGAAGCCGAGACTGCCCATGACGATGTCGGCGGTGCGGACCGGCCAGCTCATCGACAGCGCGGATGAAACCTGATTTGCGACAACCGGTGCACGGCTGACGAGGCGAGTCACGCCACCACCGATGACGTTGCCGAAATGCTGGAATGTCAGGACGGCGTCGGGCCTGGTGGTCCTGATATGGCGGCTGAGTGTCCACAGCATCCGCAGCAGCGCCACCGGATTGCCTGGCCGGCTCGGCGCGCAATAGAGCGTATCGGGCGGCTCATCGAACGAGACCGATTTGCGGAAGAAGAACAGATTGGTGACCCGGTAGCCGCGAGCGGTCAGCCCTGCGCCGAGAAGCCGGGAGATCTCCTGCGCACCGGCGTTCTCGGCCTGGGTTTGCGCGAGAAGCACGTGCGGCTTCGGCCCGCCGCGGTTCGGTCGCGCGAGTGCCGTCACGCTCGTCTCGCCCAATTCCCTGTTCGGCTGATAGTGGAGCACGGATCCCGACCCGCTAACGCAACGAAATCTTCACCTTCTTGACCCCGTACCTACCATGCGGGCATCGCATGGACACCGACTAGCAACAAACGGAGTTAATGCGTGGCCATGGCTACGACGTCGTTCGCGCAGCATTTCCGCCGGTTCCCGGATGGCGCACAGCGGGCGCGTTAACCAACTGATCTTGCGCGCTGCCGGCGCGTGACTGCGGATCACCTGAGCGGCGGCGTGATGACACCTAGTCACGCGAGTCAGCTCCGCGGACCGCATAGTCGGCGCGCCTCGATGCAGAGAAGCGCAGGAGCACGAGGACTGACGGATCCACCCCGGTTCGCCGGCGGCAGATGACGTTCAGGGCAATGCTCGCGAGCGCGAGTGAGACGGTGGCCGAAATGGCCGCGCCAAGCACGCCGAGCCAGGGAATGAGGACGAGAAATCCCGCGAGCCGCAGCGCGACGTTGGCGGCAACGACGGGAACATAGATTCGTTCGTGGCCGGTCAGCTGCAGGATCGCGGCAGATGGGCCGCCTGCTGCCTGGATGGCCGTTCCGATGGCGAGCACGATCAGCACCGAGTGCTGCGCGGTGAAATGAGGTCCGAACAGGTTGAGGAGATAGGGGCCGCCAATCCAGATCGTGGCAAGACCGGCGACAACGCAAAGCGCGGTCACTTCCGCCATCAATTGCAGGGTCCGCTCGAACTCCTGGTGGTTCTTGCTGAAGTACAGCGAAGGAAGCCGGCGCGCGCCGAAAGTGTACAGCGCTGCGGACAGCATGGCGAAGATGTTGGCGAGGCGCGAGGCGGCAAAGTAGATTCCGGCGGTTGCCGGATCCAGCATCCAATAGACCAGAATGACGTCGAAATACTGGTTGGCAACTTCAAGGATGGATGCGAGCCAGAAGTGAAGGGCGCTCGAGCGCCAGCGGGACTTTTCGGAGCGCGCCGGCGTACCGCGCAAATCCGGCAGCACCCGCGCGATCGAAACGATCTGCGCAACCAGGCCCGCCGACATGGCCATCGTCATCACCGCGAACAACTCGGCGGGATCGAGCTGCCGATGGCCGAGCAGCATGGCGAGCAGGAACAGGACCACGACGACCCGCCAGAAGAACTCGCGATTTCCTTCGCCCATGAGAATGCTGACCAGCGAGCGTGCGATCTGGCTCCCGAGCATCACTCCGGCATTGACGGCCGTGTAGGCCGACACCGCGAGGATCAGCAGCCACCAGTCGCCTCTCATGCCCGCCACGACGGCGATCCCGGCGACCACGATCAGCATTGCGACCGAGGTGATCCTGAAGCTTGACAGCAGGACGCCCTTGGTAAGGTCCGGCCTGTCGCCGACCTGATACTCGTTCAGGAATCGCACCAGCAGGGATTCCTGGCCGACCAGTCCGACGACGGCTGCGATCTGGGCGACCGAAAGCCAGGTCGCAAAGATACCGAAGCCATCAGGCGACATCGTTCGTGCCGCCAGCGAGAACAATGCAAACGCGAGCACGCCGCTGCCAACCTTGAGGAGGATGGTTCCGACAACACCGCGCGTGACGTCGCGCCGCATGAATTGGAGGATGGATTCGATCATGGGGGTTTAAGGGGCTGCGCTCCCCTGAAGAGACATGTTCCGATACCGGCGACAACCTAACATGTCGAAAAAACGCGAGTGTTAATGGACGACTTGGAGGATGTCGCCGGTCGCCACGATGTCGCGGTTATGCCGGTTGCTTCACTGTGGAACATCGCCGTCTCCATTGTCCCAAATAGTGCAAGGTCCAGCTCGACGGACTGACGGCATGGCGCCGCACCGACGGCCGACGAGGGCGAGATCGGCCGTCTGAGCGCGGAATAGCTCGCAGCGATCGGCCGCCGAGACCGGAATTTGCAGATCATCCCGAGCAAGACGCGTGCCGCGATGGCGGCAGCGAGCCCCGGGCTTCCGGTCATTAACCTCAATCTTCGGAAATGATCGCACTTGGCCCTGCGATGCGACATCAGGCGAGAGAATTGCACCGGAAGCGCCGTTAACCGTGGGAGCTGGAGCCATGACGACGGACAGAACCGTGACCGAGCCAATCGATGGCGGCGAGACCGCGACGATCGCCTCGGACATCGCCATTGTCGGCGGCGGCCTTGCGGGATCGCTTGCGGCGGCCGTGCTGGCGCGGGCAGGTCATCGTGTTGTTCTCGTCGACAAGCGGGCGGTCCATCCGGACGAGTTCCGGGTCGAAAAGATCGGCGGTCATCAACTGGAGCTGCTCCGCAAGCTGGGCTTCCTCGGCGCGCTCGACCATGTCGCTTGCCGATACGATCGGGTGCTCAACATCCGCGAAGGCAAGGTGGTCGATGTCAGCGTCGGCCAGGCCTACGGATTTCCCTATGCCGATCTCGTCGCCATGGCGCGCAGCCAGATACCAGATCCATCCAACCTGATCGTCGACGAGGTCACGGCGATCAGCAGCAGCGACGACGTCCAGCATCTCGCGCTGGCCTCCGGACGGCGCGTGACGGCGCGCCTCGTTGTTCTCGCCACGGGCATGGCGGGAGTCCTGGGTTACAAGCTCGGCATCAGGCGGCGCGTGCTGGCCGAGCGCCATTCGGTTTCGTTCGGCTTCACGATCGCCCGCAAGGATGGCGCGCCGTTCGATTTCGAGGCGCTAACCTGCTATGGGGAACGCACGGCGGACGGCATCGACTATCTCAGCCTGTTTCCCGTCCGTGCCGGCATGCGGGCCAATCTCTTCATGTTCCGCGATCCGACCGATCCGATCATGCGCGAGTTGCGTCGCGAACCGGAAGCGACAGTCTTGCGCCTGCTGCCGGGATTGCGGGACTACCTCGGCGATTTTCACGTGACCGACCGGGTCCAGAACTGGGTGATGGATCTGACCGTCGTCGAGGGACATCTCCAGCCCGGCGTCGTGCTCGTCGGCGATGCGTTCCAGACCAATTGTCCCGCCGCCGGCACGGGCGTTGCCCGCCTGCTGGTGGACGTCGATCGTCTTTGCACCGAATACGTGCCGCGGTGGCTCGTGACCGCGGGCATGGGCCGGGACAAGATTTCGCAGTTCTATTCCGATCGCGACAAGATCGCGGCGGACCAGCGGTCGCTGAAGATGGCGCTCTTCCGCCAGGCGCTGACATCCCGCAACGATATCGGCTGGGACGTGCGGCGACGGTTGCACTTCCTGCGGCGCACTCTGACACACCGCGTCGATCAGATGAACCCGGGCTGGCTCGGGCGTGTCCGCGGCGCGTTGCGCGCCTGAAGCACGATGCGATGAGGATGAATCGTCATCGCGCTTCAGGTTCTGCGCCCCCTGCGCCTGCCGCCGGTCAGCGCGTGGGAGTTGGGCTGCGGGCGGGCTGGAGCCTCAGATCCGACAGCCGCTTGGCCGCCAGCTTGAGCCAGGGAGCCTGCTTCAGCGCGAAGAGGGCGATGGCGCCCGCGATGCTGCCGGCTTGCGTGACCGCCCACACCGGCGAAGGCTGCGCGCCGAACAATTTCTTGTATGGCTCGTCGCCAATGGTGAAATCGAGCATCTGATCTTCGCGCTCGATACAATCCCGCGCCACCTGCTCGAACATCAACGCGCCGAGAGACTGGCTCTTGTACCCGGCGATGTCGAAGGCGCTCATGATGATGAGGAAGCTGCCCCGATGGCATAGTCCGAGCACGGCGGCAATCACCTCGCCGTCCATCTTCATGGCGTAGAGGCGGACAAAGGCGCCCAGGCCGCGAAGCGCGACGTCGGAATAGAAGCCGTAATATTCGGGGCGCTGTAGCAGATCGCCGTCGCCCTGTGCGTGAAAGCGCGGGCCACGAAACTTCCTCATCACGTCCAGCGCCTCGAGCACGGTGGCGCTGTCGCCGCAGCATGAGAAGCTCAGCGCGCCCTTCTTCTGGAGCTGACGATATTTCTTTGCGAGCTCCTTCTGATAGGAGCGATCCATCGCGCTGGCCCGCCATTGCTCGAACGGCGCGACGAGAACCGTGGCGTAGGCATTGGTGTCCATCGATACGCGGCGGGACGTGGCCAGAAGGTTTTCGATCGGAAGGCGGGCATCGGGCAGCTTGGCCATTCGGAGCAGATCGAAAGGACGGACAAGATGCCGAATCTGCGCGCATGCAGCCGCGTCGTCGAGCAGCTGCGAAAACACTGCCGGGCTGCAAACCGGCGCCAGATAATCGGAAACGCGGAGGTCGGCGAACTCGACCGTTCGTATCGGACCGTGCCGGACCCGGAGCAGGGGCAGCACCATCGCAAGGGCCCCCGTCGCGCGGAAGCGGACCACGACGACCAGGGGCGTTGCACCCGCTTCCGGCGCGAGCGTGGTGTAGAGGCTATGCAGCCAGATCGGATGCTGGAATGCAGTGGCGGCCGAGCGGTCAAACAGCTCTGCATATTCCGGAGACAGAAAGTCGAACGACTGCTCGATGACGATGTCGAACGTGGTGCTGTGCTTGTTCATGAGCAATCAAGGAAACCAGATAATCCGCGAGCGTCGATCGAACCGTAGCTGCGCTTATAGCAGGGTGGTTACGGGTCAGACACCGGCAGCGTGCGATTTGCATTAACGCACTCAACCATGTTCGTATCGTTACCAAATTCTTAACCCCCGGAGACGCATGGGCCTCGCCAACGCAGCCGTGTCTCGCGCAAGTGGCACCGCCGGAGAAACGAACCTCGTCGGCGACGATGCCGACCGAGCGCCTGAGTGCTGGAGGCTGTTGCCTTCACAATCTCCCGTGGCGGCCCGGCAGGCAGCATCATGTGCGCGCGCGTGCACCTCGTTATCGACGCCAGTGGTGGTTATGAATGGGAGCTGGGCCGAACGCGGCGGCGCCGCCGGGGCGTTCGAGCCCCATTCGTCCCGCCGGGGTCAACGCGCCGCCGTTCAACACGTCGCGATCGGGATACATCGAGGCAAAGGCCGCGGGCTCCTGGTCGGCGAAGGACCAGGCCGCAGAGGCCGATGATATCGTTGCTGTCGAGATCAGCGTTGCGGCGAACAGGATCTTGAATGCAGTCATAGCGATTCTCCATTGCTTGCGGTGCGGAGAGTCGCTGGAGCGAGGATCGCTGCTCGGCTGGTGGCGTTTCCGGAATTGTCTTCTGTCTCGACCGATATAGGCAGCGTGGTCCACAGACCCCACCGGATATGCATCACACTTGTGAGAAGGCGGACGAGCGTCAGCCATGGCGCACATTCATCAACGAATGTCTGACGCATTCTCGATACGGAATCTGTCACTCATGTCATGATTGAGCGCACGATCGCACAGCCCCGCGCGGTCGTTGCCGCCGGTACGATGCAGGGCAGCGATCGTAGCGCGTGGGTGTTCTGGGTCGCTTGTTCGTGTATGATTGCGAGCCTGGTCCCGAATGCGCAGAAGATGTTGTTCCTCTCACGGCGAGAACTGTTTGACGCTGCGGCGCGCATCACCGCGCTGGCCGCCTGGCCCGGCGGTGCAAACGCCGACGATTATCCCTCCCGCCCCATCAGGCTGGTCATTCCCTATACGGCTGGCGCCGCGGGTGATCAGATCGGCCGCCCCTGGGCCGACAAGATCGCGTCGCTGCTGGGCCCGGTCTATGTCGAGAATATCGGCGGCGCCGGTGGTGCGATCGGGTCCGCAGCGGTGGCGCAGAGCGCGCCGGACGGCTATTCGCTGCTGCTCGGCAATGGCAGCACCCAAGTGATGATTCCGTTGTCCTCGGCGCAGCCTGCCTACGACACGGTTCGCGATTTCCGCGCCATCTATCGGCTGATCACAAGCACGCTCGCATTCGCGGTTCATCCGTCCTTGCCGGTGAAGGACCTGCGCGAGCTGGCAGCTTTTGCGAAGGCGAATCCGGGCGGGCTTTCCTATGGCACTCCGGGTGTCGGCACCGGCAATCATCTCGTCGGAGAGATGTTCAGGCAGCAATCGGGGCTTGCGGCGGACTTGGTCCACGTCCCCTATCGGGGCATGGGGCCCGCTACCAACGACCTCGTCAGTGGCCAGATCAACTCGGTCATCGCGGTGGTCTCGAGCCAGCTCCTGCAATTGCACTTTGCGGGCAAGCTGCGGCTGATCGCCGTGACGAGCGAACGGCGGTTGAGCGGCGCGCCGGACGTTCCGACGGTCATCGAATCCGGCATGCCCGGCCTCAAATATGCCGGCTGGTTTGGCTTGTTTGCCCCAAGAGCGACCCCGGACGCGATCGTGGAGCGGATCGCCGCGGCGACCCGCACGGCGATGGCTGATCCTCAGTTGCAGGAAAGCTATCGTTCGCAGGGTCTGGAGCCGGACATCGATTCGGGCCCCGACAAATTTCAGCGCCTGGTCGAGAGCGAACTCGTCCACATGGCTCCCATCGTCAAGTCGATCGGACTCAAGCGCGACTGAGCGTTCTCAGAGACGCACCGCGGTCGTGGCAAACGCCTGGGCGACGGGCTCCTGGATTCGATCCAGGATCTCCATCCCCGCAATCGCGATCACCAGGGCCGCGACGCAGCCGAGCAAAAAAGCCTTCATCCTCAGCCTCCCTCGATTGGACCAGCAAGCCATCTATACGACACGGCTTGTCGCGAGCAAGCTCGTTGATCGCTCCAGCCATCCGCGGTCCTATGGGCTCTTGAACACGGGATCGGCGGAAAACGCATCACCCATCAAGCCAAGGGACCGAAGCTCGGCGCTGTTCAAATCGACTTCCAGGATTGCGAGCAGCAGCGCAAGCACGATGGCAACGAGGAAGAGGAAAGGCGAGGCTTCTCGCGCGGCGGGATCTTGCAGGCCATCGAGGGCACGAAGAACGCGCAGCCGCGCAAGCATCCGCAGAATTGGCCCCGTTCGCTCCCGCATTCGGTCTTCCTTGACGTGAGCAGCCGGAGTCTAGTGTGCGGCCGATCGGCATTCAAGCTGCGGATGTGCGGGTTGGCTGTTGCGGCGCACGCTTCGGAACGGAAGGAGCCCTTGCAAGTTGAGTGAGCATCGGAGGACCTTGCGTGAAACCACAAAGAGCGATCTTGTGCTTCGCGGCACTTTGCCTTGTTGAGAGCGCCTTGGCCCAGCCCGCGCAAACCAACTCATCGGCGACGCAAACCCCTCCCGAAGAGAAGGGCCAAGCACAGCCGCAAGGCTGGACGGGTCCGATCAATACGGGTTCGGGTGGCGCGCCGGCCGAAAGTCCCCAAGGCCAGAGTCCGCCTGGAATGCAGGCCGCGCCCGAAGGATCGTCCAAAACCACGACGGCACCGGACAAGTAGGCCGGTCCCGGATATTCATTTCGATTGCCTCTTCTGGCAATCTTGGGAACGTGAATGCCAGCAGGGCCGGCCAGGAATGAACAGATCACCTTGTGCACGAAGGTGGCCGCAGTGCTGTGGGCCATCTTTGCCGCATCATCCGCGCACGCCGACATGGTCGGGCATGGTGGCCCGATACGGGCTCTTGCCGTTTCCCCGGACGGGAGCGAGCTTCTCTCCGGCAGCTTCGACACGACGGTCATCCGCTGGTCGCTCAAGACGGACACCGCAGAGCAAGTGCTCCGGTATCATGCTGATGGCGTCAATTCCGTCGCCTTTCTGAAGGACGGTCGCATGATCACGGCCGGCGCCGACGCACGAATTGCAGTGTGGACGGCGGGCCGGCTGGAGCCGGACCGGGTGCTGGAGGGACATGTCGCTCCGATCGTGGCGCTTGCCGTGTCGCCTGATGGGACGCTGCTCGCATCGGCTTCATGGGACAGGACGGTACGGCTCTGGTCGCTGTCGGACGGCACGTCGCGCGTGCTCGAGGGTCATACGCAGAACGTCAACGGCGTCGCCTTCGTGCCGGACGGCAGACTTGTCAGCGTCGGCTACGATCTTGCGCTGCGCATCTGGCGCTTGTCGGATGGCCAGGCTGAAATCGTGACATTGCCGGCGCCGCTGAACGCCGTGGCCGTGGCGCCGGATGGTGAAATCGTCACAGGCGCGGTCGATGGCAAGCTGCGCATGCTGGCCGCGGACGGCAAGGTCAGCGGCGAGGTCGCCGCCAGTCCGACACCGGTGGTAGCCTTGACGATCTCGGCGGACGGCGCGCTGATCGCTGCGGCCGGCATCGGCGGAACAGTGGCGATCATCGATCGCAGGTCGCGCAACCTGCTGCGCACGCTGGTTGGGCCCGGGGTGCCGGTGTGGTCGATCGCCTTCCTTCCAGATCGCGAGACACTGATGACGGGTGGTGCGGACGGCAGGATCAGGCGCTGGAATGCGCGTACCGGCGATCCCGTCGGCTCAGGTCTGGTCGGCACACCGGCCGATCCGCTCGCCGCCTATGCCGGCGATCATGGCGCCGATGTATTTCGGGCGTGCGTTGCCTGTCATACGCTGTCGGACAAGGAGGTGCAGCGTGCGGGTCCGACACTTGCGGGACTATACGGCCGCAAGATCGCTTCGCTGCCGGGCTATCGCTTCTCCGACGCGCTGAAGACGATGGACATCGTCTGGACGCCCGAGACGGTCGCAAGATTGTTCGAAATTGGGCCGAATGCCTACACCCCCGGCACCAAGATGCCGGAGCAGCGCATCGGCTCGGCCGAGGACCGCCGCGCGCTCACCGAATTCCTTCGCCGCGCGACGTCGCGCTAGTCCTTGCCGTCGCGCGGCCGCAGATAGTCATCCGTCGTCCGCGGCGGCGTCCGTTCCGGAACGCCCTTGAACGGATCGAATTGCTGTTCGCTCATGACGACGACGCGGCAGTCGGCGCACATCCTGAGGGCCTCGATCCGCTTGTCGCCGGCCGGATACATCCAGTGCCGGCCTTCGAGCTTGGCTGCGATGCGGTCGATCGTGCTCTTGACGCCGAACGGCGTGCCGCAGCGGACGCAGAGTGCGGGCGCCTCCTCCTTGACGATCGCGGCGGGAGCACGCGCCGCGCGGAAATCGATCTGCGGCTTGAGGCTGATGACCTTTTCCGGACAGGTGCTCTGGCACAGGCCGCATTGCATGCAGGCATCCTCGATGAATTTCAGCACCGGCCGCTCGGGATCGTCGCGCAGCGCGCCGGTCGGGCAGGCCGAGACGCAGGACAGGCACAGTGTGCAGCCGTTGGTGTCGACGGTGATTGCGCCGACCGGCGCACCCTCGGGCAGGGCGATCACGTCGACCGGTTGCGGCGCCAGACGATGCAACTCGCTCAGGGTGAACCGCAAGAGGTCGCGCCGCTTGCCGACGGTCTTGAAGGTTGCGGGCGTCGCGACCGCCGCGAGCGTCCCGATGTCAGTCAAATGCCCGCCGAGCGCATCGGGATCGTCCGTTTCGATGGTGGCGAGGCGACGGCCTGCAAATCCGAGGCCGCCGAGGATCGCTTCGGCCATTGCGATCGTCTGCGACAGTCCGGTCACATCGTGGCGCGGCCTGGCGCGGAGCAGGAAGCGCACAGCGGATACGCCGTAGGCGAAGGCGCCGACGATCGCTTCCAGCCCCACCTGCGTGAGCTCGTTGACAGCGAAGGGAAGCACGTTCGCCGGCAGGCCGTCGCCGTGCCGCGCGAGGGCCTCGATCAGAGGCGTGCCGTGCGGGCTGTCATGAAAGAGCAGCACGGCATTCACGCCGCCGGCCTCGCGGTAGGCGAGCAGCATGGCGCGAATTCTCCGGAGCTGCGCATCGGCGGGCGGCAGCGCGTAGGATACGGCGCCGGTCGGGCAGGCAGCCGCGCATTGGCCGCAGCCCGCGCAGATGTTCGGATCGATTGCGACATGATCGCCGTCAGGCGTGATCGCCCCGCTCGGGCAGAGATCGAGGCAGCGATGGCAGCCCGTGCGCTTCGATCGCGAATGGGCGCAAAGAGCGGGCGCAAGTTCGACATATTTCGGCTTGTCGAAGCTGCCGACGAGATCGCGCGCGGTCAGCACGGCGCGCAGCACCGCAGCGGGATCTTTCGTGTCGGCGCGAAGGTAGCCGTCGCGCAGGTCGTGGGCGGGAAACAGCGGCATATCGCCGGAAAGATCGAGCACGATGTCGCAGCGCGACGTCACTCCGCTTCGCGGCGGGTCCAGCACGAAGCGATCGCGCGAAGAGGGGCGGGGACGCGCATAGTCGTCGATCGCAAGCTCGAACGCACCGAAATGTCCCTTTGCGGAGCGGATCGTACCCTTCACGACCGGGAAGACCGTTGCAGCTGGCGACACCGTGTCATCGAGCTGTTTCAGCATCACCGTGACGTCGAGGTGATCGGCAAGCAGGCGGCCGGCCTCGATCGCGGCCTCGTCGCGCCCGTAGATCAGGATCACGCCCTCGCTCGACAGGGTGACGAGCGGATAGTCCGGGGCGGGGATGGAGGCGGATGCGAGCAGGGCAGCCATTTTTGCGCCAGCGTGCGCGCCGTCGCGCGACCAGCCGGCCGTTTCGCGGATGTTGACGAAGCTGATCGCGTCAGGCCGTTCGCCGGCCTCGTCCGAAAACTGCGCTGACTGCTGCGTGCAGGCGACCGTTAGCGCGCCTCCCGCTGCGGCGGCCTTGCGGAAATGATCGAGCTCCGGACCGCAGAGATGGCGAAAGCTTTTGATCTCGCAGCTGGGACATCCACGCTGGATCACGGCCGTGTCGAGACGCATCGTGTCTTCGCACGAGCAGATCAGGACGGTCTTCGCTGGCTGCTCCAGGTTAACGTCTCCGCCATTCGGACGCCGACGACGGACTCGCGCCGGCCCTTCGCCTCGTATAGACATTATCCATCGGGAAGAAAAGGAAAGCGGAGGACGACCTGCCGTCGACCCCAGTGAGCCAAGTTTCCCTGGCGGAACCGATTCAGCTGCCGCCGCCGTTCACATTGGTGCGGTTGCGCGAGAGTGGCGACGCTTTTGCCCATGCATGCCGCATTGCACCGGAAAGCGGCGCCGGAACGCTTGTCCATGTCGGCCGCTTTGACCTTGCCGAGTTCGCCGTGGTGCTCGAGCCGACAGAGCCGCTGCGCAGCGCGCGGCGCGCGTTCTACGCAGGCATGGTCGCGCTCCGATGCGCTTCGCGCCTATGCGCCTCCGAGCAAGCCGATCACGATCGGCTGGCCGGATGCGGTCAGGATCGACGGGGGGCTGGTCGGCGGCGGACGGATGGGGTGGCCTTTTGCCGCTGATGAGGATGAGCCGCCGCCCTGGCTGGTATTCGGGGCCATGATCCGGACGGTTGCCATGAACGATGACGATCCAGGCGTTCACCCGCTGGCCTCGGCGCTCGATCAGGAAGGCTTCGGCGAGGCTGGCGCAGCGCAGATCACGGAAAGTTTTGCCCGGCACCTGATGCTGACGCTGGATGGCTGGCGGGTCGACGGCTTTGACGGCGTCGCGCGTGACTATCTTACGCGGATGCCGCGTGAGAGGCAGACGGTTCAGCGCATCGACGATTGCGGCGATGTCCTGACGCGCCGCATCGGGACGGATACGATCGAACGGGGCGATCTCGTCCAGGCGCTCGCGACGCCGTCCTGGCTCGATCCGGCCCACGGAGGACCGCGCCTGTGAAGCTGCTGCGGACCATCGCACTCGATCCCTCCGACACCTTCGTGTTCGATTTGGCGGCGGAGCCAGGCGAATGGGCCGTCTCCGGCGCTTTCCGCTTCTGGGATTGCGATGGCGCGAAGCTCGAGGGCCAGGCGCGCGCGGCGTTTCGCGGCGGTTTCCTCGGGGTGCAATCCTGGGGTTGGTCGACGCTGGCGCAGATCGTTCCGGCGACCGAGGACGACTGCCGCAGCCTGGTCGATCTCCTTGCCAGGCAACTCGTCGATCGCTTCGGTGCGCCGGGCATGGCGGCAGCGAAGATCGCCGCGGAAGAGGAGGTGGCCTTTGCGCGGTCGCTCTGCAGCCACCCCGTCAGCTCGCTTATTGCGGTGCACCGCACCTCGAGCGGCGGCGAGGTCCGCGAGTCCTTCCGCCGGCTGCAACTCCGGCAAGGGCAGGGGCACGGCAAGGCGTTCTCGTTCATGGAAATGGAGGACGACGTCCAGCCTGACGGCGATCTCAGGCTTGCGGATCTGGGCCGGGGGCCGACCGTCAGATGAACGATTTCTGGATCGCCTGTGGTCATCATCTGCTCGATCGCGACAAGGGCGGTGGGCTCCGTGTCACAGACGAATTCCTCAAGGCCTATTTCGCCCGTCCCGAGCTGATGCCGCCGAACGACGCGTGCCCGATCGAGCGCCGGCTGCACCGCGACTTGCTTGCCGACCCGCGCCAAGCGGTCGGTGCCGGCGAAATCGCCGGGATCGTCGATGCCGATGCCCGGGAGAATTGGCAGCTCGTGCTGACGTTTCGCGATCTTCTGTTGCGGCATCCGACGCTCGAAGCCGCCTATCTTGCATCGGTGCGTTCAGGCGCGAGCGATTTGCCGCCGCTGTTCATCAATCAGCTCGTGCACGTCATCCTGCGGAACGCGCTCGATGGCTGCGACGATCCATTCGTGCTGCGCGCGGCCGAATTGTTCTTCCGGACCCAGCGCATCCTGCCGCATGAGCAGGCCCTGCTGCTCGGCGACGAGGAGATCGTCGGTGGCCGGAGCCCGACCCCGGTGCTCTCTCTGATGTCGATGCTGGGCGCCACCACCGATGCGGTGGTGGAGGTGTTGAGCGAGGAGAATGCCGAGGCCTATTGGCAGCGCAGCGACCAGTTTGACATGGCCCTCGACCTCACGGCCGGCGGCCGCGGGCCGGCTGCCCTGGCGCAGGCGATGACGCGCTGGGTCTCCCATCTGCTCGGCATCGACATCATGATCGAGCCGCTGCGCGCGCTGCATGAGGCAAGGCTCACGTGGTATGTCGGGCTCGATGCCGGCGCCACGAGGCTCGGCGACCTTCTGTGGCACGGTGAAGAACTTGGCGAGCGCGACGCCGACCGCGTGCTCGCGCTGTTCCAGCTGACATTCGCGGATTCAAGCTGGGCCCTTGACGATGTCGGGGCTGAACCGGTTCACCTGATCCTGTCGATGACGGCGGATCAGAAGCTCCGGATGAAGCCGCAAAATCTGCTGACCGGCCTGCCGGTGAAACGCCTGGAGATGGCGACATGAGCCCTGCGGCGTTGCCCTCCCTCTCGATCGCCGTCGGCGTCGTGGTCGAGCGGCGCAAGGCTGACTCGCCGTGGGTCGATTTCATCTGGCGCGGAATTGCCGTCCTGCCGGACGAGCCGGTGATACAGCCCTGGACCGTTCTTCGCGAGCAGGACGGCACGACCCTGTTCTATGCCGGAAGCGCGACCGTCGATCTCTATCCGTCCGAGACGGCGCGCTATCGCGACAATCTCGCCTCCGGCAGTCCGAGCATCTGGACTGTGCTGTCGCCCTCGGACGGCGCCTGGCCCTATGCCGTCACCGCGGTGACCGCCGACCCCGCCGAGGGCGAAGGCTTTACCGAAGCCGCCGACAATCTCGTCGAGGCGGTGCCGATGCCGGAGGTGCTGCGCGAAGCGATTGAAAGCTTCGTCGCCGAGCACCATGTCGAGCGGGAATTCGTCAAGCGCAAGCGGCGCCGTGCCGACCCGGAGGCGCTGGCACGGCGCGAACATGAAGGCGGACAGGAATGAGTGAGGAGGAATTCCTTGCACGTTGGTCCCGCCGCAAGCGTGAAGCGCGAGCGGAGCCGACCAAGCCTGCCGCGGCGCAGCACGCGCCGGCGTCCGAGGCCGGGGACGACGAGACTGAGTTCGATCTCTCGAGTCTGCCGTCGATCGACGAGATCAATGCTGCGACCGACATCACGGCCTTCCTCAGCAAGAATATTCCCCGGGAGTTGAGCCGTGCGGCGCTTCGCCGCGCCTGGGCGACCGATCCCGCCATTCGCGATTTCGTCGGGCTTGCGGAGAATGCATGGGACTTCAACGACCCGACTGCGATGCCGGGTTTTGGACCACTGGATTGCTCGTCGGAGGAACTCGCCGCGCTGGTCGATCGCATTGTCGGTGGCGTGCGCGAGGTGGCGCAGTCTCTCCCCGAGGCGTCGATCGAAATAGCGGATTCCTCGGCGGAATCGCAGCAAGCCGATGCGACCGTGGTTTCCGATGTCGTTGAGCCGTCGGACGAGGCGGAACGCCAGGCAATCCCTGCTGCAGTGCAGCCGAGGGCAGCTGACAGATCTGCGGAATCTGCCGAGCCCGTCGGGCCCCGTACGCACGGCGGTGCGCTGCCGCGCTGAGCGGCACCGACCAAAGGCTATAGGCACAGGCTATGGCAGCGATTGACGGTTCGTGGAACCGGGATTACGCTGTCTACTGCTTTGTAACAAAAGCGATAATCAAGCAGACGGGACTCGGATGGGAGGTCCACGTGCGTGATGACGGGCTTGATCGTGCGATCGATGCCGCAGGCGGCATTGCTCAGCTTGCGCGCAAAATAGGCATCAGCCAGCCCTCCGTCTCGAACTGGACCCGCGTGCCCGCACAACGGGTGGTTGCAGTCGAAACCGCGACCGGCGTCTCCCGCAGCGATCTGCGGCCCGATCTCTACAGTGAGCGAGCCGTCCCAGCGGAGTTCGTCGATCCCGTCGATGCCGCGCGCGCGCAGGAATATGCGCTGCTGGCAACGTTGCTGTCCGCGCCGCCGTCGAAACGATTGCTCGAGCAGCTTGCGGCATTGACTGGCGATGCGACGCGGCTCGGCCGCGCGCATGCGGCGCTGGCCGACGCCGCCGCGAACGCTGTCGCGGCGAAAGTCGAGCGCGAGTATTTCGATCTGTTCGTCGGGCTCGGCCGCGGCGAATTGCTGCCTTACGCCTCCTACTATCTCACGGGCTTTCTCAACGAACGGCCCTTGTCGCGCCTGCGCGCGGACCTGACGACGCTCGGCATCGAACGGGTCGCCAACAATTCCGAACCCGAGGATCACGCCGCCATCCTGTGCGAGATCATGTCGGGCCTTGCCGATGGCCGCTTCGATGCCTCGCCGGCGGCGCAGCGCGGCTTCTTCGAAAAGCACGTGTCGCCCTGGATGGGGCGGCTGTTCGCCGACATCGAGAGCGCGGGCAACGCTCGGTTCTATCCGGCGGTCGGTGCGCTCGGTCGCGCCTTCATCGAGATAGAGACGGAAGCATTCACGTTCGCCAACTGACCGAGGCGCCTCGGTCCGGGAGAGATGCGATGAGTGACGAGACGAAAGCAAAGGTCGGACGCCGCGATTTCCTTCGCAAGGTCGGCTTGGGCACGGCCGGTGTCGGCGCGACGCTTGCGACACCGTTGGTCGGGTCCGCGCAGGCGGACAGCGAAAGCAACGATGAGAAGCGCAAGGCGCGCTACAAGGAATCCGATCACGTGAAGGCATACTACCGCGTCAATCGTTATCCGGCCTGAGAGGGAGGCTGCCGTGCTTATCAAGCGAACACACCAGCGTTCCGATCGCCGAGGTTCCGTCGCCGAATCGCTTGCGGGCCAGGGCGGGGGACTTGATCGCCGCACATTCCTGCGCAAGTCCGGTCTGGCCGGCGGCGCTCTCGCCGCGATGGGCGCCATGCCGGTCGTCAGCGTGCGCAAGGCGGAAGCGGCCGCTGCCGGCCCGCTCGCGGCCGGCGCCATCGTCAAGAAGAGCATCTGCACGCATTGTTCGGTTGGCTGTACGGTGACGGCCGAGGTCTTGAACGGCGTATGGATCGGCCAGGAGCCCAGCTGGGATTCGCCGATCAATCGAGGCTCGCATTGCGCCAAGGGCGCTTCGGTGCGCGAAC
>NZ_AJQE01000006.1 GCF_000261685.1 Bradyrhizobium genomosp. I (2014) | reverse complement strand
TGCGCTATCCGATGAAGCTCGTGGGCGGTCAGTGGACACGCGTGTCCTGGGACACCGCGATCAATGAGATCGGAGACAAGCTTCAAGCCGTACGCGAGAAGTCGGGCCCCGATTCCGTCTATTGGCTCGGGTCGGCCAAGATGACCAACGAAGGCGCCTACTTGTTCCGCAAGCTCGGTGCGTTCTGGGGGACCAACAACACCGATCACCAGGCTCGCATCTGCCATTCGACTACCGTCACCGGCGTCGCCAATACCTGGGGCTACGGCGCGATGACCAACAGCTACAATGATATTCGCAATGCAAAGACACAGGTCATCTTGGGCGGCAATCCGGCCGAAGCACATCCCGTCTCGCTGCAACATCTGCTCGAGGGCAAGGAGCTGCAAAAGGCCAACTTTATCGTCATCGATCCGCGCCTGACGCGTACGGCGGCCCACGCGACCGAATATGTGCGGATGCGCCCGGGCACCGACATTCCGGTGCTCTACGGCATGATGTGGCACATTCTCCAGAACGGCTGGGAGGACAAGGAATTCATCCGGCAGCGCGTTTACGGTTTCGACGACATCAAGAAAGAGGTCGAGAAGTGGCCTCCGGAAGAAGTCGAGCGCGTCACCGGCATTCCCGGCGAGCAGCTCAAGCGCGTCGCCAAGATGTTCGCCACCGAGAAGCCGGCAACGCTCATCTGGGCCATGGGACAGACCCAGAAGACCGTCGGCACCGCCAACGTGCGGGCCAGCTGCATCGCGCTGCTGATGACCGGCAATGTCGGCGGAGCTGGCATGGGCGCCAACATCTTCCGCGGCCACGACAACGTGCAGGGTGCGACCGATGTCGGACTCGATATCGTCACGCTGCCGTTCTACTACGGCCTCGCGGAGGGTGCCTGGAAGCATTGGTCGCGGGTCTGGGAGGTCGACTACGAGTTCCTGCAGTCGCGATTCGACTCCAAGAAGATCATGGAAACGCCCGGCATTCCGCTGACCCGCTGGTTCGAGGCGGTGACGCTGCCGAAGGATCAGGTCGCGCAGAGGGACAATGTGAAGGCGGTGTTCGTACAGGGGCACGCCTCCAACAGCATTACCCGCATTCCTGAAGCCCAGAAAGGCCTGAAGGCGCTCGAGCTGCTGGTCATCGCCGACCCGCATCCGACGACCTGGGCCTCGCTCGCCGTCGAGGCGGGACGCAACGATGGTGTCTACATTCTCCCCGTCGCGACTCAATTTGAGTGCAAGGGCTCGCGCGTTGCCTCCAATCGCTCGCTGCAATGGGGCGAGCAGATCGTGAAGCCGATCTTCGAATCGAAGGACGATCTCGAGATCATCTACCTGATGGCGAAGAAGCTCGGCTTCGCCGACCAGATGTTCAAGAAGATCAAGGTCGAGAACAATCTGCCTGAAGCCGAAGACGTGCTGCGCGAGATGAACCGCGGCAGCTGGTCGACCGGGTATTGCGGACAATCGCCCGAGCGCCTCAAGGCGCACATGAAAAACCAGGCCAAGTTCGACATGCTGACGATGCGGGCGCCCAAGGGCGATCCCGAAGTTGGCGGCGACTATTACGGTCTGCCCTGGCCGTGCTGGGGGTCGCCGGAGGTCAAGCATCCCGGCACGCCGCTGCTCTACAACACCAATCTGCACGTAATGGACGGCGGCGGCACGTTCCGGCCGCGGTTCGGCATCGAGCGCGAGGAGAAGCTGCCGGACGGCACGACGCGCAAGGTCAGCCTGCTGGCCGACAAATCCTATTCCAAGGATTCCGAGATCCAGGACGGCTATCCCGAGTTCACGCTGGCGAGCCTGAAGAAGCTTGGCTGGGACACGGATCTCACCGAAGCGGAGATGGCCACGATCATGAAGGTCAATCCGACCAATCCGGATGCGGTGTCGTGGTCGCTCGATCTCTCGGGTGGCATCCAGCGGGTCGCCCTCAAACACGGCTGCGTTCCCTACGGTAACGGTAAGGCACGCATGAACGCCTTCGGCCTGCCTGATCCGATTCCGGTCCATCGCGAGCCGATCTACACGCCGCGCGTCGACCTCGTCGCCAAATATCCGACGCTGCCCGATGCCAGGCAGTTCCGGATGCCCAATATCGGCTTCTCGGTGCAGAAGGCCGCCGTGGAGAAGGGAATTGCAAAACAGTTCCCGCTCATCCTGTCGTCCGGCCGTCTGGTCGAATATGAGGGCGGCGGCGAGGAGACGCGTACTAACCCGTGGCTCGCCGAATTGCAGCAGGACATGTTCATCGAGATCAACCCTGCCGACGCCGCCGAGCGCGGCGTCAAGGACGGCGGCTGGGTCTGGGTCACGGGAGCCGAGAACAATTCCCGGGCAAGGATGAAGGCGCTTGTCACGGAGCGCGTCGGCAAAGGGGTTGCCTGGATGCCCTTCCACTTCGGCGGTTGGCTCGCAGGCAAGGACCTTCGCGGCAACTACCCGAAGGGTACCGATCCGATCGTGCTCGGGGAAAGCGCCAACACGATCACTACGTACGGATACGACCCCGCGACGGGCATGCAGGAGCCCAAGGTCACTCTCTGTCAAATCGCGGCGGCTTAGGGAGTAACGACGATGGCACGTATGAAATTTCTCTGCGACGCCGACCGTTGCATCGAGTGCAATGCCTGCGTGACGGCCTGCAAGAACGAGCACGAGGTACCCTGGGGCATCAACCGGCGCCGCGTCGTCACCATCAACGACGGCAAGCCGGGCGAGCGCTCGATCTCGATGGCCTGCATGCATTGCACCGACGCGCCCTGTGCGGCGGTGTGCCCGGTGAACTGCTTCTACACCACCGCGGATGCAGTGGTGCTGCACTCCAAGGACCTCTGCATCGGTTGCGGCTATTGCTTCTACGCCTGTCCGTTCGGCGCGCCGCAATATCCGAAGGTCGGGAACTTCGGTTCGCGCGGCAAGATGGACAAATGCACCTATTGCGCCGGTGGCCCGGAGGCCGACGGCAGCAAGGAGGAATACGAGAAATACGGCGCGAACCGGCTGGCCGAAGGCAAGCTGCCGCTGTGTGCCGAAATGTGCTCGACCAAGTCGTTGCTTGCGGGCGACGGCGAGATCATTGCGCAGATCTACAAGGAGCGCGTCATGAAGCGCGGCTATGGCTCGGGCGCATGGGGCTGGAAGACCGCATATCGCGAGACAATCGAGTCCTGACGTGGGCAGCCGAAGGGCGCGCAATACCGGGGAGGACGTGATGGCATCGTTTGGAAGGTTCATTCGTCTGGCGTTCGGCGCCTGGGCGCTGCTTCTTTTGGTGACGGCGGTGCCCGCGAGCGCTCAACAGGTCAATCCGACCGCAAGCGCGGTCAAGGAGCAGCAGCTTCTGCAGGAACTCAATCGGATCCAGGGGCGCGTCAGCATTCCCGATCAGCGCTCCGGCGTTCTCGAGCAGCCGCAGGGACGGGAGTGGCGGGAGTTCCGCAATGTGACGCTGCGATGGATCGGCGGCATCGCCATCCTCGGCATGATCGCAGCCATCGTGATCTTCTATCTTACTGTCGGAATGGTGCGTCTCGAAGCCGGACGGTCGGGCCGGACCATCGTGCGCTTCAACGGATTCGAGCGGTTCGTTCACTGGATGACGGCAAGCTGCTTCATCGTCCTGGCCATTTCCGGGCTGAACATCACGTTCGGCCGGCCATTGCTGTTGCCGCTGATCGGCTTCGAGGCTTTCTCGGAATGGTCGCAATGGGCCAAGTTCGCTCACAACTATCTGAGCTTCCCGTTCACCATCGGCGTCGTCCTGATCTTCCTGATGTGGATCGGCGGCAATATCCCGAGCAAGGTGGATATCGAATGGGCGAAGCGCGGCGGCGGTCTGATCGGCCATGACCATCCGCCGGCCTACCGCTTCAACGGCGGCCAGAAGATGATCTACTGGATCGTCGTGATCGGCGGCGGGCTCGTCGCAGCGTCCGGCTATGCGCTGATGTTCCCGTTCTACGGCACGGGCATCGAGGGCATGCAGATGGCGCAGATCGTCCACTCGATCGTGGCGGTCCTGTTCGTCGCGGCGATGATCGGGCACATCTATATCGGCACCATCGGGATGGAAGGTGCGTTCGAGGCCATGGGCTCGGGCGAAGTCGACGTCAACTGGGCCCGTGAGCACCATAGCCTCTGGCTCGACGAGCAGAAGGCGCGAACCGGACCGAACGACGGACAACCGCAACCCGCAACCGCGGCGGCCGAATAGGGCGAGCTCGACGCGGGCGCTCCGACTACCGAGCCGGCTCTTTCGCAAATAGGACGGAGCGATCCTGCAGCTCCTGCTCGGGAAGCTTGTTGGCTTGGCTTGTCTGCATGTCTTGAATGGATGCCATGCCGTGCTGACCGAACTGGAACACGGCATGCGACCTGAAGGCGTTGCTGGCTGCACCGAGAAGCATGGCTGCAATGAACGAGAGCATGAGGCGTTTCATGCGCATCTCCCTCTGCCATCTCCACCCGGCACGACCAATACATCCAGATCGTCCTGCTGGATGTGAGCCACTTCACGGCGATCGGTTCCACATCCGTTGAAACGGAGCCTGTTCTGGAAGGAGCCAGCACTTGCGGCGCTAGAGCATGATCCGGAAAAGTGCGCAGCGGTTTTCCGAAAAGATCATGCTTAAACAACAACCTAAAGCGCGATGACGATTCATCCCAATCGCATCGCGCTTTAACGTGCGCGTCATCCTCCGATTGAGAGGCGCCATGCGGCAGGCGCATCCATGATCCCCTGCCGACCGTCGCCTTGGTCGTCAAAGTGGATGGTAGCTTGTCAACGGAAGCGCCCCATTTCGCACTGGCGTCGTGATGGGCTGAGCGCAGAATTCATCCATCAGAGCAACCATTTGGCTTCCGTTCCTGGCGGCTTTTCAGCCGTCAGGCCGAGAGTGGTCCAGCTCTTGCTCTTGCTAGTATGAGGGATTTTGATAAACGTCATACTGCGGGACGGGCGGATGGAGCGAGTGGCGAGGCGGATTTTGCGGGATTTAGAGCCCGGAACGGTGGTGCTGTTCGGCGGGCTCGTCGCCGCCAACACCGGCGCCTGGGCCTGGGCCTTGGCGCTGTTCGGCGACCGGCCGACGGTGATGGCGACCGCGCTGCTGGCCTGGGTGTTCGGTCTGCGTCACGCCGTCGATGCTGACCACATCGCCGCCATCGACAACGTCGTGCGCAAGCTGATGCATGCGGGTGAGACGCCGCGTTGCGTCGGCCTCTATTTCGCGATCGGGCATTCCACCGTGGTCGTGATCGCGACCATGCTGTTGGCGCTGGGCATCGTGACCCTCGGCGGCGATAGCCTGCTCAAGGAGATCGGAGGCTTCATCGGCACCTCGGTGTCGGCACTGTTCCTGCTCGTGGTCGCGGCCATCAACCTCGTCATTTTCGCCGGCCTGTGGCGGACGTTTCGCGCGGCACGCGAGGAGGGCGTTCATGACGCTGCGCAGCTTGACGCGCTGCTCGCCAAACGCGGCGTCCTGGCGCGGCTGCTCGGGCCGATGTTCCGCCTGGTGACAAAGCCCTGGCATATGTACCCGCTCGGCTTCCTGTTTGGACTTGGCTTCGACACCGCGACCGAAATCGGCCTGCTCAGCATCTCCGCCAGTGAAGCCGCGCGCGGCGCCTCGCTCGCCGATGTCCTGGTCTTCCCCGCGCTGTTCGCCGCCGGCATGGCGCTGGTCGACACTGCCGATTCGGCGCTGATGGTCAGCGCATATCGGTGGGCCTTTGTCGATCCCCTGCGCAAGCTCTGGTACAACCTCACGATCACGGGGGCCTCCGTCGCAGTGGCGCTGTTCATCGGCGGCATCGAGGCGCTCGGCCTGATCAGCGATCGACTTGGCCTCTCCGGTGGCATGTGGACGCTCGTCGACGGTCTGAATGATTCGCTCGCCAATGTCGGCTTCATCGTGATCGCGCTGTTCGCGATCGCGTGGCTCGTCTCGGTCGTGCTTTACCGCCGCATCGTTGCGGACGGCCGCCGCCGTTCCGGGACGAAAGTTCTGGAATGCGCCGATGCGACCGAGGTGGCTTGAGCCCGGCCGTCGCGGCGGCGCGCTGACGGTACTCTCGGCCCTGGCGCTGCTCGCGGATGACGGCCGCGCCTTCGCGCAGAACAATGGCGCCTCACGCGAACTGCCGCCGGTTCAGGTCGTGGGCAGCGAGACGCCGGGGCGCAAGAGGCCGGTCGCATCGCGGCGCGCCGGCAGACCGCCCCCGGCCGGTCACCGCATCTTCCTGAATCCAGCACCGATGCAGGCATCGGATGCGCGCAGTGCCGGCTCGGGTGCCAAGGGCGAGGCCGGCATGGCCAGCGAGATCACCGTCTCCGGCGACGAGATCAACGCGCGCCCTGTCTCGCGGCCGGGCGAGGTGCTCGAAGCCGTGCCGGGCCTGATCGTGACGCAGCATTCCGGCGAGGGCAAAGCCAACCAGTATTTCCTGCGCGGCTATAATCTCGACCACGGCACGGATCTTGCGATCACGGTCGACGGCGTCCCCGTCAACATGCGCACCCACGCGCACGGCCAGGGCTATGCAGATCTCAACTGGCTGATCCCGGAAACCATCGCCGCAATGGACGTGCGCAAGGGACCTTATTTCGCCGACGAAGGCGATTTCGCCTCGGTCGGAAGCGTTCATATCAACCTGATCGACCGCACCAGGAGACTCGCGCAGGTGAGCGCCGGCAGCTTCGGCTACCGCCGCCTGCTCGGCATGGATTCGGCGACGGTCGGTGACGGTTCGCTGCTGGTCGCTGGCGAGATCGGCACCTACAACGGCCCGTGGGACAATCCGGACAATGTGCGAAAGCTCAACGGCTTCGTGCGCTACAGCCGGGGCACCGCGACCGACGGCGTGTCCGTCACCGGCATGGCCTACGTCAACAAATGGAATTCGACCGACCAGGTGCCGCAGCGCGCCATCACCGGCGGCCTGCTCGACCGGTACGGTTCGGAAGACCCGAGCGACGGTGGCAACGCCAACCGTTTCGCGCTCTCCGGCCGGATCGCGCAGACCGACGATGTGGGGTCGTGGAAGGCCAACGCCTATGTGGTGAAGAGCCAGCTCGACCTCTTCAACAACTTCACCTACTTCCTCGACGATCCCGTGCTCGGCGACCAGTTCCACCAGCATGACGACCGCCTGATGGCCGGCGCCAACGTCTCGCGCACGCTGAACGGCTCCCTTGCCGGCCTGCCGATGCAGACCACCTTCGGCCTGCAGTCGCGCTACGATGCGATCGACCTCGCGCTCACCGACACTTTTCAGCGCGGCTTCCTTGCGAATATCCGCAGCGACAAGGTCGGCGAGGGCAGCGTCGGGATCTATGCCGAAAACATGGTGCGCTGGACCGACTGGCTCAGGACGACGGTGGGCTGGCGTGGCGACTATTATGCCGCGGACGTCGCCTCCCTCTTCAATGCCGGCAATTCCGGTCGCGCAGATGCCGCGCTCGGCAGCCCCAAATTCAGGATGGTGCTTGGTCCGTTCAACCGGACCGAATTCTTCCTTGGTGCCGGCTACGGCATGCATTCGAACGACGCCCGCGGCGCGACCACGACGGAGGATCCCGCCGATCCCGCGACACGGCTGACGCCGTCGCCGCTCCTGGTGCGCACCAGAGGCGCAGAGATCGGTGTTCGAAGCAGGATCGTTCCCGGCCTCGACACCTCGCTCAGCCTCTTCATCCTGGATCAGGATTCCGAGATCCTGTTCTCCGGCGATGCCGGCGATACCTCGGCGTCCCGCGCCAGCCGCCGCTACGGCTTCGAGTGGACCAACCACTACCGGCCATGGTCGTGGGTCGACATCGACGCCGATCTCGCAATGACGCATGCGCGCTTTCGCGGCTATGACAGCGAGCAGGCGGAGGTCTATGCCTCGCTCGCCGGCTATCCCGAGGCGCAGACCGGCAATGCGCCCGGAAACTACATTCCGAACGCGCCGGCGATGGTGGCGTCAGCCGGCGTCACGCTGGGCGAGAAGGCCGGCTGGTTCGGAACCCTGCGCTGGCGCTATCTGGCCTCGAGCCCTCTGACGGAGGACAATGCGTTCCGCTCCTCCGCCATCAGCATCTTCAACGGCCGCCTCGGCTATCGTATCGACAATGGCTGGCGCCTTCAGCTCGACGTTCTCAACCTCTTCAACACGAAGGCGAACCAGATCACCTACGCCTATGGGTCGCTGCTCAAGACCGACACGCTCTACAACCTCTGCACGTCAGGCACCGCGCCAACGGCAGCCTGTCAGAACGGCGTGATGGACTACGTGCTGCACCCCGTGGAGCCGCTGACGTTCCGGGTCACTATGGCCGGAACGTTTTAAGGTTCGGTCTGGTGCCCGGCGACGCGATCGTGAGGCTTGGCCAGCAGGGCTGATCGCAGGACGAGGTCCGTCCCCGCCGCTACCTGCCTGCGCCGCTCGCGACGGCCGGCGAGTGCGAGGTCGCGAACCTGCCGAGCGCAAGATAGGCGAGGCTCGCGACTCCAATTCCGAACAGCCAGCTCAGATCGGCGCCGCCGAGGAGGTTGATCGAGATTGGCCCCTGCAGCGCGCCGACCAGGCCGTCCTCCACCAGCCAGCCGGCGACGAGACCCGCGAAGAACGCGATCATGCCGGCCCAATTGATGTCGCCATAGGCGCTGGTCTCCGGCGAGCGATAGAGCTCGGCGACGTCGATCCTGCCCTGGCGCTTGACGAAGAAGTCGGCGAGCACCACGCCGGCCCACGGGCTCATCCACAACAGCAGGCTGATCATCCAATGGTCGAACGCCTTCGCGAACGACGGCGCGAAGATGAAATAGAGGGTGACCAGATAGCCGGCGACGCCGACGATGACGGTGAGCCAGAATCGCGAGAACTTCAGCCCCGCACTCAGCGCCGCCAGCGTCGCCGAATAGACGTTGAGGATGTTGGTCGCGATCGGGCCGTGCAGCACCATCAGGAGGACGAGGATGCTGACGGGACCGCCGAACACCGCGCTCACCATCTTGGCAGGATCGGTGTCCAGCGTCGTCGAGGCAATGGTCGCGCCGAGAATGCCGAGCCAGACCGTCGGCACGAACATGCCGACATAGCTGTACCAGAACACGGATTTCGACGGCACGCTTCTCGGCACGAAGCGCGAATAATCGGAGGCCCAGGTGACCCAGGAAATCCCCCAGCCGACGCCGATTGCGGTCATCAGCATCGTCAGCATCGCCAGATGCGCGCCGGGCGGCAGCGAGGTGGTCAGGCTCCAGTTGACGACGCCGGGCCGCGTCCAGGCCAGCACGCTCATCAGCACCATGATGGCGATGGTCGGCGGCACCGTGTATTTCTCGAAGGTGCGGATCGCGTAGAAGCCGTAGACGCCGATCAGCACCTGCACCGCCATCACCAGCGTGATGACGACGATCTCGATCAGCCAGGTGTCGGGCACGCCGAACTGGCCGAGGATGCCCATCGAGACCTTGACCGGGAAGTAGGTGTTGACGCCGATCCAGCCCAGCGTCATCAGGAACATCAGGATGCTGGGCAGATAGGCGCCGCGGACGCCGAAGGCAGACCGGCTCAGCACCATCTGATTGACGCCTGTCTTGTGCCCCATCACCGTGAAGGTCGCGAAGATCGCGCAGCCGACGATGTTGCCGAGCACGATGACCGCGATCGTCTCCATCAGCCCGAGTTTCAGGATGATGCCGAGCGCGCCGAGCGCCCAGTTGACCGGCGCGATGTTGGCGCCGGCCCAGATCCACATCTGCTGCGGCCCGGTGGAGTCCCGGTCCGCGTCGGGAATTGGCTCGATGCTGTGAATATCAGCGCGAAGTTCGGAATCCGTCATGACATCCCCCAATACGAAGCACGCTTCGCATCATGGCAGCATAAATCGTGCCATTGAATTGCGAGGCTGCCGAGCAGGGGGAGTCGATGCCGGAGGTCGCGCGCGTCGCGCAGGATCCGACTGCGTTTTCAGGCGCAGCCCGATCCTGCGCGTGAGGGCGCTTCGGCACGTCTGGCGCGCCGGCGAGAGGCGGACGATGTTGCCCGGCCGGGCAGCGGTACGATGATAAATTGAGCAGCCCAACTCAAAAGCGCGGCAGTCACTCCTAATCGAATAGGGCAGCGGCGCTGTCGCGACTGGGGTTGCCGGCGACGATGCGCTGCATCATCTCGATGAAAAGCGTCTGTTCCCGCTGGCTCAAATCGCCGAGCGTCGCACGATGCGCCCGTCGCGCCGCGCCCTCGATCTTGACCAGCAGCGCGGCACCGGCCGGCGTCAGTCGGCACAGCCGGGCCCGGCGATCGTCCTTGTTGATGGCGCGCTCGACCAGATGTCGGGCGGCGAGCCGCTTCAAGGCGCCGGTCGTCGTGGTCCGATCCAGGGCGATATCGGCGGCCAAAGTGGTCTGATCGGCGGTTTCACGCGCTGCCAGCGCCGAGAGCAGGCTGTATTGCAGCGGCGTGACCTCGAATTCGCCGCAGGCTTCCTGAAACAGCGCGACATGAATCTGGTGCAGCCGCCGGATCAGGTAGCCGGGCCGTTCCGACAATGGCCAGGGGCGGTGCCTGCCCCCGCCGCGACGTGTCTTCGCCTGCCGCAATGCACACTCTCCCAAGCCTGAACCCTGCCGCGCTTAGCTCGATTCGAGTGCGCCCGCCACATCAGGATCATGGCACGAAGCTTGCTTTTGTCAAAATGGGAAGCATGCTTCGTAATGTCGAAATACGAAGCATGCTTCGTAATTCGGGCGAGGCCCTCGCCCGAGCGAGAAGAGGAGAGCACCATGTCCGTCACTGCCAGCTTCGACCTTCTGCTGCGAGGCGGTCGCGTGATTTGTCCGGCCTCCGGCGTCGATGGCATCAAGGATGTCGCCATCCGCAACGGCAGGATTGCAGCGGTCGCGTCCGACATTCTGCCGACCAGCTCCAGGGAGGTCGTCGACGTCAGCGACAAGCTGGTGCTGCCCGGGCTGATCGACACTCATGCGCATGTCTATCAATATGTCTCCGGCCGCTTCGGCATGAACCCCGACATGGTCGGCGTGCAGTCCGGCGTGACGACGCTGGTCGATCAGGGCGGTCCGTCCTGCATGACGCTGCCGGGCTTCCGCCATTTCATCGCGGAAGCCTCGGCCTCGCGCGTCTACGCGTTTATCTCAGCCTATCTCGTCGGCGGGCTCGAGGGGCATTTCTATCCGCAGCTCTACAGCCCCGACGGCGTCGACATCGACGCGACCGTCAAGGCGGCGACGGCCAATCCCGACATCGTGCGCGGCATCAAGGCCCACGCCGAGATCGGCGGTTTCGCGCGCTGGGGCATTCGCGTCATCGAGATGGCGGCCGAGATCGGCAAGCGCGCCGATCTGCCGGTCTACGTGCATTTCGGCCAGCTCTGGGGCCTGCCCGAGAGCGGCGCCAACGGCGAGGATGCCGACACGATCCTCACGCGCGTGATCCCGCTCTTGCGCGAGGGCGACATTCTCGCCCATCCCTTCACGCGCCATCCCGGCGGTTTCGTCAATCGTGAAGGGGAGGTCCACCCGGTGATCCAGGCCGCGCTCGATCGCGGCCTGAAGGTCGATGTCGGGCACGGCAGCCACTTCTCCTATCGGCTCGCGAAGAAGGCGATCGCCGCCGGCATCGTTCCGACCACCCTCGGCGCCGACATCCATGGCTACAACACTCATGTGCCCGCGCCGGCCGGGACGCCCGACCAGCACGAGGACGAGGAGAACCATCCCTTCGCAGGACAGGCCAAGTTCAGCCTGGTCCAAGCGATGAGCTCGATGATGGCGCTCGGCCTCACGCTGGAGCAGGTGGTGCCGATGGTCACCTCCAATCCCGCCAAGATGCTCGGCCGCAGCGAGGAAATCGGCGCGCTCAAGGTCGGCATGGATGCCGACGTCTCCGTGCTCTCGGAGCAGAACGGCCGCTTCGTCCTCAAGGACAACGAGAAGAACGAGGTGATCGCCGAGCGCCTGCTGCAGCCGGCTTTCTGCCTGCGCGCCGGCGCACGCTTCGACGCGGTCGCGCCGATCCTGCCACAGGCCGTTGCGGCGTAGGGACGGGCGGTGAGGGAGGACGCGGAGTTGCGCAACGAGCGAGAGTTTCGTTCTGGCAGGTCCGGGCAGGGCGTGGGCGCGCGGCTGCCGCGGAAGGAGGACGACCGCCTGATGCGCGGCCGCGGCCAGTATGTCGCCGATATCAGGCTCGCCGGCCTGCAGGATGTCGCCTTCGTGCGCAGCCCGCTGGCGCATGCGCGCATCCGCGGCATCCACGTGCCTGAACGCCATCGCGGCTGCGTGTTCACGGCGGCCGATCTTGACGGCATCAAGCCTATTCGCGCGATCTCGGCTCTTCCGGGCTTCAAGACTTCCGAGCAGCCGGTGCTGGCAACCGGCAAGGTGCGCCAGGTCGGCGAGCTCGTCGCGATGTGCCTCGCGCCGACGCGCGCCGAGGCGGAGGATATTGCGGCCTCGGTGACGCTCGATCTGGAGGAATTGCCCGCCGTCACCGACATGCTGAAGGCTCGCGCGCCCGGCTCGGCGCTGGTGCACGAGCATTGGGGCGACAACGTCTTCCTCGAAACCAACTACGAGGTCGATATCTCGGCCGCGCTGGATGCGCCGATCAAGGTGACGCGCGAAATCTCGACTGCGCGGCAGTGCATGTCGCCACTCGAAGGCCGCGGCGTGGTCGCGACCTTCGATCCGAGGCTGGACCAGCTGACGCTGCATTCCGCAGCGCAGATGCCGCATATCACGCGCAGCGGTCTTGCCGAATGTCTCGGCATGGAGGAGGGCCAGATACGCGTCATCTCGCCTGACGTCGGCGGCGGTTTCGGTCACAAGGGCATCCTGCTGCCCGAAGAGGTCTGCCTGTCCTGGCTGACGATGCGCTGCGGCCATCCCATGCGCTGGATCGAGGATCGCCGCGAGCATCTCGTTGCCAGCTCCAATTGCCGCGAACATCACTACAGGATCACGGTCTACGCCGACCGCGACGGCACGCTGCGCGGCATCGATTGCGAGGCGACCGTGGATTCCGGCGCCTACTCGTCCTATCCGTTCTCGGCCTGCCTCGAAGCCGCGCAGGTCGCCAGCATTCTGCCCGGGCCCTACAGGATGCCGGCCTATCGCTGCCGCACCTTCTCGGTCGCCACCAACAAATGTCCGATCCTGCCCTATCGCGGCGTGGCGCGCACCGGCGTCTGCTTCGCGCTGGAATTGATGCTCGATCTCGTGGCGGCGGAGGCCGGGCTCGAGCCCGGAGAGGTGCGGCTGCGCAATCTGGTGCGCCCCGAACAGATGCCGTTCGACAACATCACCAGGAAGCATTTCGACAGCGGTGACTATCCGGAAGCGCTGCGCCGCGCGCTGGCACAGATCGGTATCGATGCCATTCGCGGCCGCCAGCGCAAAGGTGAGGCCGACGACCGCCGCATCGGCGTCGGCGTCTCCATCTATTGCGAGCAGGCCGCGCACGGCACGTCAGTCTATTCCGGCTGGGGCATCCCGATGGTGCCGGGCCACGAGCAGGCTTCCGCACGATTGACGCCGGATGGCGGCCTCGAACTCCGCGTCGGTGTGCATTCGCACGGACAGGGCATGGAGACCACGCTGGCCCAGGTCGCGCATGAAATCCTCGGGGTGGATGTCGCGAAGATCCGTATCATCCTCGGCGACACCGCGATGACGCCCTATTCAACCGGAACCTGGGGCTCGCGCTCGATGGTGATGGCGGGCGGCGCGGTGGCGACCGCATGCCGCGAGCTCGGCGAGCGCGCCCGACGCATCGGCGCCAAGCTGTTGCAGCATGATCCGGCTTCGGTGGTGTTGCAGGATGGCGAGGTGCGCGGCGTCAATGGCAGCGTCAGCCTGAAGGCGATCGCCCACACCTGGTATCGCCGCCCGCAGGATCTGCCGGCCGACGTCGATCCGGGCGGGCTCGAGGTGACGCAAGGCTACAAGCCGGTGCGCGACAGCGGCACTTTCAGCTACGCCGCGCATGCGGCGGTGGTCGCGGTCGATCCGGATCTCGGCGAGGTCGAGATCCTCGACTACGTGATCGTCGAGGATGGCGGCGTGCTGGTCAATCCGCTCGTCGTCGACGGCCAGATCTATGGCGGCCTCGCGCAAGGCATCGGCACCGCGCTCTACGAGGAAATGCCGTTCGATGCCTCCGGTCAGCCGCTGGCGACGACGCTCGCCGATTATCTGCTGCCCGGACCGACCGAAGTTCCCGCGGCTCGCCTCGATCACATGGAGACGCCGTCGCCCTATACGCAGTTCGGCGTGAAGGGTATCGGCGAGGGCGGGGCGATCGCGCCGCCGGCCGCGATCGCCAACGCCGTCAACGACGCGCTGCGCCCGCTCGGCGTCGAGCTGATGCAATCGCCGATCACGCCGCATCGGGTCGTCGCTGCCGTCTTGGCCGCGCGCGTGGCCGAAAGGAGTGCGGCATGAAGCCCGCTTCCTTCGCTTATGAACGCCCATGCGATCTCACGGCAGCACTCTCGATGCTGGCTGCCGGCAGCGGCTCGGCGAAAATCATCGCCGGCGGCCAGTCGCTCGGGCCGATGCTCAATCTGCGGCTGGTGCAGCCGGAGCTGATCGTGGACATTTCTGCTCTTGCCGAGCTCAAGCGCGCCGAGATTTTCGGCGGCGAGCTCGTGCTCGGGGCCCTGGTCACCCATGCCGATATCGAAGACGGGCGCGCGGCCGACGTGACCCGCGGGGCCATGCGCGGCGTGGCCGCCAACATCGCCTATCGCGCCGTGCGCAACCGCGGAACGATCGGCGGCTCGCTCAGCCATGCCGATCCCGCCGCGGATTGGATTTCGGCGCTCGCCGCTCTGGGCGCACGGGTGACGCTGCGCAGTCTTGCCGGGGCGCGCACGATGCCCGTCGAGGCGTTCGTGGTGGGCGCTCTGGAATCCGCGCTGCACACGGGCGAGATCGTCGAGGCGGTCCATGTGCCGGCGCGATCGGTCTCGGCGCATTGGGGCTATGCCAAGAGCTGCCGCAAGACCGGCGAGTTCGCCCATGCCATCGGCGCGGTCCTGATCGATCCCGCCGCGGCTTCCGCGCGGATCGTGATTGGCGCGATCGACACTGCTCCCATCGTCATCACCGACGCCGCCGAGCTGTTCGGCGGCCGGATTGCCGCCGACTACAAGCAGCGTTTCGACGTCCGTGTCGCCGACGCTCTTCTGGCCAAGGCCGGCATCGACGATGCCGCGCAGCGCCACATCCATGTCGGCGTGTTGAAGCGCGCCGTCCAGGAGGCCGCGGCATGAGCACGATCGCGCTCAACGTCAACCGCCGCGCGGTGGAGCTGTCGGCCGAGCCGCGCACCAGCCTTGCCGATTTCGTTCGCGACAAGCTCGATCTGACCGGCACCCATCTCGGCTGCGAGCACGGCGTCTGCGGCGCCTGCACCGTGCTGCTCGACGGCGTGCCGGCGCGCTCGTGCATCACCTATGCGGCGGCCTGCGAGGGGGCCGACGTCACCACGATCGAGGGCCTCGACGAGGACGAGGTTACGGTCGAGCTGCGCGCCGCCTTCACCCGCGAGCATGCCCTGCAATGCGGCTATTGCACGCCGGGAATGCTGGTCTCGGCGCGCGACCTCGTGCTGCGTCTGCCCGACGCCGACGAGCGGCGCATCCGCGTCGGCATGAGCGGCAATCTCTGCCGCTGCACCGGCTATGTCGGCATCGTGCGCGCGGTGCAGTCCGTGATCGAGGCGAGGCGCGCGCGCAACATTGGGCCGCTGGCCGATGGCGGCCGGACCGGTCTCGGCCCCGTCGGCTCGGGGCGAGCTGCATCTAGCCGAAGCGAGCCGCGGTCTGCGCAGCAGGCGTTGGCTCCGGCATCAGAGAGTGCCACGCCGGGCAGCATCCACGACTTCACCCCGGCGACCGTTCTCGACCAGCGCTTCACGCTGCCGCATCCGCCGGCAAAGGTGTTCGCGATGTTCGACGATATCGCGGGCATTGCATCCTGCCTTCCCGGCGTTGCGCTGACGGGGGTACCGAGCCCTGAGCGCGTCGAAGGCGCCATCCGCGTCAGGCTCGGGCCGGTCGCCGCGGCCTTCGAGGGCGCCGCGCGCGTCGAGCGCGATCCCGTGACGCTCTCCGGCCGCATCGTCGGCATCGGCACCGATCGCCGCAGCCATTCTGCGACGCAAGGCGAGATTCGCTATCGCCTGCTTCCGCTCGAAGGCGGTGCGGCGACCGCGGTCGAGCTGTCGATCGGCTACACGCTCACGGGAATGCTGGCCCAGATCGGCCGGCCCGGCCTGGTGCGCGATCTCGCCCGGCGCCTGATCGCGGAGTTCGCGGTAAATCTCGATCGCCAGATGTCCGGCGCGTCATCGGAGCAGATCGCCCCGGCGGAGCTGAGCTTCTGGTCGATTGCGTCGGACGTCTTGCGCGCGCGGATCGCCCGCATCTTTGGCCGCCGGAGCGGGGCGGGGTGACGGTGTGCCCGCACACCGGAAGTGACGAAGCCTGGACAGACTAGACATCAACAGCGTGGGAATTGGAGAGACAACATGACACGAGCACTCGGACTGGTTCCGGCCGTCGCGCTTGCGGCGGCCTTGGTCGGCGGCGCCGCGCAGGCGCAGACCATCAAGATCGGCGTCAACGAGCCGCTCACCGGCGCGTTCGCGGCATCGGGCACGTACGTCGTCAACGGCGCGAAGATTGCCGCCGACGAGATCAACGCCAAGGGCGGTATCCTGGGCAAGAAGATCGAGCTGGTGATCGAGGACAACAAGAGCAACCCGACCGAAGCTGCCGCCGTCGCCGAGAAGCTCATCACCAGCGACAAGGTGCCGGTGCTGATGGGGGCCTGGGGCTCGAGCCTGACGCTCGCGGTGATGCCGAAGCTGATGGAATACGAGACGCCGATGGTGGTCGAGACCTCGTCCTCGGGCAAGATCACGACGACGGGCAATCCCTTCATCTTCCGCATCTCGCCGCCCTCGGCAATCGAGGCGGCCGCGTTCAAGGGGATCGTCGACAAGCTCGCGCTCAAGAAGGTCGACTTCCTCGTCATCAACAACGACTGGGGCCGCGGCACTGCCGAGGACTTCAGCAAGATGATGAAGGAGAAGGGGATCAGCATCGGCCTGGTCGAGACCATGGACCAGGGCGCGCAGGACATGAGCGCCCAGCTCTCCAAGATCAAGAGCTCGGATTCCGAGACGGTCATCGTCACGACCGCGGTCGACCAACTGACGCTGATCTTCAAGCAGGCCGCCGCGCTGGGCCTGAAGAAGCGCATCATCACCACCGGCGGCTCGCAGAACCCGGACCAGATCATCGCCCAGGCGGGGGCCGCCGCCAACGGCACCATGCATCTCACCACCTTCCTGCCCTGGTTCCCGGACAAGACGCCGAATCCGGAAGCGACCAACTACTTCATCACGGAATGGAAGAAGCGCGGCTTCGAGTTCGCCGGCTGCACCGAGAGCTTCCGCGGCTATGACGGCATCCGCACCGCGGCGGCCGCGATCGAGAAGGCCGGCAAGGCCGAGCCTGCCGCGATCAAGGCCGCGCTGTGGAACATCAACATCAAGGGACTCAACGGCGACATCGTGTTCCGCAAGTCCGGTCCTGAAGGCAAGGAGAGCGGGCAGAGCCAGCCGAACGTCTATCTCATCGAGATCAACGACGGCAAGGTCGCGATGAAGACGCTCTAGCGTCGGTCTGTCACAGGCGAGAGCGGCACATCGCCGCTCTCGCCTCACTACGAGTCATACAGGAACGGTCTTGAGCGAATTCCTCCAGCATCTGATCAACATGCTCGTGCTCGGCGGCACCTATGCGCTGCTGGGCATCGGGCTCACGTTGATCTTCGGCATCATGAACGTCGTCAACTTCACGCATGGTGTGCTCTACACGTTCGGTGCCTACATCATGTTCATCGTGGTGCAGCAGCTCGGGCTGAACTTCTTTCTGGCCCTGCCCGTGGCCGTGCTGGCCGGATGGCTGCTCGGGGCGGCGATCGAGCTGACCTTGCTGCGACCACTGCGTGGCTCCGACATCGACACCACGATGCTGGTCATGATCGGCGCCTGGATCGCGATGCAGTCGGGTGCGCTGTGGATCTGGGGCGGGGTCGCCAAATCGGTGACGACGCCGTTTCCGGAGGCGCCGCTGGTGCTCGGGCCGGTATCGGTGTCCTGGCTGCGGCTGTTCGTTCTCGCCGCCGCGGCGCTGCTGATCCTGGTGACGTACCTCCTGATCAACAAGACCAGCCTCGGCCGCGCGATGCGCGCGACGTTCCAGGACCACGACACCGCCTCGCTCATGGGCGTCAATGTCGACATGATCTACACCTCGACATTCGCGATCGGCTCCAGCCTGGCCGCCGCGGCGGGCGCGCTGCTCGGGCCGGTCTACGTGATCTTCCCGCAAATGGGCGATCTCGCCGCGGTGAAGGCCTTTGCCATCGTCATCCTCGGCGGCCTCGGCAACATCACGGGTGCCGTGATCGGCGGCTTCATCCTGGCGCTCGCCGAGGAGCTCGGCGCCGGTTACGTCTCGTCCGGCTACCGCGACGCCATGGGCTTCCTCATCATCATCGCGGTGCTGATCTTCCGGCCGACCGGCCTGTTCGCGCGCGCGGAGCGCGTCGGATGAGGACCGCCATCACCATTTTCGCCGTCGCGACGCTGGCCTCGGTGCCGCTCTGGCTGCGCGATCCCTATCTTCTGAATGCGCTGATCACGACCGGGATCTTCGTCATCGGCGCGATGAGTCTGAATCTGCTGCTCGGCTTCACCGGCCAGCTCAGCCTCGGTCACATCGCCTTCTTCGGCATCGGCGCCTATGTCAGCGCGCTGACATCGCTCGGTTTCGACGTCGGCCTGCCCGGAGACATCCGTCTGGTCCACGCGCCCTGGCCGCCGATCGCGGGCTTCGCGCTTGCGATCCTGATCGCCGGATTGTGCGGCTATTTCGTCGGGCTGCTCTCGTTCCGCGTCCGTGGCGCCTATTTCGTCATCGTGACGATCTCCTTTGCCGAGGTGGTCCGGCTGGTCGCGCTGAACTGGGTCGAGCTGACGCAGGGCCCGCTGGCGCTGACCAACATTCCCTCCATCGCGCTGGCCTTGCCTGGCTTCGGTGAATTGACCCTTCGCACCAAGATGCAGAACTACTACCTCGTGCTGGTGGTGGCGCTCGTCGCCTATCTCCTGATCGCGCGCCTCGTTCATTCGCATTTCGGCCGCGCGATGCGCGGGCTGATGGAGAACGAGACGCTGGCGGTCTCCGTCGGCATCGACGTGACCAGGACGCTGACGATCGCGGCGGTGATATCGGCGGCGATCGCGGGGGCGGCCGGCAGCCTCTATGCGCACTACATCCGGATCATCGATCCCGAGGTCTTCGCCTTCATCAACACCGTCACCATGGTGATCATGGTGATCAGCGGCGGCAAGGGCTCGCTGGCCGGCCCGGTCGTCGGCGGCCTGATCTTCGGGCTGCTGCCGGTCGCGCTGCGGCCGGTCATGGCGCCGGAAGCGCAGTGGATCGCCTATGGCGGCGTGCTGATCGCGATCCTGTTCGTGCTGCCGCGCGGCATCGTGCCGTCGCTCGCGCAGCGGTTCGGCCGGCGACGGAGCGGGGTGACGACGCTGGCGCCCGTCGCCCTGGCCGAGACCGCTGCCAAGGAGCCGGCGTGATGACGGCGCGCAGCGTTGCCATGAGCGTCGAGCAGGTCGCCGTCCGCTTCGGCGGCCTGGTCGCAATCTCCGACATGAGTTTCACGGTCGGCGAGGGCGAGATCGTCAGCCTGATCGGGCCGAACGGCGCCGGCAAGACCACCGCCTTCAACGTCATGACCGACTTCCTGACGCCGAGCGCGGGTCGCGTCACCTATCAGGGCACTGCGCTCGCCGGTTTGAAGCCGCATCAGGTCGCCGATCTCGGTCTGATCCGCACCTTCCAGCGCACCAGCGTGTTTCCCAACGACACCGTCTACGACAATCTCCTGATCGGCCTGCATCGTCAGGGCCGGGTCCGGCTGCTCGATGCCATCCTCGGGCTGCCCGGCGCGCGTGCCTCGGAGCGAAGACTGCGGCAGCGGGCGAGCGAACTGCTGGAATGGGTCGGTCTCGAACGCCGCGCGCACGATGCAGCGGGCTCACTGTCCTACGGCGAGCAGCGTCTCGTCGGTGTCGCGCTGGCACTTGCGGCAGAGCCATCGATGCTGCTGCTCGACGAGCCGGTCTCCGGCATGAACGCCTCGGAAACGCACCGCTTCGTAGAGTTGATCCGCAGCATCCGCGATCGCGGCATCACCATCCTGCTGGTCGAGCACGACATGCCGATGGTGATGACGGTCTCGGATCGCATCGTGGTGCTCAACTATGGCCGCATCATCGCGGAAGGGACACCGGACGTGATCCGCAACGATCCCGCGGTGATCGAAGCCTATCTCGGACATGGAGCTGCACGTGCTTGAGATCCGCGACATGGTGTGCGGCTATGGCGGCGTCACTGCGCTGCGCGGCATCTCACTCGACGTGAAGGCCGGCCAGCTGGTCGCGCTGATCGGTGCCAACGGCGCCGGCAAGAGCACGACGTTGCGCGCGATCTCCGGCCTCGTGCCGCCACGCTCGGGCCAGATGCGGTTCGAGGGCATCGACATCACCGGCGCCAGGGCCCCGCGCGTGCTGGCGAGCGGAATCGCGCATTGTCCGGAAGGGCGGCGGGTGTTTCCGCACATGAGCGTCGAGGAAAATCTCGACATGGGGGCTTACCTCCGTCGCGGTTCAGGCGAGATCGCAGCCGACCGGGACCGCATCTACGCGGAATTTCCGCGGCTTGCCGAGCGACGCCGGCAGGCGGCGGGGACGTTGTCCGGCGGCGAGCAGCAGATGCTCGCGATCGGGCGCGCGCTGATGTCGCGACCGCGGCTGATCATGTTCGACGAACCATCGCTCGGGCTTGCCCCCAACATCGTCGAGCGCACCTTTGCAATCATCCGCGGCATCCGCGATGCCGGCACCACGGTGCTGCTGGTCGAGCAGAACGCCTTCGCCGCGCTGGAGATGTGCGATCATGCCTATCTGCTCGAGAATGGCCGCATCGTGCTGTCGGGCGCCGGCACCGAGCTGATCGCGAACGAGCATGTGCGCAAGGCCTATCTCGGTGGGTGACGATGCCGGGTGGATTGCCGTCTGCGATCTCGACCGGCTGAAGGCGGAGACAATCGTCCGCGTCCCCGGGCGCGACCTGCTCGTGATCTGGAACGAGGGCAACGTCGTCGCCTGCGAACGTGCGTGCCCGCACGAACAGGCGGATCTGGCCTTGGGGCAGGTGACAGCGGGGCGACTCCATTGTCCCCGCCATGCGGCATCATTCGACTTGCGCGATGGAGCAATCACCGCGGGATGGCCGAGCCCGCCGCTGCGGCTTTATCCGGTGCGCATCATCGGCGAGCAAATCTGGATTGAGATGCAGGAGCGGCAGCCGGGGCGATGATGACATCATGCCCCTGTTTTGCCCGACGAGTCAAAGCGGTCGTCGGCGTCGATCCGTCTTCAAAAATGTGTCTTTGAAAACAACGGCGTCTCTACTGTGCATGGGGTTGTTTTCGCAGTTCTAGTCCAGCAACCGCCGAGCGGCCTCCACCAGGATGCCGTTCGGCCGACGCAGGGCCTCGAGAATGGTGAAATGGTCGGCGCCTTCGACCGAAATGAGCTTGCCGGGCGCTCCGGCCGCGGCGCGCTTGTCGTGGAAATCGATTGAATCGTTCACGAGGGCCGGCAGCTCGCTGCTGCCATAGGCGATGTCGAGCCGCTTTGGCGTCACGGGCAGGCGCAGCGGCGACAGCGTGGCGATTTCCGCATCCGTCAGCTTCAGCGCGTTGTTGAGCCCGGTATCGCGGATCGGCGCGAGATCATAAACGCCCGATATCGCCAGGCCCGCGTGGACATGCGGATGATCGAGCGCCATCGCCACGAGATGGGCACCGGCGGACCAGCCCGCCAGCACGGCCGGCCCGGCAACGCCGCGGGACGGACCATGCGCGGCGAGCCAGTCGAGTGCACGCGGGATTTCGCCGACGATATCGGTCAGCGACACTTCGGGCGCCAGCGAATAGCCGGGTATCGCAACGGACCAGCCATGCGCGGCGACGCCTTCGACCAGCATGGCGAACAGTTCGCGCGAATTGCGCTGCCAATAGCCGCCATGCAGGAAGATCAGGCACGGCGCATCAAGTTTCGCGGCCGGATAGAGGTCGATCTTGTTGTTGGCCCGCTTGCCATAGGGCAGGTCGAGGTTGGAGTTCAACGTGCCCCGCAACCGGCTGGAGGCCTCGTTGCGCTCGGCGATCAGGGCCGCGCTGTTCTTGACGGCCGCGTTGTTGTCATAGGCGGCATCGCGCTCTGCCTGGGACAGCTCGGACCATCTCCCGCGGGGGTCGAGCGACCGAACTGTCGAATGCGCGCTCTCAGCCAAGGGACTCTCCATTGCGCCTGCGCCCCCCGGGTGGCGCGCTTGTCCAGCTTGGATCGGCGATTCCGTGCGTGGATGCAATAGGGCCTGCCTCACTCGATGCATCCGGCGTGCCAGCATCCTCCCGAGATGACGCACAGGCGCCATCCGCTGGTGTTGGATCGATCCGGACTGCGCGCTGGCGTGGTCCGGACCGATCGGCGCCTTTCACAGGATTAGCTGCAGCTCAGCGGCAACGGCCGGCCGGGATGCAGCTCGTACCAGTCATAGCAATCCGGATAGCCGTAGAAGCCATATCCGGACCGGAAGCGGTCATAGCGGTGAAATGCGTGCTGCCGCAGGCCGCCGGTTGCGACATGATCGCCGAAGCCGAGGTGCTCGCCGCCGAATCGGGCTCCGCTGCGGAATCCGCCGGCATGTCCCATGCCGCCGAAATGCGCGCCGCCACCAAACCCCATATGGCCGCCGCCAAAGCCCATATGTCCGCCACCGAAGCCACCGCCGCCGTGGCCACCGCCACCGCCGCCATGTGCCTCGGCCGTTCCGACAGCCAGCGCGGAGGCGAGCGCCGCGGTCGCTATGATCATCAATGCTCGTTTCATGAGGGACTCCTTTCGTGTCCAGATGCCCGGCGGCCGATGCCGTCGCTTCAGCCTCGTGCCGTCAGCAAGCCCCGTCGTGAAGGGAGATAGGAGGGTCTAGCGGCAATCCCACTGAAATCGATTTCAGGAGCGGGGCGCTGCGCATCGGCGAGAGTGATCCGGCGCGACGACCGGGCGAGGGCGGGCCCGGCGTCGGGCCCATCCCCATCGTTGAACGGCGGCGGCCGAGCGAGACGCCCGCCCGGCCGGCCGCTGCGTTGTCGGCATCAGAAGCTGCCGGGGCCCGGCTCACAGGGAACGTTGTTGCCGGTCCATGGCGCCGTCGCAAACGCGCCGACACGTGGCGCCGGAACGCAGGCGTGGCCGATCTGATAGACCGACCCGTCCGATGCCATCGGATCGGCTTGCATGGCGGATGATCGCGCGACGGCATGGCTTTCCCGCGCCATGGCGGGTCCCCCGAGCATGGCGACTGCGATCAGTCCGGTCGACAAGAGCTTGAGAGTGGTCATTTGGCTTCTCCTTTGATGACAGCCGGCATTCCAAGCCGGCCTGCGAAGGAGGTGCGGACGAGCGCGCGTCAACAAAACGCACGAATTGCTCACCTGCGTTCAATGGCCCGTGATTCCGACCTTGCCGGCAAGCACGATCGTGCAAACGCGCAACGATTGCGCTTCCGCCGCGTAACAGCGGCCTCCCCGAGGACTTATGTGTGGAAGCGTCCTGCAGCATGGAGATGAGAAATGATCGCTGCGACAGCACATTCGATCGCCATCGCGCCGACGCCAGCGGTGGCTGCGCGCCCCTGTTCTCTGACATGCTATTTAATGGCGTGCCATTCCGCGCAGGGTTACTTGTCCTGCGAGCCAGCGGTGCGTCGCATGCCGGTCCTGCCTCGCGTGTTCGGCCCGGGCGGGCGTTGAACATGCCGACACGGATCACCGAGCCCATGCTTCGCCGCCGGCCTCGAGGCCTCGCAGGACGTGGGACCAGCACAATGACGCGGATTCTCCTGATCGAGGATGATGCCGAGACCGCCGATGCGATCGTGGCCGAACTCACCGAGCGCGGATTCGAGGTGCGATGGGCGCCCGACGGCATCGGCGGTCTCGATCGGGCGCGCGAATCGTCTCCCGATGCCCTGATCGTCGATCGCATGCTGCCCGGAATGGACGGGCTGACCGTCATCGAGGCCTTGCGCAAGGATCAGGTCAGGACGCCCGTCCTGGTGCTGAGTGCGCTCGGCGCGGTCGATGACAGGGTGCGCGGATTGCGCGTCGGCGGAGACGACTATCTCACCAAGCCGTTCGCGCTGATCGAGCTCGTCGCCCGGGTGGAGGCGTTGCTGCGCCGTCCGATCGACAGCCGAGAGACCACGTTGCGCGCCGGGCCGCTGGAGCTTGACCTGATCGAGCGGACCGTGCGGCGAGGCGAGCGCGAGATCGATCTGCTGCCGCGCGAATTCCGCCTGCTCGAATACATGATGCGCCGAAGCGATCAGCTGCTGACCCGCGCGATGCTGCTCGAGGAGGTCTGGAACTACAAATTCGTGCCGGCAACCACCAATCTCATCGACGTGCACATGGGCCGCCTTCGTCACAAGGTCGACGGCTCCGGCGAGACGCAGCTCATCCACAACGTTCGCGGCTCCGGCTTCGTGCTGCGCACTCGCTGACAAGTCCGGCGGATCGATGCGCCAGATTCAGTTCATTCGTTCGAACACGTTCCTGTGGGCCGCGACGATAGCGGCCGCACTGGCGTTGTTCGTCGCCGGGCTGTTCGCGTTCATCTACTGGAAGATCGACGACTACCTGATCGTGCGATCCGACCTCATGATCGCCACGCAGCTCAACTCCATGGCCGAACTGCCGCCCGGCCGCCTCATCGACGCGATCTCAGACCATCTCAAGCAAGATTCCAGGGGCGTGCAATATGCCGGGCTGTTCGATGCCGCAGGGGCCCGGCTTGCTGGCAACATCGCGCGATTGCCGTCGAAGTTCGAGCTCGGCGGACCGGTTCAGAGCGTACGGCTCGCCCGGGTCGGACCGTCGGCGGATCGCGATGCCGTCGTCAAGGCCGCCGGCAGGCGGCTGGGCAGCGGCCATATCCTCGTGATTGGGAGGAACGTCGACGAGACGCGCGAGATATCCAGCGTCGTCGGGCAGGCGCTGGTGCTGGGGCTGCTGCCGGCATTCTGCCTCTGCCTGCTGGCCGGGGCCTGGCTGAGTGTCCGCGCCCAGAGGCGCGTGGAGCAGGTGAACCAGAGGGTTCAGCGCATCGTTGCCGGCGATCTCCGCGAGCGGCTCCCGCAGACCAATGCGGACGATCCGTTCGCGCGGCTGGCCGGGATCGTCAACGGCATGCTCGATGAGATGGAGACCACGATCAACGCTCTTGCCGGTGTCGGCAACGATATCGCTCACGATCTCAGAACGCCGCTCACGCGAGTCCGCCTGGCACTGGAGCGCGGGCGCACGCATGCGGCCACGCTGGAGGACCTTCAGGAAATCGTGGACAAGGCAATGGCCGGAATCGATCAATCGCTCGCAATCGTCACCGCGCTGCTGCGCCTCGCCGAAATCGAGAGCAGCAGCCGTACGGCCGGTTTCGGCGACGTCGCGCTCGACGAGATCCTGCGACAGGTGTGCGACGTCTACGAACCCATTGCCGAAGACAAGGATATCGAGATTGAGGTCGAGATCGAGCGCAAAGTGAAGGTGCGGGGCGATCGGGACCTGCTGTTCGAGGCGATTGCCAATCTCGTGGACAATGCCGTCAAGTTCACCCCGGCGGGCGGAAGGGTGACGCTCGAACTGGTGTCGGACGACGGGGCCGTGCTCATGCGCGTGCGCGATACGGGGCCCGGCATCGGCGAGTGGGAGCGCGAGGCGGTGCTGCGTCGGTTCTACCGCTCCGACAAGATGCGCAATACGCCGGGAGTGGGACTGGGACTGAGCCTCGTCGCGGCCATCGTCAAGCTGCACGGCTTCTGCCTGACCATTTGCCCGGCACCGGGCGGACGGGTGGAGATCCTGGTCCCGACGGGAGCGACATCGCGCGAGGCCGCGGCACCCGCGTCCGCTAGCTCGCTTCACGCGAGCCTCGCGCCGATGTGAGCGCCGATGACCGCCGATGCCGTGTGCGACACGTGCAAAGCGGAAAGAAGGTCGAGATCTCTGAAAGCGAATTCAGGCTCGTTAAGTTCAATTTACTGGCGCCGTCATTCGGAGGCCTCTTACTGTCCCTTCGTCGGCTAGAATGTGGGAGCAAAGGATGCAAATGCGTCGCGCGGGTTTGAGCAAGATCGATGCGGCTGAGCCGGGCGGGCGTACGGCGGCCGGTGTGTTCAGTGCGTACTCCGCAGTCATCGGCCGGTACGACCTGCTCGAACGCGAGCAGGAGCAGCAGCTTGCGCGCCGCTGGCAGGAGACGAGGGACGGTGATGCCGCGAACATGCTCGTCACGAGCCATCTCCGGCTCGCCGCCAAGGTCGCGCGGAGCTACAGGGGGTACAATCTCCCGTTCGCCGATCTCATGGCCGAAGCCAGTCTCGGCCTCGTGATCGCCGCGTCGCGGTTCGAGCCCGGTCGAAACTCGCGATTTTCGACCTATGCGACGTGGTGGATCAAGGCCGCCATTCACGAATACATCCTGCGCTCCTGGTCGCTGGTCAAGATCGGAACGACGGCCGCCCAGAAGAAGCTGTTTTTCCGGCTCCGCCGCGAGATGAGAAAGGATGGCCGGGGCGGGATGGCGGGGCTTACGCCTGATGTCGCCGAGGCGATCGCCACCAAGCTCGAAGTCTCGGCCCGTGACGTGATGGAGATGGATTGCCGCCTGAACGGCGACTTGTCGCTGAATGCGCGTGTTGGCGGCGACGAACACGGTTCCGAGTGGGAAGCCTTGCTGGTGGACGAGGCGAGCGACGCCGAGACCATCCTTGCCGATCAGGATCAGATGAAGCATCGGACCGACGCCTTGCGCGCTGCGCTGAACGGCCTCACGTGGCGCGAGCGGCGCGTGCTGGAGGCAAGACGGCTGGCGGAGCATCCCCCGACGCTCGAGCAACTTGCCCGAGAGCTTTCGATCTCCAGCGAGCGCGTTCGGCAGATCGAGATTCGCGCCTTTGCAAAGGTCAGGTGCGCCGCGATCCGCGCCACGGAGGAGCCGGCGAGCTCCCGCGGACAGGGGCGGCACGTGGCGCCGTCCCTGTCGCCACCCGCCGGTCCGGACAACATCTCGCGCGCGAGGCGCGTGGCGTTCGCTTCGACATGAGCGATCGAGCGCCGGCGATGCCGAATTCGTTGTCATTTGAACGGCCGCGCCTCGTCGTCATCTGAACAGAAATTTCCCGCAACCTGCTCCAGGTAGTCGTCTCCATGGGAATTGTCCGCTTTGCGCTCCGGTTTCCGCACACATTCTATGTGCTCGCGGCGCTGATCCTGTTTCTGGGCGGCATCTCGGTCTGGTCGACGCCGACGGACATCTTTCCCGAGATCCGCATCCCTGTCGTCACGGTCATCTGGAGCTACACCGGCCTCTCGACGCCGGAGATGGAGCAGCGCGTCAGCACCTACAGCCAGTACTCGATCAGCGCCAATGTCAGCGGCATCAAGAACATCGAGGCGCAGACGCTCAACGGCCTGTCGGTTCAAAAGATCTACTTCCAGCCGGACGTCAATCTCGATCTCGCGATCTCGCAGATCGTATCGGCAACAAACGCCATCCGCGCCCTGATGCCGCCGGGCATTCAGCCGCCCGTCATCGTGCAGTTCAACGCGTCGAGCGTGCCGGTACTTCAGCTCAGTCTCGAGTCGGACAAATTGAACGAGCAGCAATTGTACGACTTTGGCATCTACCGGATCCGGCAGCAACTGGCTCCCGTTCCCGGGGTGACATTGCCGACGCCCGCGGGCGGCAAGTATCGCCAGATCATGGTCGACATCGATCCGAACAAGCTGTTGTCGCGCGGATTGACGCCGCTCGACATCGTCAATGCGGTGAATACCCAGAACCTGACGCTGCCGACCGGAACGGCGAAGATCGGCGACACCCAGTACACCGTGCGGACCAATGCGACGCCGGCCTCGATCAAGGATCTCAACATGATCCCGGTCAAGTTCGCCAATGGGGCGACGATCCTGCTGAAGGACGTCGCCCAGGTTCGGGACGGATATCAGGTCCAGCAGAATATCGTGCGCGAGGACGGTCACCGCTCGGTTCTGCTCAGCGTGATCAAGAACGGCAACGCCTCGACGCTTGCCGTCGTCAACGGCGTCAAGCAGGCCTTGAAGTCGATTCGGGCTTCGGCGCCAGCCGGGCTGAAGATCACCGAATTGTTCGACCAATCGGTCTTCGTCACCCACTCCGTCGACGGTGTGCTGCGCGAAGGCGCGATCGCGGCCGGTCTCACGGCGCTGATGATCCTGGTCTTTCTGGGATCGTGGCGGTCGACGCTCGTGGTCCTGATCTCCATCCCGCTCGCCATGCTGTGTTCGCTCATCGTCCTGCATTTCCTGGGCGAGACCCTCAACACGATGACGCTGGGCGGGCTGGCGCTTGCGGTCGGCATCCTGGTCGACGATTCGACGGTGACGATCGAGAACACGCATCGGCTCTGGACCGAGGAGGGGATGCCGCTGTCGGAGGCGACGCTGCACGGCGCGGCCGAAATCGCCGTACCGACGCTCGTCTCCACGCTCGCCATCAGTTGCGTCTTCACCTCCGTCGTATTCCTCGAAGGACCGGCCAAATACCTCTTCACGCCGCTCGGCCTTGCGGTGGTGTTTGCCATGCTGGCTTCGTATGCGCTGTCGCGGACTCTCACGCCGATCACGATCGGTCTGCTGCTGAAGTGCGAGCGGCGCCACGGCGATGGCGAGCGTTCGTCCGGCATGTTTTCGCGCGCCTCGGCCGTGTTCGAGCGCGGCTTCGAGCGCCTGCGCGACGGCTATTCCGAACTCCTGACGACCCTGCTCCGGCGTCGCAGCATCGTGCCGGTCGCGGCCGTGCTCGTGCTGGGGCTCGGGGCCGTCATGTTTGTCTACGTGGGCAGGGATTTCTATCCCTTGATCGACGGCGGTCAGATCCAGCTGCATGTTCGCGCGCCCGCCGGGACCCGCATCGAGCGTACCGAGGCAATCTTCCAGGCGGTCGAGGACAAGATCCGCGAAATCATTCCGGACCGGGATCGCGGGCTGATCGTCGACAATATCGGACTGCCGGCGCGTTCCTACAATCTGGCCTTCACCGACGGTTCGACGACAGGGGTGAACGACGGCACGATCCTCATATCGCTCAAGGACAGCCACAGGCCGACTGCGGATTACGTCAGGAAGCTGCGCCAGGTTTTGCCGGCGGCATTCCCCGAAGACACCTTCTATTTCCAGGCGGCGGATATTGTCACCCAGATCCTGAATTTCGGGCTGCCGGCGCAGATCGACGTTCGTACCGTCGGCTACGGCGCCAACAATCTGTCCGTGGCGAAGGAGCTGCAAAAGAGCCTGGCGGCGATTCCGGGAGTCGTCGACGCGCATCTTCAACAGGAGGTCGACGCTCCCGCGTTCTACGCCGACATCGACCGCACAAGGGCCGCACAGCTGGGGCTCAATGCCAGCACGGTGGCAACCAACATCAATGTCAGCCTCAGTTCGTCCGTCCAGGTCTCGCCGAATTTCTGGACCGACCCTACGTCGGGCATCCCCTATTATCTCGCCGTTCAGACGCCCGAGTATCGAGCCAATTCACTCAATGCGCTGGAGAACACACCGGTGTCGGCCTCGTCGGCTGCAAGCGGACAAACCGTGCCTGGACTGCTCAGCAATGTCGCGACCTTCAAGCGGGGGACTGTGCCGACCAATTCGAACCAGGCCAACGTCCAGCCGGTGTTTGACGTCTATGCGAGCGTGCAGGGGCGCGATCTCGGCAGCGTCTCGGCCGATATCGACAAGGTCACGTCGACGCTTCAAAAGCGGCTCCAGCCGGGAAATTCAATTCAGGTCCTGGGGCAGATCCAGAGCATGCGTCAATCGTTCCGCGATCTCGGGATCGGTCTGCTGTTTGCCGCCATCCTGGTCTATCTGCTGATGGTCGTGAACTACCAGAACTTCGGCGATCCCTTCGTCGTCATCATGGCATTGCCGGCGACCTTCTGCGGTATCGTGACGATGCTGTTCATCACGGGGACGACGTTGAACGTGCCTTCGCTGATGGGCGCGATCATGGCGGTGGGCGTTGCATCGGCCAATTCCATCCTGCTCGTGACCTTCGCCCGCGATGCGCAATTGAATGGGCACACTGCGTTCGAAGCTGCGCTGAGCGCGGGTCGCACGCGAATCCGCCCCGTGCTGATGACGGCTGCCGCGATGATCGTGGGCATGATTCCAATGGCGATCGGAGGCCCGGGCGAGGAGCAGAACGCGGCGCTCGCCCGCGCCGTCATCGGCGGCCTGCTGTTCGCAACACCGACGACATTGTTGATCGTGCCCTATCTCTTTGCCTGGCTGCGCAAGGGCAATGACGGCAAGCCTCACCACGGCGTGTTCGAGGAGTTACCGGAATGAGTGATGTTCGCGTGCGGACTAATAGCCACGACGTGAGCGGGCCGCATGATGCGGAGAGCCGCCGCATCGTGGAGCTGCCCGGCAAGGACGCGCGACCGCGGCGCCGCTACGGCGGCGCATGGCTCGGCGGCGCCATGCTCGTGCTCCTTGCCGGCGGTGTCGGCGTGGGCGCCTGGCGGCACTATCAGGCCGCACGCGAACTTGCCGTATCGGCAGAGCAGATCAGGACCGCCGTTCCGGCGGTTCGTGTGGGGACGGTCCGCGCCAGCGCCGAGTTCACGAAAGTCACCCTGCCGGCGACGACGACGGCATTCGAGGCGGCGAACATCTTTGCAAGGGCCAGCGGCTACATCGAGAAGCGCTACGTCGACATCGGCGATCATGTGAAGAAGGGCGATCTCCTTGCGGAGATCACCGCGCCGGAACTCGACCAGCAGATCGCGCAGGCGCAGGCGACGCTGGCGCAGAACCAGGCCGCGTTGCAGCAGGCGCAAGCGAGTCGGGAGCTTGCCGACGTCACCAATACGCGGGACAGCAATCTGGTCAAGCAGGGCTGGTTGACGGCGCAGCAGGGCGACAACGACCGTCTCACCCTGCGCGCCCAGCAGGCCGCCGTAAACGTCGCCCAGTCGAACATCACGGCACAGGAGGCGCAGATTCGTGTTCTCCAGCAGGAGAAGGCCTATCAGCGTGTGGTGGCGCCGTTCGACGGTGTGATCACGCAACGCAACGTGGACAATGGCAGCCTCGTCCAGGCTGGATCGACCTTCATGTTCACGCTGATGCATTCGAACGTGATCCGAACCCAAGTCTTCGTGCCGCAGGACGAGGCCTTCGGCGTCGCGCCGGGCGTCGATGCCGAGATTCACGTTCCCGAGATTCCGGGCCGGGCATTTCCGGGGAAGGTCACGCGCATCGCGAGCGCGTTGCAGCCCGGGAGCCGAACGCTGCTGACCGAGATCGACGTGCCCAATCCCGACGGTGCCTTGAGCCCCGGCATCTACTGCACGGTCGAACTGTCGATCCCGCGCAAGACGCCGTCGATGTCGGTTCCGGCCGATGCGCTGGTCTTCAATCAGAACGGCCTTCATGTCGCAGTCGTGCGCAACGGCACCGTTCATTTGCAGAAGATCTCGATCGCGCGAGATTTCGGCACTTCGATAGAGGTGCGCGAGGGCGTGCGGCCCGGCGAGCAAGTCGTGCTCAATCCGGCGGTCAATCTGGCGGAGGGCAGCAGAGTCACCATTCGCAAGGATGAGGCGGGACAGGGGGCGTCGACATGATCCGGATCGTATGCGCCACGCTTGCCGTCCTGCTGCTCGGCTGCTCCGCGGGCAAAGCCCAGGTCGCGACGACCGGCAGCACGGCGATGAGCCTCCCGACCGTGCCGGGCGCGATCGTCACCTCACCGCTCAATAGCCCGGGTCCGTTCTCCGCAACGACCGTGCAGGGCGCGCCCGACACCACGCTGTCACCGGTTCCGCTCGCCTCGGACCCGACGACGCCGGGGACGGTCGTCGTCTGTGCACCACCATCGACGTCTCCGACGTCGGTGCCGACGATGCCGACCGCATCGAGCACGGGATCGCCGACGGCGGGCAATGTGGGTCCAATCATACCGGTCACGGGACAAAACGGGAGCTCGACCGGGACAATTTCCGCGGCCGCGCCGTCAGGGACAGGAGTGGCGGTGGCGTGCAGCTCAACGCCAGGCGGGGTGGTGGCGAGCGCTGCGAGTTTACCGCTCACGATCCCGCAAGTGCAGGCAGGGCCGCCTCCGGGTACGATCCCGGTCGTCATCAGCGGCGACGTCGGCACGGGCATTGATCCAAGCGCTGCCGTCGCCCCCAGCCCCAACACCTCGACCTGTGCGGAAGGAATGACGATGAATCTGGCATCGCCTGCGACAGTGCTGCCGGCCAACGCGTCAGGTGCGGCGCCGACGCCCGGAGTCTCGCCGATCCTGCCGCCGGGGTGCTGAGGGGCAGGCCGGCCGTGCCTTCGCGAAATTGACGGTGCGTTTGGGAAGATCGGCATGGCGGCGATCCGCTAGGTTCGCGTCGTGTCATTTGGGCGGAGAGCTGCGCGCGTTCGAGCGCCAGGCGGCCGAGGCGTTGCAAGGAGACTTGATGAACCAGTCGGGTGGACGAGAACGTTCGAGCCTTGGATGGCTCACCCTGATTGCCGCCGTCCTTGGCGGTAGCGCGGCGGCCTTCGCATACACCGCGGGGTGGCTCGCGCCGGAGCGTCTTACGCCGGATCGCATGATCGCGGCGTTGACGCCTCCGAGCGGACCGCCGCTCGGACACCGGCGGAATCATGCCAAGGGCATCTGCTTCACCGGCATGTTCGAAGCGAGCGGAAATGGTGTGGAACTGTCCCGCGCCAAGGTGTTCGTGCAGGGCCGCTATCCGGTCCTCGGTCGTTTCAATCTCGGCACGGCCGATCCGAACGCGGTGGACGCGACCGTGCGCGTGCGCGGCATGGGGCTCCAGATATCGGCGGCGGACGGAGAGGAATGGCGAATGGCGATGATCAATCCGCCATTCTTTGCGGTGTCGACGCCCGAGGCGTTTCACGACCTGCTGGTTGCGGCCGGCAAGAAGGATCCGGAGGCAATGAAGACGTTCACGCGCGCAAATCCGGAGTTCGCGGCTTTCGCGGCCTGGGCCAAGGCGGCTCCCTGGACCGGAAGCTATGCGGAAGAACCCTACAACAGTCTCAACAGCTTCGTCTTCACGAATGCAAAAGGCGACGAGCACGCCGTGCGATGGTCGCTGGTGCCCATGGCAGAGCCTGCTGCCATCTCGCAGGCGGAGCTGGAAAGGCGCGGCCCGGATTTTCTCGAGCAGGAGATCACGGACCGGGTACGGTCCGCGCCGCAACGATGGACCATGGTCACGACGGTCGCCGATCCGGGCGATCCGACCGCTGATCCCAGCAGACCCTGGCCGGAGAACCGGCGCAAGGTGCAGGTCGGAACGCTGGTCGTGCAGCGAATTGAACCCGAGCGGGATGGGCCCTGCCGCGACGTCAACTTCGATCCGACCGTGCTGCCGCAGGGAATCCGGGTGTCGGACGATCCCTTCCCGGCGGCGCGCTCGTCGGTCTACCGCAAATCCTACGATCTGCGCGCGGCCGAAGCCAGGGATTATCCGAGAAACGAGGCCGCCAAGCCATGAGCAACGTCCCGCATCGCTTCGCCCCGATTCAGCGGCTGCTGCATTGGCTGATGGCGTTCTGCATCATCGCCATGCTCTTCATCGGTGTCGGCATGGTGTCCACCGTCGCGCCGAAATACCTGCCGCTGATCCTGATCCACAAGACGCTCGGCGTTGCACTGCTCGTGCTCGTCCTGGTCAGGCTGGCGCTGCGGCTTCATTTCGGCGCGCCGCCATTGCCGGCCGACCTTCCGCCGGCGATGAAGCTGGGCGCGCGATTGTCGCATCTGCTGCTCTACGGCCTCATGATCGTCATGCCGTTGCTTGGCCTCGGCATGCTCTGGTCCGCGGCCTATCCGGTCGTCCTGTATGGCGGAATTCAGATACCGGCGCTGCTGCCGCAGAGCGACCAGGCGCACACGCTGCTCTGGAATGCCCATGTGTATCTGGGCCTCGCGTTCTTCGCCCTCGTGCTGCTGCATCTGGCCGCGGCCCTGTTCCACGCCTTGATCCGTCGCGATGGCGTGTTCGCGACGATCTCGCCCCTGCCGCAGCGGGAGCGGATGAAGCCGACCGAATGAGCCTCCCGCGCTGGCAGGCGTGCAATCCGGAAACGATCCTTCGGGATGGAAAGACCGGCTGCCCACCGTCTGGCGAGAAGTTTCCGACCCTCCAACAAGGATGCCGACCATGACCAAAGCAGACCTGCAAAGCCCGACGGATCTGGGAGCCAATGCGAACCGGGACATTCCCGCCGCGTTGAGAGCGTTGCTGGCCGACGTTTTCGCGCTGTACCTGAAGACGAAGAATTTCCATTGGCACATGTCGGGCAGTCACTTCCGCGACTACCATCTCCTGCTCGACGAGCAGGCCGAACAGATCTTCGCCATGACCGACGATATCGCCGAGCGCGCGCGCAAGATCGGCGGCACCACGCTGCGCTCGATCGGCCACATCGCCCGCGAGCAGCGGATTCTCGACAACGATGCGGATTATGTCGATCCGCAGGATATGCTGGCCGAGCTGCGCAGCGACAACCAGCAGCTGACACGGGAAATGCGCCGGGTCCACGAGCTCTGTGACGAATATGGCGATGTCGCCACCGCGAGCGTGCTGGAAAACTGGATCGACGAGACGGAGCGGCGGATCTGGTTCCTGTACGAGACCGGGCGAAGCGGCCCGAATTCGTAAGCGCGAGGCTATGAGCCATGATGACGGGTTCGACATTCACGCGGCACCGGGAGATTGCCTGGCGCGGCGGTCAGATGCGGTCGACCTCGCGGCTGGTTGCCGAGGAGACGGCCATCGCGCTCACCTATAACGGCTCGACCCATGCCGTGATGATGGGAACGCCCGCCGATCTGGAAGATTTCGGTATCGGCTTCAGCCTCACCGAGGCCATCGTCGGACGAAGAAGCGAGATCAGGAGCGTCGATCTGATCCCGAACGAACTCGGCGTCGAGGTGCGGATGTGGCTCGATGGCGACCGCGCGGCATCCCTGGCGGCCCGCCGGCGCTCCATCAGCGGCCCGGTTGGGTGTGGGCTATGCGGCATCGAAAGCCTTGAACAGGCCCGCCGCGCGCCCTCGCGGGTGAAAGATCGCGGCGTTGCCTTTCACGCAGCGGATCTGCTGGACGCGATGCAGGCGCTGTCTCCGCTCCAGACATTGAACCGGCACACGCGATCGGTTCATGCCGCGGCCTTCTGGACTCCTCGCACCGGCATCGGTCCGGTCAGGGAGGACGTTGGCCGCCACAATGCTCTCGACAAGCTCGCGGGTGCGATCCTCCGCGACGGCGGTTCGGCCTGCGAAGGCGCCGTGCTCCTGACGAGCCGCGTCTCGGTCGAGATGGTGCAGAAGGCGGCGATGATCGGCGCCCCGGTCGTCGTTGCCGTGTCCGCCCCGACCGCGCTCGCCATCCAGACCGCGAGGGAAGCGGGCATCACGCTCGTGGCGATCGCCCGCGATGACGGATACGGCGTGTTCACGCACCCGCGACGCGTCGTGCTGCCCGACGAGGCCGCGCCGCGCCCCGGCTGTTGACATTGCGGGCCGACCAGGATGGTGATGCAGGCCGCATCGGCGGAGCCGGGAGCCGAGCCACGCGTCACAGCCCATATGCCGGAGCGGTCGCTCCTGGTTGCATCCCTGCTGACCATGTCCGGCGGCTTTCTCGATGCCTTCACCTGGCTCTCGCTCGGAGGTGTGTTCGCGAGCTCGCAGACCGGCAATGTCGTCTTCCTTGGCATCGACGCCCTGTCCGGACGGTGGCCGCGGGCCGAGCACCATCTGCTGCCGATCGTCGGCTTTCTGCTCGGCGCCTGGGTGGCGATCCGCATCCAGGCGCCGCTGCGTTGTCTCATGGCGCATATTGCCTGCCTCGCGGCGGCGATGCTGCTGCTGCACCGGGTCCCTGATCCGATCGTGATCCTCGGAATCTCCTTTGGTATCGCGCTGCAGTCCGCCAGCTTCAGGCACGTCGAGCGCTGGGGCTATCTCTCGGTCACCGTGACCGGCAACATGCTGCGCGCCATCGATCAATTCGTGTCGACATCCGATCGCGACGCCTCGCGTGGCGGCGCGGCCATGCTCGTGCTCAGCCTGATGTTCCTGTTCGGCGCCGCGGTCGGTGGCTATGCGACGAGGCGGCTGGATGCGGCCGGTCTTGCCGTGCCGATCACATTGTCGACCTCTGTGCTCCTGGCGTGCTTGCGGAATCGGCGCTGGTGCGACACCGGCTGAGCGGTCTCCCGGACATGCGCCGACGCACCATGCCATTCGGAAAAGGGACGTTCGCTCGCGGAAGCGGGGGCGCCGTGCGCGGCCTATGATTTCCGCCAAGTGCCGGAACGGCGCCGCCGACATCAACTGCCAGAGAGGCAAGAATGAACGACCTCCGCAAAGAGGCCGGCAGCCTCGGTGAAGTGCCGGATCCGGCGGACGAGCTCGCGAAGCGAGCGTGAGAAAAGAAGGGGCTTCCCAATGGATCCGACGGCGCTTCTCCTGTCGCGGCTGCAGTTCGCGTTCACCATCTCGTTCCACATCATCTTCCCGGCGTTCACGATCGGGCTTGCCGCCTGGCTGACCGTGCTCGAAGCGATGCACCTGTACAGTGGCAGGCCAGTGTACCGGACGCTGTTCGAGTTCTGGCTCAAGATCTTCGGTGTCGCCTTCGGCATGGGCGTCGTATCGGGCGTTGTGATGGCGTTCCAGTTCGGAACGAACTGGAGCGTGCTGTCCAGGATGTCGGGGCCGATCCAGGGCCCGCTGCTGGCCTACGAGACGTTCACCGCCTTCATGCTGGAGGCGGGTTTCTTCGGTATCCTCATCTTCGGACGGTCGCGGGTGCCGCCCTGGTTCTATCTGTTCTCGACTGCGATGGTCGCGCTCGGAACCACGCTGTCGGCGTTCTGGATCATGGTCAACAACAGCTGGATGCAGGCGCCGACCGGCTATGTCGTGCAAAACGGTCAGTTCGTGCCTGACGATTGGGCGCAGATCATCTTCAACCGGGTGGTCTGGGTCCGGTTTCCGCACATGCTGCTGGCCTCCTATCTGACCGGCGCGTTCTGCGTGGCGGCGACCGGCGCGTGGTATCTGCTGCGGCGGACCTATCGGGCCGAGGCGCATGTGATGCTGCGCATGGGTCTTGCGCTCGCAGCGGTGCTGCTTCCGCTGCAATTGTTCATCGGGCATCTCGTCGGCGACTACGTCCACGACTATCAGCCGGCCAAGTTCGCCGCGATCGAGGCGCGCTGGCATGACGAGCAACCGGCTTCGGAGGTGCTGATCGCGATCCCGGATTCCGCGACCGAATCGAACAAATACGCGATATCGATTCCCGTGCTCGGCAGCATCATCGCAAGCATGAGCCTGAGCTCGAAGGAGGTCGGCCTGAGCAGCTTCGCGCCGCAGGACCGCCCGCCGGTGGCGATCCCGTTCTTTGCCTTCCGCATCATGGTCGGCTGCGGCTTCGTGATGTTGGGGCTTGCCTGGCTCGGGACCTGGCTCGGGCTCAGGCACCGGCTCGAGCGCAGCCGCCTGCTGCTGTGGGGCATCTTCCTCAGCTTTCCATTGCCCTGGATCGCCATCCTCACGGGCTGGTACACCGCGGAAGTCGGCCGCCAGCCATGGACTGTCTATGGCGTGCTACGCACGGCGGATGCCGTGACGCCGTTCCTGACCGCGTCGGCCGCCACGGCTTCGCTGATCCTCTTCGTCGCGGTGTACGCCTTCATCTTCTCGTTCG
>NZ_AJQE01000005.1 GCF_000261685.1 Bradyrhizobium genomosp. I (2014) | reverse complement strand
TCGGCGGCGAGCCGCTGCACGTTCCCGTGCCCAACCGGCCGATGTCGCTGGCCGACAAAATGCCGACCATCGTCGAGGCGGGAGAATAGCCATGGTGACGTTCTGGGTTGCGCTTCTTGCCATCAGCATCCTGATCTATCTCCTTCTGGACGGCTTCGACCTCGGGGTCGGGATGCTGTTCGGCCTCGCACGCAGCGAGGCGAAACGGGAGGCGATGCTGCGCACGGTCGTTCCGGTCTGGGATGGCAACGAGACCTGGCTGGTCGTCGCCGGCGTGATCATGTGGGGCGCTTTTCCGCTGGCATACGCCACGGTGATGTCAGCCTTCTATATCCCGGTCATCGTGATGCTGCTCGGATTGATCCTGCGCGGCGTGGCGTTCGAGTTTCGCGGCAAGGCGCTCCGTTCGCGCTGGATTTGGGACGTCAGCTTCGTCGCGGGCTCGCTTGCCGCCAGCTTCATGCAGGGCGCGATGGTGGGGGCCCTGGTCGCAGGGCTTCAATTCTCCAAGGGCGACTACGTCGGCGGGACGTTCGGCTGGCTCACTGTCTTTTCTGCCCTGTGCGGGATTGGACTCTGCTTCGGCTATTCGCTGCTCGGCGCCTGCTGGCTGGTGAGGAAGTGCGATGGTCCCGTTCGGGACGCCGCGCGGCGCCAGATCCCGCCGCTGGCCATCGGCGTCCTGATGTTCCTGATCGTCGTCTTCGCCTATGCGCTTGCCGAACATCTTCCGATCCTGCAGCGCTGGACCGACCGGCCCTATCTGTTCCTGTTTCCGCTCGTCGGCGCCGGAGCCGCCGCAGTGCTCGCCACGAGTGTCCTGCGCCACGACGATTACTGGCCATTTCACATGGTCGCGCTGATCTTCGCGGCGGCGTTCGGCACGCTCGCCCTGTCTTTCTGGCCCTATATGATCCCGTTCGTCGTGACGATCGACGAGGCCGCGGCGCCTCATGCAAGTCTCGCATTCCTGTTCTGGGGCGCCGGCCTGTTCGTCTTTCCGCTGATGCTGCTCTATGTCGCGGTCGGCTATCGTGTCTTCCGCGGCAAGTCCGCGGCGGCGGTCGATCACTACTGACGGACGCGCGGCTCGAACCTGCCGTGAGCTATCGCGGCCAAGAAGAAAGGCGCCGTTTCCGGCGCCTTTTTCGTTCAGGCCCTCGTTCATGGCCCAGGTTCAGGAGCTTGTCTTTCAGGACTTCGGCATTCAGGACTTGGACATTCAGGACTTGGGCATGACGCCGGGGCCGTTGTCCGGCCATTGGGCGATCAGCTTCTCGTCGATGTTGAAATGCTGGGCGACGAGCTTGGGCGGCGTGTGCGTCAGCCAGTTGGAGAGCGAGACCTCCTCGTACCGCGGTGCGCGGAACACTCCGACGAATTGCAATTCGGTGTCGCCGACATTCTCGACGTAATGGCCGAGATTGCGCCGTACATAGCCGATGTCGCCGGCCGAGAAATCCGTCGTCAGCGCGTTCGGACCGGTGTCGAACACCGTCATCCGCGCCTTGCCCTTGATGTAGTACTGCCACTCGTCGGCGTTCGGATGCCAGTGCATTTCCCGGACGGCTCCCGGCGGCATCGTCACCAGTGCCGCGGCGACGGTGGTGGACACCTTGAAGTTGCTGCTGTCGGCAACGCGGATGTTTCCGGCGGAGCTCTCCTTGACCGGGGTCGAGCTGCCGAGCGAATGGACGAACGGGTAGGGCGGCGCTTCGGCGTGCCTGGCGACTGCGGCGCGATCGGCGGCGAGATCGCCGGGCACCGTCCCCTGGAAGATCCAGAGATTGTGCAGCGGGATCTTGGCGAAGGCCTCGGCCGGGACGCCGAAGTTCTTGGCCAGGACCTCGGGCGGGGTATGGGCGAGCCAATCCGTCACCAGCAACGTGTTGAACTCGTTGGCATGGCCGTCATCGAAACAGATCACGAATTCGCAGCCGTCGGGACCCAGTCCCTGCAGCGAATGCGGCGCGCCCGACGGAAAATACCAGAGGTCGCCGGCCTTGAGGTCGGCGACATAGGGGCGCCCCTGGGTGTCGAGCACCGTGATGCGACAGGTGCCGTAGGTCATGATCGCCCATTCGGCGGCCTGATGCCAATGCAACTCGCGGATGCCGCCGGCGGACAGCCGCATGTTGACGCCGGAGATTTCCTTGGAGATGGCGAAGTCCTCGACGGTGACCTGCCTGGCCCAGCCGCCATTCTGGATCCGCTTCGGCGCGTTATTGAACGAGGCCCAATCCATCGGCAGGCCGCCGACATCGGTCGCGGGCGGGCTCTGCACCGATGGGAATTGCTTGGCGAGTGCGGGATTCTGCGGACCGGGATCGGTCAGGCTTCCCGGGCTCCTGGCGTTTACCGCCCCTTGCGGCGGTTCATCCGGGTTGCCGAAGGTTGCGGCCTGTGCACTGGAGCCGACCATAGCGGCGCCTGCCGCGGACATGGCCAGCAAATCGCGTCGTGAAAACATGTTGGGTCGCTCCTGAAGATTGGCGAAAGCCCTCTGTGGCGCCGGGGCTCCAACCGCCAACCCTAGTTTCCGCTCGTCGTTTCAGCTTCCGGGAACGGCGCTCCTTTTGCCGGAATGCACTGGCTGCTGCGACCGGCGGTCCGGAATCGAGCGGTCCAATTGAGAAATTCGGCTTCGTTTTGAAAAGACGGCTCTGCCCGTCCGATCCTTAACTGGCCCGGAGAAGTGCAAGATCGAGAGATATCGAGATGACCACGAAATCGGTTCGTCCCTACCGTGAACCAGCCGGCGGCTGGGGCGCGCTCAAGGCGCTCAGCGAGGCGCTTCTGGTCCAGCGCGTGCCGCTGAAGGGCGCGGCGACGTTGAGCCGAATGAATCAGCCGCAGGGCTTTGATTGTCCCGGCTGCGCATGGCCCGATCCGAAGCACACCTCGTCGTTCGAGTTCTGCGAGAATGGCGGCAAGGCGGTCGCCTGGGAGGCAACCTCAAAGCGCTGCACCCCTGAATTCTTCGCCGAGCATACCATCACCGAGCTCGCAAGCTGGAGCGACTATGATCTCGAAATGGTCGGGCGGATCACGCATCCGATGGCCTATGATGCCGCATCCGACCGCTATCTCCCCGTGGAATGGAGCGATGCGTTCGACATGATCGGACGTGAGCTCAGGGCACTGCCGGAACCGAACATGGCGGAGTTCTACACCTCCGGGCGGACCTCGAACGAGGCAGCCTTTCTCTATCAGCTCTTCGTACGCGAATACGGCACCAACAATTTCCCCGACTGCTCGAACATGTGCCATGAGGCAACCAGCGTCGGCCTTCCGTACTCGCTCGGGGTCGGCAAGGGCACTGTGCTGCTGGAAGATTTCGACAAGGCCGATTGCATCTTCATCCTCGGCCAGAATCCGGGCACCAACAGCCCGCGGATGATGACCAGCCTGCGCAATGCGGCGCGTCGCGGCGCATCGATCATCTCGTTCAACCCGTTTCGCGAACGCGCGCTGGAGCGATTCCAGGCGCCGCAAAGCCCGGTCGAGATGATCACGCTGACGTCGACGACGATCAGCTCGAAGCTCTTCCAGGTGCGGGTCGGCGGCGACGTCGCTGTCCTCAAGGGAATCATGAAGATCCTGGTCGAGGCGGACGAGGTTGCCCGCGCCGCCGAGCAGCCGGAGATCCTGGACTGGGATTTCATTCGCGGTCACACCGTCGGCGTCGAAGCGCTGATCGACGATCTCAAGCGCACGCAATGGCCCGACATCGAACGTCAGTCCGGCCTGACGCGCGAGGACATGGAATATGCGGCCGGCGCGTACATGAAGGCAGAGCGGGCCATCATCGTCTACGGCATGGGCATCACCCAGCACTGGCGCGGCGCGCACAACGTGCAGCAGATCGCCAATCTCGCGCTGTTGCGCGGCAATGTCGGGCGCGAAGGTGCCGGCGTCTGCCCGGTTCGCGGCCATTCCAACGTGCAGGGCGATCGCACCGTGGGGATCACCGAGGTTCCCAAGGCAGACTTCCTCGAGCGCCTGGAGCAACGCTTCGGCTTCAAGCCGCCGTCCGCGCCGGGGCACAACGTCGTGACCGCGCTGGAGGCCATGATCCGCGGCGAGGTGAGGGCCTTCTTTGCGATGGGCGGCAATTTCGCCGCCGCCATTCCGGACTGGCAGGCGACGCAGGCGGCACTTGGCAAGCTCGATCTCACCGTCCACGTCTCGACCAAGCTCAACCGCAGCCACCTGATCCATGGCCGCGCCGCCCTGATCCTGCCATGCCTCGGACGCACCGAGATCGATGTCCAGGCGTCGGGACCGCAGTCGATCACGGTGGAGGACTCGATGTCGATGGTGCATGCGTCCGGCGGCCGCAACAAGCCTGCATCGGAGCATCTGCGCAGCGAGGTCGCGATCATCGCCGGCGTCGCCAAGGCGACCCTGGGCGAGCGCACGGTGGTCGACTGGGACGGTTTCGTTGCCGACTACGACCGGATCCGCGATGCGATCGAGGCGGTGTTCCCGATCTTCCAGGGTTACAATGCCCGTATTCGTGTCCCCGGCGGCTTTCACCTCACCTCGACGGCGCGCGAGCGGATATGGGCGACGCCGTCGGGCAAGGCGAACTTCCTGGTGTTTCCGGGGTGCGGCGAAGACCCGCAGAGCGATGCCGATTTCCTCTGGCTCACCACCATACGCAGCCACGACCAGTACAACACCACGCTCTACTCGATGTCCGACCGCTACCGCGGTGTGTTCGGCCAGCGCGACGTGGTGTTCCTCAACGAGTATGAGCTGAAGAAGCGGGGATTGGCCGACGGCGATCGCGTCGACCTGATAACCGCATCGACCGATGGCGCCGAGCGGATCGTGCGCAACTTCCGCGTCGTGGCCTACTCCTTCCCGACCGGCTGCTGTGCGGCATACTATCCGGAGACCAATCCGCTGGTCCCGCTCTACGCCCGGGATCCGCTCAGCTTCACGCCGTCATACAAGGGCGTTCCGATCCGCCTGGTGCGCTCGGCTGCGATCGGGCAATAAGAGCCCGCGGCCGAGACGCTCCGGTCACGCGTCGCAGTGCGGCGAGTCCGCCCGGACGGAGACCGGCAGTGTGAACCAGAAACGGGCTCCGCCGAGCGCGCCATTGCCTTCCGCGCCGATCCGGCCGCCATGCGCTTCGACGATCGACCGGCAGATGGGCAGTCCCATGCCCATCCCGGTCTCCTTGGTCGTAAAGAAGCTGTCGAAGAGCCGGTCGACATGCTCGGCGGCGATGCCTGCACCGTTGTCCTCGACGGTGCAGCACAATGTCGAAGCGTCCGGCGAGACCGTGCTGATGACGATCCGGCGATCGTCATATCCGGCCTGCGTCATCGCCTGCACTGCGTTGATCGCCAGATTGACGATCACCTGCTGCAGCTGGGTGCGATCACCGAGCACCTGCGGCGCGCTCGGGTCGGGCCGATGCACGATCGTCACCGCGCGGGATTCGAGCTCGTGCCGGAGGAAGAGAAGCGCTTCGCGAACGATCTCATCAAATGACAGCGATGTCTGTTCGGGGGCCCTCCGGGAAGCCATTCCGTGAACGCGCGACACGATGTTCGCCGCCCGCTGCGCATCTTTGACGATGTTTTCGATCGTCTTGCGGATCTCGACGATATCGGGAGTGGGCCTGTTCAGCCACCGAAGTCCGGCTGCGCCGTTGGTGGCGATGGCCGCGAGCGGCTGATTGACTTCATGAGCAATCGAGGCGGTGAGCTCGCCGAGCATCGAGACCCGCGCGGCATGCGCGAACTCGGCCTGCACCTGCTGGAGCTTCTGCTGGGCGCGAATACGTTGCGAGATGTCGATCGTGCCGACCAGGCTGACTTCGAGATCGTTGATCGGGCCGACGCGGGCGGTCGTGAAGAGAACGTCGACGATGCGGCCGTCCCACGTCACCATCCTGGTCTCTTCCTCGAAATTCGTCTCGCCGCGATAGCGGGACTCCATCGCCCGGCGGAACGTATCGGGGCGTTCCTTCCAGCTATCGGCCATGGAACGTCCGACATAGCCCTCGACGCCTCCCCCGAACATCTTGATGGCTCGTTCGTTGGCCTCCTGAAAGGTGAGCGCATCCATGCAGGTGCGGAGAAATTCGGGATGGCTGTCGAAATAGGCGCCGAGATCCTTGACGCCCTCGGCGCGCAGCTTTCGAAACAGCACGACGAGCTTGGTGGCGTCGAGCTGCCGGAATGCGATCGGCATGCGGCTGAACAAATGGCGGTAGCGCAGCTCGCTCCGCTCCAACTCGGCGTGGGCCTTCTTCAGGGCCGTGATATCCAGGATCGCGCCGACGAGCGTCAGCGAAGCGGCCAGAAAAGCGGCGAAAGCGATCACCGTGAAGTTGTCGCCAAGCAGCGAACAGGCGAAGGACAGCAGGGTCAAGACGAGGCTGCCCCAGGCCCACAGCAGAATCCGATCCTGTATCGTCTGGATCGGCAGCACGCGGTGCCACCATCGCCGGGGCCGTACGGGGTTGGAGCCATCCAGGCGTTCGACTGTCATGCGGAAGGTCTACCGTGCCGCCGAAGGGCGGTCTTTTGCGTTTTCGTAAGCGCTTTGCCAAAACGCACGAAGCTACGGCCGAACCGCGTGCGACTTTAAGGCCATCTCGGCCATGGATCTGGTCACGCCGAATCGTCTCTCGAACTCGGCGACATTGACGACGCCACGGCGGTGGGTGCCGTCGCCGATCTTGCGGTCGCCGCCCCATGCCTCGACCTCGAACAGAACGCTCCTGGCCTCGATCGCGCCGTCGCGCGCACCGCGCGGCCGACGGGCGTCGCCGCACGGTGGCGGATATTGACCATCATCCCGACGCTGACATGGCCTGCGGGCAGGAACGGCTGAACCGCCGATCCCGCTGCCATCTCCATATGCAAGATCATCATCGGCGTGCCGTAGACTTCAGGCATGCCCGGCACCACATGGCCGACCGTCATTTCGCGCGTGACGGTCACCAGCTTGTCCGCCGTCATGCCGGTCTTCACTTTCTCAAGCGGATTCATGGCTCAATTCCGTCTCTGCCCCGGTCGTGGATGGAGTGGATGCCTTCGCCGCCTGCGGCTTGCGTCCGGTGAACCAGTTGCCCAGCCGATCGAGATAGAGATAGACGACGGGCGTGGTGTAGAGCGTCAGGATCTGCGACAGCATCAGGCCGCCGACGATCGTGTAGCCGAGCGGCTGGCGCAGCTCCGCACCGGTGCCGGAGCCGATCATCAGCGGAACGCCACCGAGCAGCGCAGCCATCGTCGTCATCAGGATCGGGCGGAAGCGAAGCGTGCAGGCCTGGTAGATCGCCTCCTCGGGGCTGAGCCCATGCTGGCGCTCCACCTCGAGCGCGACATCGACCAGCATGATGCCGTTCTTCTTGACGATGCCGATCAGCAGGATGATTCCGATGATGGCGATGACGCTGAGATCCATGTGGACCGCCAGCAGCAGCAGCAGCGCGCCGATCCCCGCCGACGGCAGCGTCGACAGGATCGTGATCGGATGGATCAGGCTCTCATAGAGGACGCCGAGAATGATGTAGATCACGATCAGCGCCGCGCCGATCAACAACGGCGTGCCCGACAGCGAGGACTGGAACGCCTGGGCGTTACCCTGGAACGAGGTCGACAGCGAGGCGGGCTTGCCGGTGTCCTTCTCGATTTTCTGGATCGCCGTCACGGCATCGCCCAGCGCGGCACCCGGCCGCAGGTTGAACGAGATCGTCACCGACGGAAACAGGCTCTGGTGGTTGATCAGGATCGGCGCGGGCTTGATGACGGCATGGACCAGCGTGCTCAGCGGAACCTGCTGGCCGGAGGCCGAGTTCAGGTAGATGTCCTTGAGCGCTTCGGGTCCGTACTGGAAGCGTGGATCGACCTCCATCACGACGTGGTACTGGTTCAGCGAGGTGAACATGGTGGAGACGATGCGCTGGCCGAACGCGTCGTCGAGCGCATTGTCGATCGTCGTCGGCAGGATGCCGAAGCTCGAGGCGACCTCGCGATTGACGGTGACCTCCAGCCGCGGCCCGGCATTGGCCTGGTCGCTTGCGACGTCGCTGATGAGGTCGAGCGCGCGGAGCTTCTCCAGGAAGATCGCCGACCAGTGGGTGAGCTCGTTGGAATCGGCATCGGTCAGGGTGTATTGATATTGTGTCTTCGACAGGCGTGCGCCGATCGTGATGTCCTGCGCCGCCTGCATGTACAGTGTGATGCCCTGGATGTGGGCGAGTCGCGGGCGCAGCCGGTTGATCACCTGGTCGGCGCTCGCCTTGCGCTCGGGCTTCGGCTTCAGCACGATGAAGATGCGCCCCTGGTTGAGCGTCGCGGTCGGGCCGCCCGGACCGATATAGCTCGCTACCGACTGGATCGCGGGATCCTTTGAGAGGATGCCCACGATCGCCTGCTGGCGCTCTGACATCGCGGGGAAGGAGATGTCCTGGGCAGCCTCGGTGATGCCGACGATCTGTCCGGTGTCCTGCTGCGGGAAGAATCCCTTCGGGATGATCACGTAGAGGTAGCCGGTCAACGCGATGGTCGAGAGCATGACGAGCAGCGTCGCGAAGCGATGCCGCAGCACCACGCGCAAGCCCCGCGCGTAGAGCGCGAGCAGGGCATCGAAGCCGCGCTCGAACAGGAGATAGATCCGGCCGTGCTTTCTCCGTGAATCGTCCTTCAGGAGGCGCGCGCACATCATGGGCGTCAGGGTGAGCGAGATGATCAGAGACAGCAGCAGCGAGGCAGTGATGGTGACGGCGAATTCCTGGAACAGCTTGCCGACGTAGCCGCCCATCAGGAAGAGCGGAATGAAAACCGCGATCAGCGATAGCGTGATGGAGACGATCGTGAAGCCGATCTCGGCGGAGCCCTTGAGCGCCGCCTCCAGCGGAGTCATGCCCTGTTCGAGATGGCGCACGATGTTCTCGATGACCACGACAGCATCGTCGACCACGAAGCCGACGGCGATCGACAGTGCCATCAGCGAGAGGTTGTCGAGGCTGTAGCCGAGCACATAGAGCACCGCAAATGTCCCGATCAGCGCCAGGGGAACGGTGATCGCCGGGATGACGGTGGCCCAGAAGTTCCGCAGGAACAGGAATATGACCATGACCACCAGGGCGACTGTCAGGAGCAGCGTGAATTGAACGTCGGAAACTGCTGCGCGAATGGTGGCGGTGCGATCGGCGGCGATCGTCACCTTGATCGCCGGCGGAACGGAAGCCTGCAGCTGCGGCAGCAGCTTCTTGACGCGGTCGACCGTCTCGATGACGTTGGCGCCGGGCACGCGCTGGACGGCGAGGACGATGGCGGGCTCCTTGCCGTACCAGCCGGCCAGAAGGTCGTTCTCGGGTGCCTCGATCGCCGTGCCCACGTCGCGAATCCGCACCGGCGAGCCGTTGCGATAGGCGATGATGAGGTCTTCGTAGGCGGAGGGCTTCAGCAGCTGGTCGTTGGTGTTCAGCGTATAGGTGACGCGCGGGCTGTTGAGCGTGCCCTTTGGCAGATCGACGTTCGCGCCGGCGATGACGTTGCGGACGTCTTCGAGGCCGATGCCGCGCGCGGCAAGCGCCTGCGGATTGACGCGGATGCGGATCGCAGGCTTCTGCTGGCCGCCGATGCCGACGAGGCCGACGCCGGGAACCTGCGAAATCTTCGGCAGCAGGATATTTTCCGCATAGGCGTCGACCGTGGTCAGCGGCAGCGAGTCCGACGTCAGCGCGATCAGCATGATCGGCGTCTCCGCCGGGTTCACCTTTCTGATCGTGGGCGGGTAGGGAATGTTCGGCGGCAGGAACGGGCTCGCGGCGTTGATCGCCGCGAGCACGTCGACCGCCGCGCTGTCCACCGTGCGCGACAGCTCGAACTGCACCGTGAGCTGGGCCACGCCGAGCGCACTGGACGAGGTGAGCTGTGTGATGCCGGGGATCTGGCTGAGCTGCTGCTCGAGCGGTGTGGCGAGCGACGAGGCGATGGTGCCGGGGTCGGCGCCGGGCAATTGCGCCGAGATCTGGATCGTCGGGTAGTTGACGTTCGGCAGCGCACCGACCGGCAGCAGCGGATAGGCCGCAAGGCCGCACAGCAGCAGGCCGGCCATCAGCAGGGCGGTTGCAATCGGCCGCAGGATGAACGGCGCCGAAAGGTTCATGGGATCGCGTCCTGCACGGCGCTCTGCAGGTCGGCCTCCCGCGCCGCCTTGCCATGCAGTTCGCGGACGCGGCTGCCTTCCGTGAGCCGATACTGGCCGTCGACCACAACGACGTCGCCTGACTTCAGCCCCTGGTCGATCAGCGCCTGGCCATCGCTGATCTGTGCGACGTGAACCGGACGCAAGCTAGCCGTCTGGCCGCCGGTCACGACATAGACATAGCTGCCGTTCGGTCCCTGCTGCACGGCCGAGCCCGCGACAGTGAGCGCGTTCTTCTGAATTTCGAGCAACAGGCGCGCATTCACCAGCTGGCCCGGCCACAGCCGGTGCTCGCGATTCGGAAAGACCGCCTTGAGCTGAACGGTGCCGGTCGTTCCCGCGATCTCGTTGTTGACCAGCAGCAGCGTGCCTTCGTCGAGCTTCATCTTGTTGTCCTGGCTGTAGGCCATGACCTTCAGCTCGCCCTTTGCGACGTGCTGCTGGATGACGGGCAGGTCCGTCTGCGGCAGGGTGAACAACAGCGAGATCGGCTCGATCTGGGTGACGACGACGAGACCGTTCGGATCGGTCGGATGGATCACGTTGCCGACATCGATCTGGCGAACGCCCGTGATGCCGGGAATCGCCGATGTCAGGCGCGTATAGCTGAGCTGGACATTGGCTTGATCGATCTGCGCCTGGTCCGCCTTCACGGCGGCCTTGAGCTGTGCCACCTGCGCCGTCTGCGTCTCGATCAGTTGCGGGGTCGCATAGCCCTTGTCGCCGAGCTGATTGTAGCGGGAGAGATTGGCCTCCGCATTGGTGAGCTGCGCCTGGTCCCGGTCGCGGTTGGCCGTCAGCTGCTCGATCTGGGCCTCGTAAGGGCGCGGATCGATCTGGGCGAGCAGATCGCCGGCCTTGACGGCCTGTCCCTCGGTGAAGGCGATCTTGACGATCTGCCCCTGAATCTGGCTGCGCACGACGTCGGTGTTGTAGGCGATGACGGTGCCGATGCCGCGCAGGTAGATCGGGACGTCCCTGCCGGTGACGGTGGCGGCGACCACCGGCACGGCGGCTGGCACCGGCGCGGCCGCCACGGCCGGCTTCCGATCGCTTCCGAAGAACCAGTGCCCTCCGCCGATCAGGATTGCGGCGAAAGCGACCAGTGCAATGGTGAGGTTCCGTTTCACGGCAATGGTCCTTGTTGATCTCCGGGAGTGCCGGAACCGTCGATAGAACTCGTGCTGCCCATCGAGCCAGGGCTGGAGCCAGGGCCGGGCACCGGCACGAACGGACTGATTCCGGCGCCGCCGAGCTCGGTGGATCCGAGCGGAATCCCGACGCGTCCGACTGTCGATGTCGAGGGAGGCAAGGCTGACTGGGTCGTCATGCCGTTCGGGCAGCCAGGTGACGAGCTTCCGGAGAGCCCGCCGCCGTCGAACAGGGCTCCCGATGATCCGGGATTGCCTGAGGCGGCGCAGTTCGTCGTGCCTTGCGATGGCGTGATCGGGGATACGCCCGGCGTTGCAATCTCAGTCGAGCCCAGCGGAATGCCTTCAGGCCGCGTCGAACCCAGGTTGAGCGGCGAGGTCGAGGGCATGCCGATCGATGGAGGCATCGTCGGCAGCGCCATCTGCGCAATGGCCGCGGCAGAGGGCAACGATATCAGGCTGACTGCGAGCGCCGCGCCCGGAAGCATCGATGCAAGCCGGCGGTATCTGGACGTGTTCGAGGAGGGCTGCTCTCGCATGGGCTGCTCCGGATTCCTTCATTGCGCGGAACGATAGGGAGCGGCCGGCGTGCCGGTATTCCCTGAACGCACGCCTCGCTGTCTGGCCGCACGATCGAAAAGGCATCCCCTCCGGAATCATTGTCGCCGCTTCTGAAGCAGCAGCGTCGCCCTGGAGAGCTCGCGGCGACACCCGGCGATGTCGCCAGAACGGTCCGCGGCACGCGCGCGATCGAGGGCATCGAGCGCGAGCCGAAGATGCGCTCCGCTCGCGCCTTCCGCCTGCGCCAGAGATCGCGGCGTGGGCTGATAACCGCGTAGTGCGTCGAGGCTTTCCGGACCCCAGCCATGTGCGCCGGCATTCTTCTCGATCGCCGCGTCCAGCTGTGCCTGGACACGCCCGATCGAATCCTCGCAGGACGCTGCATGAACCGGAGTTGCCGCATTCAGGAGGAATATAATGGCAGCTGCGATCCGGATGAGTGAATTCGATGTCATTGTCGATCCTCTCGTGTCGGTGACTGAACGTCTGTCTCGAATGTCAGAATCGATACGAGCGGTCTTTCGCTTAAGAACGTCGGCCGCTCTGCATGCGCACGAGGTCGTGCTGCCAAAGAAACCGGACGCGAGCGGAATCGGAGCTGCGGCGGACATATCCCGGCGTGCGAAGTGGCAAGGGCCGTTGTTTGCCGAAATACGCAGGCAAACGTCGAACTTAATGTCGGATCGTTCCAACCCGGAGTGATCCAGACATGAAACACCTCAACGCTGGCCTCGCCTTTGCTGCCGCCCTTTCCCTGTTCGCGGGCGTCGCCCCGGCGCGTGCGGAGCCGTTGAAGAACATCGTCCTCGTGCATGGCGCCTGGGTGGATGCGTCCGGCTGGAAGCCGGTCTACGAGATCCTGACCAGGGAGGGCTTCCGCGTCACCATGGTGCAGGAGCCCGAAACGTCGTTTGCCGACGACATCACTGCGGCGAAGCGGGTTCTCGATCTCCAGGATGGTCCGACGCTCCTGGTGGGCCACAGCTATGGCGGTTCGATCATCACCGAAGCCGGCGTTCACCCCAATGTCGCCGGCCTCGTCTACGTCGCCGCGCACGCGCCCGACGTTGGAGAGGACGAATCGGCGCTGGGCAAGAAGACGCCGAGCGTGCTCGGCAAGACCGAAGGCGTCATCAAGATCACGCCTGACAAGTTCACCTATCTCGATCCCGTGCAATTCCCGAAGCTGTTCGCGCCCGATCTCCCGCGCGAGCGGGCCGAGTTCGTTGCGCGCTCCCAGGTCCCGGCCGCGGCGCAGGTGTTCAGCACGCCGCTGACGGCGGCTGCGTGGAAGACCAAGCCGAGCTGGGGCATCGTCGCCGGCGGCGACCAGATCATCAATCCAGATCTGGAACGCTGGTACTACGAGCGCGCCAAGAGCCACATCACGGTGATCCCGGGCGCGAGCCACTCGGTCTACGAGTCGCATCCGAAGGAAGTTGCGGCTGTGATCACGCGCGCCGCACGCAGCATCGATCAACCGGCCACTCGCTGACGACGCATTTTGCCGGTCCTGACGCACGGCCGGTGGAAGGAAGGACGGCGGGAGAGACAGCACTCCCGCCGTCCCGACTGCCTCCGAAACTTCACGAATGCGATCGGAAAAACGCTGATGCCGCAGGGCGGCGCTGGTCCGACGAAGGAAAAACAGCGATGACGAGCTGGCAGAACAACCGCGCTGCGCGCGACGCGCGCATTGCAGCCGGCGCCGGGCGACGCGACCATCACTCTCGACTTTGTGGCACGCCGGGCGGATGCCATGGATGCGGCGACGCGCGCCCGGTGATGGACTGCTGTTCATTCGCGGCCCTTCGCGAGAGCAGGCCGATGGCCTTTGCGAGCGCCACGGCGCAGCGGTTGCCATCGTCAATCCTGGCGATGCCTTTGTCATTGGCGGTGGCCGCGAGGCGTTGAGCAGGATCGCCGAGGACGCGCGGTCCATGCACGGTGCAAGGATGGTCGCCTTGCCGGTTGAGGTTGCCTCCCACACCGAACGGCTCGCTGGAGCGTCTGCGGTCTTTCGCGAGGCCTTGCGCCTGGCGCCAGCGGTATTCCCGCCGAGGACCGGCGCCCGCATTCTGAGCGGAATCGATGCCGCTCCGGTCGTCTCGCGCGAGACTGGTCTCGACAAGCTCGCCGCGCAGATCTCGCAGACTGTGCAATGGGCCGATTGCCTGCAAGCCTGTGTCGAAGCGGGCGCGACGGGGTTTCTCGAACTCGGGCCGGGACATGCGCTGAGCGGCATGGCGGCGGAAATCGCGCCCGGACTTCCGGTGCGCGCGCTGGACGATTTCAGGAGCGTTCAGGGCGTCCGTACCTGGCTCATGCGTCACGTCAGCCCCTGATGCCGTCAAGTCCCGAACGGACGATGTCCCGCGCGTTGTGCTGTCGAAAAAAGGGGCCGTCCCTTGGGGGAGGACGGCCCCTGAATGCTCGCATGCCCAGGGAGGAGGGAGGCTCGAGCTGTGACTTTGGGGGTCTCAGTCACTCAACATGCACACCATCGCCGATCCCGCAGCCAAAGTATTTCATGAACTCCCGTCGTTTCTCATTTCGCATGATTCACGACAGGCCCATGAGCGGCACGTGAGACGCGGCCTTCGCGTGTCGAGGTAGGGTGGCCGCCTCCCGGCCCGGGTCGTCCGCACTTTGCGCCGGGGCAGACGTGACGGGGAGCGCCGCGAGCATGCGGCCAAGGGAGAGTGCGCTGACGAGATCGACCAGCGCGGAACGCGCGGACGCGGTTCTTGCCGTGCCGATGCTCGATTCCGTCGCAAGGCTGGCGATCTCGGGACGTATCGCAGCGATGTCGTGCAACAGGTCCGCCGCGGCCGCTGCGGAGTCAGGCTCGGTCCCCTGCGTGAGGTCCGTGACCCGTCGGCGCAGCGCCTCGATGCGCCCTGCCAGCACCGGATAGTAGTCCGGCGCGGCCAGCACCTCGTTGACCAGCGCCACCGCAAGGACCCCGATGCCGATGGCGGCGCCGCGCGCTATGCCGGTCGGAAACACCTGGAGCGGCGTGTCGATCTGCTGGATGGCGATCAGGGCGACGGTGATGCAGCAGAGCGCCGCCGCATAGGCACGATTGCCGTCCAGCATGGCGGCGACATAGACGCAGAGCCCGACCCAGATGCCGAGCACGGCGAGCAGGAGGCCGTCGGTCTGAGAAAACACGCCGGCGATCGCAATCGATGCCACGACCCCGATCGCCGTCGCGAGCAGCCGGTAGCCGGCCTTTTCCATGCCCTGACCGCGCGTTGGCAAAGCCAGGATCGCCACGGTCAACGCCGCCGACGAGGGGGATTCGAGTTCGAGCCAGAAGCTCACATAGAGTGCGAGCATCATCGCCAGCCAGACCCGCAGCGCGAACGCCCAGGAGCTGGCCGGGAAGCCGGCGAAGACCAGCGGGCGCGGTGCGGCAGCACTGGCGGCGGTCACTGGCATCGTGCCCCATCCGTTTCCGGCAGAGCGTGCCGCCCGGCCGATGTCGATAAAATCGATGCCGACTATGAGGTTTGCCGGGCCTGCCGGTATTTCCGGTCCACCATCCCGGTTGCCGGAATGCACGTCTGGTTCGGGGGGGGAGGCGTCGCCCGAGAAGCGGGCGGATCGGCTACGGCACGTGGCCTGCCAGCGCCTCTTCGAGACAGCGGATGATCTCATCGCCGCTGGAGGGCTTGCCGAGACAGCAATGCGCGCCGGCCGCCATCACGCGCTGGCGCACGGATTCGTTTGGAAATGCCGTCATGAAGATGATCGGGAAGCGGCGACCGGAGGCAATCAACCGTGCTTGAAGTTCATCGCCGGCGACAACAGGCATCTGAATGTCGGCAATCATGCACGCCGGATCGTCTCCCGGCGCATGCCGCAGGAAATCCATGCCGGATTCGTAGGCATCGGCCTCGTAGCCGAGCGAGCGCACCAGGCTCGCCAGCGAAGTGCGAACGCCTTCATCGTCGTCCACAATCGCAATCACAGGGGTCTTGGCCATTTGCGCACAATCCTGACCGCGGTGTTCCGCAAGGCAAGGAGGATATCTCCCGTTGCGCGGCCGACGACGCCTTATGCACCCGAGGGCAGGACCGCCGAAATTATACTCAGGTTTGGTCCGTAGTCCTGCGGGTTTGGGAAACTCCGAGCGCCTCGGCCTTGCGAACGAGGTCGGCCAGTGACCTAACCCCCATCTTGCGCATGACGTTCCCGCGGTGGATTTTGACCGTGATCTCGCTGAGGCCGATCAGGGCGGCCACCTGTTTGTTCATCAGGCCCGAGGTGACATGGCCCATCACCTCGCGCTCGCGCGCCGTCAGGGTCTCGTACTGGGCGCGGATGTCCTCCTTGGTCGCGGCTTCGGCGCGGTGCTGCGCATCACGCTCGAGCGCTGCCGTCACGGCATCAAGCATGTCCTGGTCGCGGAACGGCTTGGAAAGGAAGTCGACGGCGCCGGCCTTCATGGCGCGCACCGACATCGGAATGTCCCCGTGGCCGGTCATGAAGATGATCGGATAGCTGATGCCCTGCCGGACGAACTGGCTCTGCAGATCGAGCCCGCTCACGCCCGGAAGGCGGACGTCCAGCACGATGCAGCCGGGGCCGTCGGGCAGCGAGCCGGCGAGCAATTCGGCCGGCGAGCCGAACAGGCGCGTCTCGAGACCGACGGATCGGAACAAGCTGTCGAGCGAGGCCCGGATGCCTGCGTCGTCGTCGACGACGATGACGATCGCGTTGGAGGGCCGGGCTGGCGGCAGCGCCTGGTTTGGTCGTGTCATGGCGAGGCGTGCTCTTGGCTGAATGGCAATGTCAGGTGGAATGTCGTTCCCGAGCCCGGGGTGCTCACCACCGACAATCGTCCACCATGAGCTTCCACCGTGGTGCGGCAGATCGCAAGCCCCATGCCCATTCCGCCATCCTTCGTCGTGAAGAACGGATCAAACAGGCGCGGCAGGTCGTCAGGCTGGATGCCAGGGCCGCTGTCCTGCACCGTGATGGCGAGGGTTTCGCTGTCCACGCTGCCGGCGCGCAGCGTGATGGTGCGGGAACCGGGCCGGCCTGACATGGCCTGGCTGGCGTTGATCAGAAGATTGACCAGGACTTGTTGCAGCTGAACCCGGTCGCCGCGAACCGGCGGCAGGCCGTGCTGCGCCTCGACGGTGAGGGCGACGTCGTCCTTGGCGAGCTCGCGTGCCACCAGTGCAGTCGCCTCCTCGATGATCTCGGCGACTTGCAGCATGTCCCGCTGGGGCGGGGCCTTCTTCAGGAAGGTCCGGATGCGGGTCACGATCTCGCTGGCGCGGCGGCCCTGAGCAACGACACGGTCGATCGTCGTCGCAACTTCCTTGAGATCGGGTACGTCGCGCCGCAGCCACCGCAAGCCGGCTTCGCCGCTGGTCACGATCGCCGCCAGCGGCTGGTTCACCTCGTGCGCAATCGACGCGCTGAGCTCGCCGAGGGTGGCGACGCGCGCAGCATGGGCGAGCTCGGCTTGTGCCGCGAGCAGCGCGTCCTGCGCCTGCCGGCGCTCGGTGATGTCGACGACGAAGATGAGCACGTTGTGATTTTCGTCGGATTGAGGCGGAAAGGTGATCGTGAACAGCACGGGGACCTTCCGTCCGTCAAGGCGCACAAGTTCGGTCTCCCCTTCGTGGAACCGTTCTCCCTCCGCGAATGCGACCAGCGCTTCGAGGAAACTGCGATCGTTCTCACCCAGCAGCTTGTCCACGTTCTGGATGAAGGCCGCAGAGCTGCTCGTTCCCGCCATCTTCTGCAGGGCGGGATTGACGTCGACGATTGCGGCGAGCTCGCGGGCATGCCGGACGAAATCGGGATTTCGTGCCAGATAAGCGCGCAGATCCGCCGCTCCGGTCGATAGCGAATCCAGTGCGGCCCGCAGTCCGCTCCAGTCCTCCTCGACGACGCCAATCCGGCTTGCGTCGAACATCCGGCGGTAACGCTGCTCGCTCTGCACCAGCGCGCTGTGCGCCGCCACGTGGTCCGTGACGTCGGTGTGCGTTTCGAGCACGCCGACAGCTTTGCCGAGATGGTCGCGCTGCAGGGCCCAGCGGGCATCGACCGCGAGTGCGGCGCCCGCCCTCGTCCGTTGCTCCACCCTGCCTTCCCATCGCCCGGTATCGAGCAGGCTGGCCTCGATGGCTTCCCTCCGGTCGGGATAGCTGGTTCGCAGAAGCCTGTCGGCGACCTGCCCGAGCGCCTCATCGGCCGACCAACCGTAGGTCTGTTCCGCGGCCTTGTTCCAGAAATTGATCACGCCGGCGCGATCGCGGACGAAGATCATGTCATGCGACAGGTTGAGCAGGCGCGCCTGCGCCGCCAGGCGATTGGTCGCGGCATGATTCTGGAGCGCGAGCAGGGTCGTGATGGCGATGGCCGCGAGGCTCACCAGGGCACGAAGAGCCGCCGAGCCGATGGGCTCGTGATCATGCGATAACAGATACGCGGTGATCGTCAGGGCGGCACAGCCAATCGCGGCGACGATGATGTCATTGCGCCGGCTTGTCCTCGCCGCGAGCAGGATCGCCACGACGTAGAGAACCGCGACCGCGCCCTCGAGCGGCGTCAGCACGTCGACCAGGAAAACCGCGAGGGCGAGGAAGGCGGACCAGAACCGCAGGCCGGCGCGGCTCATGGATGAACCCGTGGGCCGATCAAGAGTTCGTCATCGTCACAGGCGGTGCTTCTTCTCATCGCAGCCGCGTTGATGCCGCGATTTGATCGCGTCCACAATATCCAGCCGGCGGATTTTCGTGCTCTCGTGGAAGACCTCGTGGACAGTTGACGCCGGCACGGGCGCCGACAGGGTGGGGTCCCCGGCGGAACAAGGCTCATTGGTGATTTTGCCGATCGCGGGCGCGTCAACTTACCGCAGGCAGGCGGGGGCGCCCGGCTCGAGCGTCCCAAACGAGGTGTTCCGCCCGCCCTCTCGCCCGGCATCATACTTGCGTATGATGCGGTTAACCCGAGACCTTATCCATGCACCCGCGCGTAGAATGGAGCGCGCGCATCGCCGAATTAATCTGCTCCCATCGCATTCGGACAAGCCGGTCGGCATTGCCGGTGCGAAATGGGACAAGGAGGTTCGACGATGTCGCTGCAGGTGTCATACTCGCAAAATTCCAAGGATCTTGCCGCCGCCGCAATTGACGTCTCGTCAATCGACGGCCCGCGGCTGCGGCCATCGAGACGTTCGCCGCGTTCCGGCGAGGAGGCAGTAACGCTTTCCCTCGTGCATCTGGATGTCGCGCTGGCCATCGAGCAGCCTGCGCCGGACGTGCAGGGATCTGCCAACGGGGGGCCGAGCTTCAGGGTGTCCGCGAAGCGTCTTGCACACGCGTCCGCGGAGTCTGATCGGGAGACGGGTGCGGAGGAGCTCACGGACCCGGTGATGCGGCGCCTCTCGGATGCACTCGCGGCCACCAAAGCCATGCACCATCCCGATTCCGCCATTCTCGTCGACGCATTGCGCCTGGCCATTCTGACCCGCAAGGCCAGCGGAGGGACGACGGTCGGACGAGGCCAGTCCGAGTTGGCCGAGGGCGACCGCGGAGGGCGCGGTTGCCGGGCGGTACGGTCGTTGCAGAAATGGCGCCTCAAGCGCGTCATGCAATATGTCGATGACAATCTGGACGCGAAGGTCACCTTGCAGCATCTGGCCGCCGTTGCCGGCCTGAGCCGGATGCACTTCGCCGCGCAGTTCCGGGCGGCCGTCGGCATGCGGCCGCACGACTATCTGCTGAAGCGGCGGATCGAACGAGCCCAGGAATTGCTGCAGCGGTCCGACATCTCGCTCGTCGACATCGCCTTGACCGTCGGGTTCCAGACGCAGGCCCATTTCACGACGGTGTTCAAGCGCTTCGCCGGCGATACGCCATATCAATGGAGGAGTGCTCACCTCGCGCAGTTTCTGCCGCTGCCGCGCCCCGAAGCGAGGGCGTCATGAGCGGCGTCGGTATGCAGGGCCTGTTGCTGCCGCTGCTCGGCATCAACTTGGCGCTGGCGCACCACGAGTTCATGGGATTGTTCGAGATCGCTCGCGTTCTCGGTTCCTCCTATCGCTTCGCATCCTCGGGGTCCGGGTTAGGCGCCCTTTACGGTCGTTTCACCGTGAACTTCTGCAGGATCATTGTCGGAGGCGTCGTACACCATTCATCAATGGAGCGGTCGATCGATGAAGCGGTCCCGCAGACTTGAAAGAGACAGGCACTGGCTCCAATCAAAAGGTCGCGGCCATTGCAGCGAGGCGCTGATGGGCCCTTTCACGGGCAGCATCGATCGGCTGCTGCGGTCCGGTGGTTGGACCGATCAACACGAAACTGACATTGCTGATTCCGATGAAGCGCAGGATTTCCCGTAAGTAAGGCGTTGCCATATCGATCCGGCCGCGGTTCATTCCGGTGCCAAAATCGCTGCCGCTGGCGATGATGATCAGCGTCGGCCGATCCTGCAGCAGCGGGAAATATCCCTGCGACGGATCGAAGCGAAAGGTGAGCCCGGGCTGGACGATGATGTCGAACCACTGCTTGAGCTTGTAGGGAAGGCCAAAGTTCCACATCGGGGTCGAGATCAGCACCCGATCGGCGAGCGAAAAGCGCAGCGCCATTCGCTCGGCCTCGGCAAAGCTGTCGCGTTGCGCCGGGGTGAAGGCCCGAGCCTTCATGCGCGCATATTTGGCTTCGACAATGGGGCCCGTAAATTCCGGCATCCGCTCGCGCCAGATGTCCACCACATCGACGTCCCAATCCGGCCGGGCGCGGCGGAATCCGTCAAGAAAGACGCGCGCGCCGGCACTCGACTCGGACTCGGCGCGGGGCGAGCATGACAGGTGCAGCAGCTTTGCCACAGCTCATCCCAGCGCTCTGATGACGGTATCGGCCCTGGTCACGACTGCGACGTTCTGCATCGCGAAATTGATCGAGGCATTGTGCCAATCGGAATTCATCGTCGAGCAGCAATCCTCGGGCACGATCATGAAATAGCCCTTGTCGGCGCCGGTGCGCGCGGTGTGTTCGACCGACATGTTGGTCCAGGCACCGGTGTTGATGATCATGTCGCGGCCGGTCGCTTTCAGGATCGTCTCCAGCCGCGTACCCTCCCAGGCACTCATACGCATCTTCTCGACGACGAAGTCGCCAGGCCGCGGTTCGAGGCCGGAGACGGGGGCCGCGCCCCAGCTTCCGCGCACCATCGCCTTGCTGTCGACGAGGCCCTCGAACAGCGGCGCATTCAGCGTGACCCCGGGCGCGCCGGGCTCGACGACAAACCAGACGTGGATGATGGCAACGCCACGGGCGCGTGCGGTCTCGGCGAGGCGGCGGACGTTGTCCACCACGTGCTGTTGCCGCGCATGTCCAGGCGCGCCCGACTCGGCGAAAGCGCCGCCATCCATGATGACGTCGTTCTGGAGATCCTGGATGATCATGGCGCAGCGTTGCGGATCGAGCCGCATCTCGCCCTCGGTCAAGACGGGCGAGGCTGGCGATGAGCTCGGGCCTGTTCCGCCGCCGGCGCGCCTGCCGCTCATGTAGGGCTCGTGGCGGGGTCCGACCCTGGTCGCGATTGCGTACACCGAATGGGTCGAGGTCAAATACAGCGTGCGGAAATCCGGACCGCCCCAGGCGAGGTTGGCGACGAGCTCGGGCACGCGGACCTTGCCGAGCAGCTCCCCGCGCGACGAATAAACCCAGACGCCGCCGGGAGCGGTGACCCAGACATTGCCATGCTGATCGCATTTCATGCCGTCGGGCACGCCTGGCTCGAGTTCGGAGCGAATGCCGCTGGCGAAGACGCGCGCGTCCGACAGCGAACCATCGCTGTTGATGTCGAATACGCGGATCAGCGCTTGCACGGTGTCGTTGACATAAAGCAGCCTCTCGTCCGGCGAGAAGCATAGCCCGTTCGGCTGATCGAACAGGTTTCGCTCGACCACGAGCTTCGGCTCGCCGCCGGGCACGACGCGATAGACGCCCTGGAAGCCGAGCTGGCGTGGCCGCTCGACGCCATAGACCGGCATCCGGCCATACCAGGGATCGGAGAAATAGATCGCGCCGGACGAATGGACGCAGGCGTCGTTCGGGCTGTTGAGCTCCTGGCCCTGGAAGTGCGAAGCCAGCACCTCCCGCCGCCCGTCTGGATGTTCGCGGATCAGCGACGACGTCGCGTGCTCGCAGACGATGAGGTTGAGCTCGGCATCATAGGTCATGCCGTTGCATTTGTTCGAGGGACGCTTGACCTCGACGACGCCGCGCCGCGCGTCCCAGCGCCGCCGCACGTCGCCCGGCATGTCCGAGAACAGCAGATGATGATCGACCGGATGCCAGATCGGCCCTTCCGTGAAGTCGAAGCCGGTGCCGATTTGCGCGACCGGCGCATAGGGGTCGATCAGGGTCTCGAATTCGCTTCGCAAGGTGACGTGGGTCATCGGTTGATCCTCGACAACATCAAGCCGGGAACCAGTTGCGCTGGGGCAGCGACTGCACGATCGGGCCGGGGACCTGATCGTGCAGCCGCCCGACGACATGGCCGCCCTCGATCTTGGCGGGACGATCGTGCACGGGAAGGAGATAGCGCGAACTGCTGAGAAGTTTCTTGATCGCAGCCTTTTCCGCGCGCTTGCTGGTGCCGTGGTTGCCGGTGGTGCGCGGCTCCCAATCGTGGATTTCATGGAAAGGCGTGACGATCTGGTCGTTGAAGTCGTAGATCACGTCGCCGCAGATGGTCGCGATGCCATCGGCGGTGTGGACGATGATGTTCATCGATCCCTCGGTGTGGGCGTTGGCGGCATCGCAATAGACCCCGGGCATCAGCTCGATCGGGCCGGTAATTTCGAGATCCAGGAAGCGCAGCGCGCTCTTGGTGTGCAGGCGGTCGATCAGGTGCTTGATGTCGGGCGCCGGATATTGCGGGTGCATCAGGCCGGAGACGGAATATTCGAGCTCCTTGCGGTTGAGCACGACGGTCGTGTTCATCGGGAACAGGTCGTCCTTGCCGGCATGGTCGATATGCAGATGAGTGTGGCAGACGAAGCGGACGTCGCCCATGCGGACGCCGTGACGCGCGAGCTGGTTCTCGATCATGTTCTCATGATACTGAAGCCCCCGCATGCCCAGCGTCTCCATGATCTGGTTGGAGCGGTAGCCGGTATCGACCACGACAGGGTAGGGGCCGCCGAGGATCAGGAAGCCGAGGGTGAGGACGCGGCGGGTGCGGCCGCAGTCGCGGCCGAGCACCAGAAAGCTCGATTCCAGCTCGATATCGCCGTAGTCCAGGATCTTGATCTCCAGCGCCATTCGGTTCCCTCCTGTCTTGTTTCTTCTCTGTCAAAGCCGATAGACGCGTCTCGCCGTCGTGCGGAAGATCGCGTCCTGTTGTTCCGCACTGAACGGGGCGGCGGCCGCGCGAAACGCACCGACGAGCTCGCGATAGCTGGTCCATAGTTTCTCGATCGGGAAATTGGAGCCGAACAGGCAGCGCTCGGCGCCGAAGATCGCGACGGTGTCCGTGAGCACGGCCGCGATGTGCGCGGCGTCGTTGCGATGGATGAAGGTGCCGAGCCCGGACAGCTTCGAGACCACGTTCGGGCAGGTCGCGAGCCTGGCCATCCCGGCGCGCCAGGCCGCACGGCCCGCCGGCGAGAGGTCTTCGAGCATGCCCGCATGCTGAAGGACGAACGTCACGTCGGGACAGGACCGGGCGAGCTGCGCGGCATCCGGCATTTGCGGGGTGAAGACCTGCAGGTCGAAGCTCCAGCCGTAATCGGCCAGACGCGCGACGTTGCGACGGATCGTCGGGTCGGCGCAGAGATCCGGACGGGCCGCGAAGCGGTAGAGCGGGTTCTCGTGCCAGTGCAGTTGCATGCGCACGCCACGCAGCAGTGGATAGCGCTTGAGACGGTCGAGCTGCGGGCGGACATCCTCGGCCGCGAAATTGGCATAGGCCACGATGGCATGCGGCCAGCCGTGCTCGTCGGCGGTCCGTTGCACCCAGGCTGCCTCGTCTTCGAAATGCTCTTGCGCCCAGTTGGTCTGCACGTAGACCGAGCGCGTGACGCCGGTGGCCTCGAGATCGTCGAGATATTCCCGGATCGGATAATCGCGCCGGATCGGCTCGTACGGTCCGAAGATGCGGGGCTGCATGGGGCCGGTCAGCCAGGGCAGGTCGGCCTGCCGCCAGATGTGATGATGGCCGTCGACAATGTCGTTCACGCAGCTCTCCTTCGTCCCAGTGCCAGTATGTGGGCGACGATCGAGGCGCTCGATCCGCCGTCCACGAGATCATCGACGAAGCGCTCGATCGCGACCAGCGCTTCGGTCTGCGGCCGGAAGGCCGGGCTTGTGGCGAGCGGCGTCAGCCAGCTCAGGCGCCAGGCCCGCCGCGATAGTTTCGCGACGGCGTCGCGAAGGGCGCCGGGCTCGCCGCGTTCGAGCCCGTCGGACACGATGACCACGGCGGCGCCGCGGGCATATGCGCCGAACCGCGGCACGGCGAGGAAGGCCTGCAGAGCATCACCGATGCGGGTGCCGCCATCCCAGTCGCTGACCAGATGTGCCGCGGCGTTCAGAGCTTGTTCGCGGCGCTTCAACCTTAGCGCGCGGGTGACACGGGTCAGCCGCGTGCCGAAGGTGAACACCTCGACATTCGGTGCGGCCTGCACCAGCGCATGCGCAAGCTTCATGTTCTCCTCGGTGCGGCTCTTCATCGAGCCGGAGACGTCGATCAGCAGCAGGATCTTTCTTGGGCGCTGGCGCCGCTTCATGTGGCCGAGACGGAGGATCTCGCCGTCGCTGCGGACGCTGTCGCGAAGGGTGCGACGGAGATCGGCGAAGGGGCCGCGGCGCGCCCGCAAGCGGCGGTGCCCGCGCCGCCGCGGCAGGCGGCGAGGGGCCTCTCGTGCCAGGCGCCGGAGCGCGTCCGTCGTGGAGAGCTGCGCGAAGCGGCGCTCGACCAGCGCCTCGGTGCGCGTTGCGCCAAGGCCGGACTCGTTGGCGTCGTCGGAGAGCAGGGGATCCTCGTCGCCGCGACCTTCCTCCTGCAGGCGGACGGTCTCGTCGTCCTCGCCGTCTTCGGCATGCTCGATCGCCTCGCTGCCGCGGAAATGGAGGTCGAACAGCCGGTCGAAGGTGGCGCGGCGCTCGGGCGGCGGGGCGAGGGTGGCGAGCGCAGATTGCCTGATGTCGTCGAGACCGCGCGGACCCAGCAGCGCGATCGCGCCGAGAAATGCGGCGGTCTGCTCCGGCGCGACGGCGAAGCCGTTGGCGCGCAGCAGCGCGACGAAGGAAACGAAGATGCGGGCAGCGCGCGGAAGCTGCAGCTCGGCGCTCATGCGGTCGCCTCCGCGAGCATGGCATCGAGCCGGGGCGCGATGAAGTGCAGGTCCTCCTCGTCCTTCAGCGCCACGCCGATCGAGCGCTTGAAGGCATCCGGCCAGCGCGCGCCGCCCTTGTTGAGGAGCGTCGCGGCCTCGGCCCAATCGACTGCCTCGGCGATGCCGGGGGCCTTGCTTAGCGGTTCGCGCCGCAATTTTTCGACGGCCGCGACGACGGCGCGCGCCGTGGCTTCGGCGACGCTGGATGCGCGCATCATGATGATGCGCGCCTCCCGCTCGGCGGTTGGATAATCGATCCAGTGATAGACGCAACGGCGGCGCAGCGCCTCGTGCAGATCACGCGTCCGGTTCGAGGTCAGCACGACCACGGGGCGCTCGGCGGCGCGGACCGTGCCGCGCTCGGGGATGGAAATCTGGAAGTCGGAGAGGAATTCGAGCAGGAACGCCTCGAATTCCTGGTCGGCACGGTCAATCTCGTCGATCAGCAGGACGGTCGAGTCCGGCGCGCGCAGCGCCGCCAGCATCGGCCGCTCGATCAGGAAGGTCTCGCCGTAGATGTCGATGCTGTCGTCGCCGGCCTGCCGGATCGCGAGCATCTGGCGCGGGTAGTTCCATTCGTAGAGCGCAGCGGAGGCGTCGATGCCCTCATAGCATTGCAGGCGGATCAGGCGCCGGCCGAGCACGGCGGCAATGGCCTTCGCTGCTTCCGTCTTGCCGACGCCGGGCGCACCCTCGAGCAGCAGTGGCTTGCCGAGTGCGAGCCCGAGATAGGCGGCAGTCGCAAGGCCCTCGTCGGCGAGGTAGTAGGCTGCCCGAAGCGCCTTCTCCAGCGCCTCAGGGCTGTCGATGCCGACGATGTTGCCGCGAACCGCCATGGATGAGCCTCAGTGCCGTGCCTGCGGCCGCGCGCCGCCCTGGGCCTTGATCGCCCGCAGCACTTTTTCGGGCGTGATCGGCAGATCGTCGATGCGCACGCCGACGGCGTTGAAGATGGCGTTGGCGACCGCCGGCAGCACCGGATTGGCGCACATCTCGCCGGGTCCTTTGGCGCCGAACGGACCGTCGGGCGCGGGACGTTCCAGCACGGCGATGTCGTGCGCGCAGATGTCGCCGGGACCGGGCATCAGATATTCGACGAAGTCGCGGGGCCCGTGAGCCGGATCGGGATAGTAGGGCTCGGGCGTCTCGTAGAGCGCGTGACTGACGCCCATCCAGGCGCCGCCGACGAGCTGCTGCTCGACCAGGCGCGGGTTGAGCGCGCGGCCGAGCTCATAGGCGGAGTCCATCCGGACCATCGCGACCTCGCCGGTCTCGTCGTCGACCTCGACCTCGGCAACGAGGCAGGCATGGGCGTAGCAGGTCGCCGGCGACATCTCGCCGGTTTCGGGGTCGACGTCCGACAACGGCACGAGGAAGATGCCGCGGCCGGAAATGGTCTTGCCCTGCTTGAACTGCGCCGCGATCGCGACGTCCTTGGTCGAGATCGAGCGATGCGGCGCGCCCTTGACGTGGATGTTGCCGCGGCCGTCGGTTTCGAGATCGGCGGCGTTGACCTCGAGCTCCTCGGCCGCCGCCTCCATCATCACGCCGCGCGCCTCGCGGGCAGCGGCCATCACCGCGTTGCCGACGCGATGGGTGCCGCGCGAGGCGAACGAGCCCATGCAGTGCGGGCCGGTGTCGGAATCGGCGGTGTCGACATAGACGTCCTCGACCGGCACCCCCAGCGTCTCCGCGCAGATCTGCCGCGTCACCGATTTCATGCCCTGGCCGAGATCGATCGACGACAGTGCCACAGTGAACTTTCCGCTCGGGTTTGAATGCACCAACGCCTGGCTCGGATCGCCGCCGAGATTCATGCCGATGGGATAGTTGATCGACGCCATGCCGCGTCCGCGATGCCGGGTCATCTAGCGCCTCCTGGTGCCGAATACGGAGGAGAAACGGGTCGCGCCATGCGATGGCGCAGTCGGCCGCGGCGAGGGCGGCAGCGGAGTTGGTGGTGGCGGCTCGCGCGGCGGTTCACGGGTGACGATGGGCGGGAGCCGGTCGTAGCTCGTGCGCTGCTGCGCCGGAGCCGTCGGCGTCGCCCGCGAGTCCGTCGGTGTTGGCGGGATCGCGGCGCGGCTGCCGCCGCCATCCTTGCGCGAGGAGGCGCGCTTGAACTCGTCGCGGATCGGCCATTTGGCCTTTTCGGCGGCGACCTGCACGCATTCGATCAGCGCGGTGTTCTTGGCCTCGCGCCGGTGCGCTTTCATGTCGCCGTCGCGATAGGCGTTGAGGATGCGAAACTCCATCGGGTCCATGCCGACGAGGTTTGCCAGCTTGTCCATCTGGCATTCGATCGCAAAATCCATCGCGGTGACGCCGAAGCCGCGCATGGCGGTGGCCGGCGTGCGGTTGGTGAAGACGCAATAGACGTCGCCATGGACATTCGGGATGGTGTAGGGGCCCGGCAGGTGCGCGGCGCATTTCACCGCGGCGTAGCTGGAGAGCCGCGTATAGGCGCCGCTGTCGAAATAGGCGCGGATCTTGCGGGCGACGATGCGGCCGTCTCGCATGACGCCGTCCTTGATGTAGATGCGCTCGGCGCCGCGCGGCGGGCCGTATTGCATCTCCTCTTCGCGCCCGAACATGTAGCGGACAGGACGCCCGGTCAGCATGGCGCCGAGGATCGCGAGCGGCTCGGTCAAGGTATCCACCTTGCCGCCAAACCCGCCGCCCACCGTGCCGCCGATGAAGTGGAAGGTGTTGGAGGGCACGTCCAGGATCTTGGCACAGGTGTCGACCGAGAAGAACAGCGCCTGCGTCGAGGTGTAGACGACGTAGCGGCCGTTGGTGTCGGGCGCGGCGATGGCGCCGTTGGTCTCGGTCGGCGCGTGCTCGATCGGCGACATCTGGTAGCGCTGCTCGAGCACGTGGTCGGCGGTCGCAAGCGCCGCATCGGCATCGCCAAAGCGCAGGCGCTGATGGTCATAGACGTCGTGATAGATGAAGGCGTTCTTCGGATAGGTCTCGTTGACCACGGGTGCGCCCGGCTTGAGCGCATCCTCGACGTCGAACACGGTCGGCAGCGGCTCGTAGTCGACCCGGACCTTTGCGATGGCTTCGAAGGCCTCGCGCTCGCTGTCGGCGACGACGGCTAGGATCGGCTCGCCCTTGTAGCGCACCTTGTCGACCGCAAGCGACGGCTCGTCGTCCTTGCCGAAGTTGATCAGGCTGAGCAGCGTGTTGAGGTTGCGCGGCACGTCGGCGCCGCGGATGATGCGCCGCACGCCAGCCGAGCGCTCCGCCTCCGTGGTATCGATGCGGCGAAGCCTTGCATGCGCATGCGTCGAACGCACGACCTTCAGATGCAGCATGCCTTGCAGCTTATGATCGCCAAAATAGCTCGACGTGCCGGTGACATGGCCGAGCATGTCCTGGCGCTGGGTGCCCTTGCCGATTTCCTTCAGATTGTCGTCGCGCTCGTCGGCGAAGATGTCCTTGCGTAGTTCCAGCATGGTCTGACCTCAGGCGCTGGCCCGGCCGCCCGCGGCGGCGAGGATGGCATTGATGATCGGCTCGTAGCCGGTGCAGCGGCAGATATTGCCGGAGATCGCCTCGATGACGTCGGCCCGGCTCGGGGAGGGATTGCGGTCGAGCAGCGCCTTGGCGGCCATCAGCATGCCCGGCGTGCAATAGCCGCATTGCGCGGCGAAATTGTCGGCGAAGGCGCGTTGCAGCGGATGCAGGTTCGGGCCCTGCTTCATGCCGTCGAGCGTCTCGATGGAGCGGCCGGCGACCGTCTCCGCCAGTGTCAGGCAGGACAAGTGAAGCTCGCCGTCGATCAGCACGCTGCAGGTGCCGCAGCCACCCTGGCCGCAGCCGAATTTCGGCGTCATGTCGCCGATCAATTCGCGCAGCGCGACCAGGAGATTGGTGCCGCCGTCGACGAAAATCGCGACGTCGCGGCCGTTGTGGCGGAATTGCAGGGGTATCTTGGACATGGCGAATTATTCCCTGTCTATTCCTGTCTATTCCTGGCCTGACAGCAGGCGCCGCAGATGCACGCCGACGATCTCGCGGCGATACCAGGCGCTGCCGAGCGCGTTGTCGGATGGCGAAGTTCCCTCGCCTGCCGCTGATGCGGCAGCAGCGATGGTTGCTGCATCCAGCGAGCGGCCCTCCAGCGCCCGCTCGGCGGCGCGGGCGCGGATCTGCGTCGGCGCCATCGATCCCAGTGCGATCCGGGCACCGGCGATCCGGCCGCCGCTGATCGGCAGATGCGCGGCCAGCGTGATGACCGAGCCGCCCTTGGGCTTGATGCGGGCGATTTTGCGATAGCGAAAGGCGTCCGTGCTCGCCGGCCTTGTGCAGGAGACCGACAGCACCAGCGCCCCGGCCTGCCGGTCGCGCGCCTGCAGGAATTCTTCGATCGGAACGTCGCGGGTGCCGAAGCCGCCTTGCACCGCGATGGTGGCGTCGAGTGCCAGCAGCGCCACGGCGAAATCGCCGTAGGGACTCGGCGCAAACAGATTGCCGCCGATGGTCCCCATATTGCGCACGGCGGGGCCGCCGATCGAGCGGGCGGGAGCGTGCAGGAAGGCGAGGTCGCGCTCGGCGAGAATGCGCGCGAAGGTGACGCCGGCGCCCAGCATGATGCGCGGGCCGGACGCATCGATGCGGGTGAGCGCCTGATCGCTGGCGCGAACGACGGTCGAGATCGAGACGTCGCCCTCGTTCAGCGCCCGCATCACCAGCGTACCGCCGCCGAGGTAGCGCGCGCTGCGGTCGGCGGACAGCGCTCCGGCTGCCTCGCTCGCATTCGCAAAGGTCTTTACCGTCACGGCCATGGCTCAAGCGGCCTCCTTCATATGCCGGCGGATCGCTTCGAACCCGGCCTGATAGATGTCTTCCGCGACCATGTGGGTGATGCGGTCGCGGTCCTCGGGTCTCGTCGTGAAGCGCGACTCCCAGTGCCAGAAGGTACGGTCGCCGTCGGTGACCGGCAGCAGGCGGACATGAGCGACGTAGTTGAACATCGGGATCGGCGTATCGAGCAGGCAGTAGCTGAAGGTCTGTTCGAGGTCGGACAGGGCCAGCAATTGCTCGCGCAGTTCGGAGCCGTCCTTGAGCTTGAACCGTCTCACGCAGCCGATCTTGTCGGCGGATTGGGCGCGCTCGATCGACGAGGTCGCGACCGCCGGATGCCACCGATCATGCCCGTTGAAATCGCGCAGCACGTTCCACACCGCGTCGGTCGGCGTGTTCAGGATCGTGCTCTTGACGATATGCGGCACGGCTAGCCTCCAAACACGCGCTTCAGCGCATCGAAGCCGCCCTGGAACACGCCGCCGCCGATGTTGTTGACGAGTTCGGTCTCCCGCTCCGGCGCGCAATCGAACTCGGCGGTCCACTCCATGAAGGTCTGGTCGCCGTCGGTGACGGGCGTGAGCCGCAGGGTCGCGACGTAGTTCTCGACACCCATCGGGGATTCCAGGATCGAGTAGGTGCAGAACATGTCGTAGTCGGAGAGGCCGAGCAGCTTCTCGCGGATGCGGTCGCCGTTGCGCAGGCGAAAATCTCGCACACAACCGATCTTGTCGGCGGGCTCGCCGCCCTCGATCCGGCTTTCGGCGATCGCCGGATGCCAGTTCGGCAGACCGTTGAAGTCGCGCACCCGCGCCCAGACGCGGTCGTTGCGGGCGTTGACGACGGTTGAGACGTAGACGCGGGCCATGGTTCAGACCTCAGCTCTTCTTTCGTGGCCCGCGCTCGGCCGGCGGCTCGCCGC
>NZ_AJQE01000004.1 GCF_000261685.1 Bradyrhizobium genomosp. I (2014) | reverse complement strand
GAGGCCGCAGGCTTGTCGCTGCCGCCGCCGCTCTTGCGCGCGGAATCCTTGATGCCCTGCATGTCGCGGGCCTCGCGGATCAGGCCGGGCATCTTTGCGAGACTGCCGCCCTCGACGCCGATGTCGGACAGGATGGAGTCGATCAGCGGCGCCTGGACGCGGTAGCGCAGTGCCGAGTCGATCACCTCGTCAGTGGCGCTGCGGCCGCCATTGCCGCCGTGGCCGTTGCCGTTGAGGCCATCGACCTGGAGGATGCGGATTCCCTCGATCTTCTCCATCGGCTTGACGCTCTCGCGCACGATGCCCTCGATGCGGTCGAGCAGTTTTCTGCGGAACAGCGAGTAACGGGCCTGATCGGTCAGTACGTTCTCGGCTTCGTTGAGCATGCGCTGCGCCTCTGCCTCCACCGCTGCGCGCACGCGCTCGGCCTCAGCCGCGATCCGGGTTTCCTCCGCCTGTTTCTCGGCCAGCAGGACCTCGACGGTCTTGCGGCGTTTTGCAATCTCGCTCTCGCGGGCGGTGACGACGCGCTCGGCGGCTTCAGTTGCCCGCATCCGCGCCTCCTCGGCGGCGGCGCGAGCTGCGGACTCCTCCAGCGACTTCTGATGGATCGCGATGGCCTTCTCCATCAGGACCGTCTCGACGTCCTTTTCGCGATTGACCTCGAGCTTGCGCAACTCGCGCTCGCGGCCGATACGGGCCTCGTCGAGGCCGCGGTCGGAGGCGATGCGGGCACGCTCGACCTCCTCGCGGGAGGCAATCTCGGCTTCCTGCAAGGATTGCACGCGGGCGACCTCGAGCTGCTCGATCGCCCGCCGTCGCTCGATGCGAGCGGCCTCCAGCGCCTGCTCGCGCGAGACGTCGGTGGTCTCGACCTCCTTGCGGGCGACGATCTCGGCCTGCTTGACTTGCCGGTCGGCATCGATCCGTTCGGAGCGCTTGGTCGAGAGGGCAATGACCCGGTTCTCGTCGGCGATCTCGATCGCCTTCTTCTGCTCGATGTTGAGCACCTCGCGCTGCTTCGAGGAATTGATGCGTTCGGCCTCGAGCGCCAGATCGACGGTGATACGCTGGCGCTCGATCGCGTCACGCCGCTTCAGCTCGGCCGCCTCCAAGACGCCGGTCCGCTCGATCTCCAGCGCGCGGGTTTCGCGCTCGGCCTGGATGCGCTCGGCCGCGACTGCCTTCTCCTGGGCGATGCGTGCCGCCTCGATCGCCTCGCGCGAGGCGATGTCGGCTTCCTCGACGGCGCGGTTGCGGGCGATCTCCAGCGAACGCACGCGCTCCTCCTGAGCGATGCGTGTCGCCTCCGTGGTCTCGCGCGCGGCGATGCCGGCGACATCAAGCGCCTGGTTGCGCTCGATCTCGAGCTGCCGTGTGTTCTGCTCGGCGGCGATGCGCTCGGCGGCGAGCGTCCGCTCGCGGGCGATGCGGGCTGCCTCGACCGCGCGCTGCGCCTCGATCTCGGCCTCCTGGATGGTGCGGACCTGCTGGATCTCCAGCGCCCTGGTGCGCTCGTCGGAGGAGATACGCTCGACATTGACGGTCAGGGTCTGGGCGATGCGGGCCTTTTCGGTCGCCTCGCGCGCGGCGATCTCGGCCTCGTCCACGGCACGCGTGCGTTCGATCTCGCGGCGCCTCGTCTCCTCCTCGTTGGCGATCCGCGCATCGGTGACGACGCGGTCCTGCTGGATCCGGGCCTTTTCGATGGCTTCGCGGGCGGAAATTTCGGCTTCCTCGACCGTGCGCATCCGCTCGATCTCGCGCTGGCGCACCTCGCGCTCGGAGGCGATGCGGCTCGTGTCGATCGAGCGCTGATTGGCGATCCGGGTCTTCTCGATCTCCTCGCGTGCCAGCAGCTCCTTCTCCTCGATGGTGCGGGTCCGTTCGATCTCCTTCTGCCGGGTCTCGCGCTCGGAGGCGATGCGGGCTTCCGCGATCGCCTGGTCATTGGCGATGCGGGCGCGCTCGATGGCCTCGCGGGCGGAGATCTGGGCCTGCTCGGCCTCGGTCTCACGCAGCGCGCGTTCGCGGGCCACTTCCGTGCGCTGGAGCGCGCGGCGCATCTCGATGTCGCGTTCCTGCTCGAGGCGCGCGGTCTCGCTCTCCCGCTCGATCTCGAGCGCCTGTCGCTCGGCCTCCAGATTGCGCGAGCGGATCTTGATCATCGAATCCTGCTCGATGTCGTTGCGCAGCTTCCGTTTCGCCTCGATGTCCTCCATCAGGCGGGTCAGGCCTTCCGCATCGAACCGGTTCGAGGGATTGAAGAACTCGAGGTCGGTCTGGTCGAGATCGGTGATCGCGACCGATTCCAGCTCGAGGCCGTTCTGCGCGAGGGCCTCTGCTGCATTGGTCTTGACGCGCGCGACATAGTCGCCGCGCCGCTCGTGCATCTCCTCCATCGTCATCTCGGAGGCGACCGAACGGATCGCGGAAATGAATTTGCCGGCGAGCAGCGCGTGCAGCTGCTCCGGCTCCATGGTGCGGCGTCCGAGGGTGGCCGCGGCGATCGAGACGGCCTCACGGGTCGGCTGCACCCGGACGTAGAAGTCGGCCTCGATATCGACGCGCATGCGGTCGCGGGTGATCACGGCATCCTGTCGCGAGCGCACGATGCCCATCGGCAGCACGTTCATATTGACCGGCGTGTAATCGTGGATGAATGGCAGCACGAAGGCGCCGCCATTGATCACCACGCGTTCGCCGAGGAAACCGGTCCGGACGAACGAGGTCTCCTTGGAGGAGCGATGGTAGAGCCAGTTCACGATATAGACGCCCACCACGATCACGATGATCGCGACGATCAGCCAGAGGATCAATTCACCGACCAACATCCCCGACATCCTTCCCTCCCTCGAACCATCAGGCGTTACTGCGCGCCGATCGCCTTGAATTGACGTACCTGCTCCGTCAGCGCCCGCTCCACGGGCAGCCGCTCCATCGAGGACGCGCCGTAGAAGCCGTGGCAATGGCGGGTATTCTTCATGATGAAATCGGCATCGGCGGGATCCGCGATCGGGCCGCCATGCGCCAGCACCAGGATGTCCGGATTGACGCTGAGCGCCGCCGAGGCCCAGGTGTCGATACGCGCGGGGCAGTCCTTGAGCTTTGGCGCGGTCTGTGCGCCGATTGTGCCGCCGGTCGTCAGGCCCATGTGACAGACGATGATATCGGCGCCGGCGATCGCCATCGCGGCGGCCTCCTTCTCGCTGAACACATAGGGCGTCGTCAGCATGTCCTTGTCGTGCGCCCTGGCGATCATGTCGATCTCGAGGGCATAGGACATGCCGGTCTCTTCGAGATTGGCACGGAAGGTGCCGTCGATCAGGCCGACCGTCGGAAAGTTCTGGACGCCTGAGAAGCCAAGCGCCTTCAGCTGGTCGAGGAAGACATCCATGTCGCGGAACGGATCGGTGCCGTTGACGCCCGCAAGCACCGGGGTCTGGCCGACCACCGGGAGCACTTCACCGGCCATCTCCAGTACGATGGCATTGGCGTCGCCATAGGCCATCAGGCCCGCGAGCGAGCCGCGACCGGCCATGCGATAGCGGCCCGAATTGTAGATGACGATGAGATCGACGCCGCCGGCTTCCTCGCACTTGGCCGACAGACCGGTGCCGGCGCCGCCTCCGACGATCGGCTCACCGCGCCTTGCCATGTCGCGAAACTTTTTCAAGAGGGCTGCGCGTTCAAACCTGGCCATCGGTCACCTCGCTAGTCTCCGCCGCGCGCCGGTGCGGCCGAACAGGGTTCGGAACGCACTGACGATGGCGGCGGCGAAGTCGGGATCGTTGATGTTCTTGGGGACACGAATGAGTTGCCGGTTGCCGGTCTGCCGCACGTTGCGCTCCAGCGCGCGGAACAGGGCGGCATCCGCCTCCGGGTCCCAGAATGGCTGGCCTGGCGCATCGAGCGCGGAGACACCGCCCTCGGGCAGGAAGAAGCGCACCGGGCCGTCCATCTGGTTGAGCCGCTCGCCGATCCAGCGGCCCATGCGCTCGTTCTCTTCCGCCGTCGTCCGCATCAGCGTCACTTGTGGATTGTGGACATGGAACTTGCGGCCGCGGTAGCGTTCGGGAACGGTGTCGGGCGCGCCGAAATTGATCATGTCGAGGGCGCCGACCGAACCGACATAGGGCAGCCGGCTGCGGATGATCGCGCCAAAGCGATCCTCCGTCGCCGGAAACACGCCACCCATCAGCAGGTCGCAGATCTCGGTCGTGGTGAGGTCGATCACGCCGGCGATCTGCCCGGACTCGACGAGTTTTTCCATGGAGCGACCGCCGACGCCGGTGGCGTGGAAGACCAGGCATTCGAAATCATCGCGCAGCTCGGCTGCGATCTTCTGCACGGCCGGCGTCGTGACGCCGAACATGGTGATGCCGACCGCGGGCAGGCCGCTGGCCTCGTGTGCCGTGGCGGCGCGTTGATCGACACGCGCCTTGACCATGCCTGCGAGCGCATTGGCGCCGTTGGCGAGCACCGCGCGCGAGATCGAGTTCAGCCCTTGCACGTCGGTGACCGAATACATCATCGTGATGTCGGCGGGGCCGACATAGGGCCCGACGTCGCCGGAGGCGACGGAGGAGATGATCAGCTTGGGCACGCCGACGGGCAGCGTGCGCATGGCCGGTGCGACCAGCGACGCCGCACCCGAGCCGCCGGCCGAGATCACGCCGGCGACGTTGCCCTGGCGCCGCAGCCAGTTGACGAAGGCATCCGCCATCGCGGTCACGGCGGCGCCGCGGTCGGGGCCGAACACGGCCGCTCCACCGCGGTCGTGGTTCAACGCGATCTCCTGCGCGGAGACATCGCAGCTGGAATGCCGGCCGCTGGTCGAAACGTCGATCAGCCGTGTGCGAAGGCCGGTTCCTGCGATGATGTCGCGGATGAAGCGCAGCTCAGGGCCCTTGGTGTCGAGCGTGCCCACGACCAGCACGACAGGCGGCCCCGCGGTCTGCACCGCCATCGGCTCGCGCCTGCGCCGCGTCGTCTCCTCCAGCCGCGTAACCCCGGTCGAACGCGTGCGGGCCGCCGCCTCGATGCGGGCGATCGGGACCGGTTGCGACCATCGTGTCGGCGGCGTCGGGTTGGAGATGTAGATGCGGATCGGCCCGCCGGGGCGCAGCGCCGGCGCGGGCTTCGCCTCAGGGCCGGACACAGTGACGTCGACATCCGGCTCGAGCTCGGCGTGAAGCCCGACGCCGAGCAGGCGCTGCTGGAGCTCGCGGTCGGCGGCAAGTCGGCCGGAGTCGATGATACGGTTGATGCGGCCGTTGACCATGATCGCGACGTTGCGCGAAATCGCGGTGGCGACACCAATGTTCTGCTCGATCACGAGCACGGACATGTCACCGTCCTCACCGAGCCGCAGCAGCATCTCCTCCACCTGCGCCACGATGACGGGCGCAAGGCCTTCGGTTGGCTCGTCCATGATCAGCAGATGCGGATTGGTGAGCAGCGCGCGCGAGATCGCCAGCATCTGCTGCTCGCCGCCGGAGAGCTGACCGCCGCCGTGATCCCTGCGCTCGGCGAGGCGCGGGAAGGTGTCGTAGATGCGCTCGACGGTCCAGGCACCGGAGCGCATGCTGCCGGCGAGCCGCAAATGCTCGTCGACGCTGAGCGAGCGCCAGAGACGGCGGCCCTGCGGCACATAGCCGACGCCGAGCCGGGCGATCTGGGCCGGCGGTCTCCGCGTGATGTCCTCGCCGCGGACCCGGATCGAGCCGCCGCTCACCTCCACCAGGCCCATGATCGCCTTGCACAGGGTGGTCTTGCCCATGCCGTTGCGGCCGACGACGGAGAACACGCCGCTCTCCAGCGTGAGGTCGACGCCTTGCAGCGCGTGGGAGTGGCCGTAGTAGACGTCGAGGCCGCGGACCTCGAGCGCCGCGCTGGTGCGGCGAACCTCATTCATGGCCGCCTCCGAGGTAGAGCTCCTGCACCTCGGGGTCGGACTGGATCTCCTGCGGCAGGCCTTCCTTGAAAACGCGGCCGTTGTGCATCATCGTGACGCTCTCGACGACGCGCAAGGCGACGTCCATGTCGTGCTCGATGATGATGTAGCCGATATGCGCCGGCAGCGAGGTCAGGATCTCGATCAGCTCGGCCCGTTCGGTCGGCGACAGGCCTGCGGCCGGCTCGTCGAACAGGACGAAGCGTGGTGCGCCGGCGAGCGCGAGCGCGATCTCGAGCTGGCGCTGCTGGCCGTGCGCCAGTTCGGCCACGCGCTGATCCTTCACGGCGGACAGATGCACGGCCTGCACCAGATTGTCCGCCGCGTGCATCAGGGCATCGTTCTGTCCCGGGCGCAGGAACGAGAATCGCCCGCGCGAGACGCCGCGGCAGGCGAGATAGACGTTGTCCTGCACGGTGAGGCCGGGGAACAGAGCCGAGATCTGGTAGGTGCGGCGTAGTCCGCGCCGGATGCGCTCATAGGGCGGGAAGTGCGTGACGTCCTCGCCGAAGAAGCGGATGGTGCCGGAAGAGGGCGGGAAGTCGCCGGTGATGCAGTTGAACAGCGTGGTCTTGCCGGCGCCGTTCGAGCCGAGCACGGCGCGCCGCTCGCCCGGGCGCACGGTGATGGTGACGTCGGTCAGCGCCGCGAGCGCGCCGAACAGCCTTGTCACCCCGCGCAGCTCCAGCGCGGCGCCGGCGCCGACGGCCGAGAGGCGTTGCGCGACGCTATCCATGGCCGCGTCCTCCGCCCGGTCGTTTCGCAGTCGGACGCTGGCTCTGACGCCAGCGCTGCCATAGGCCGATGACACCGTCCGACGACCAGAACACGATGGCGAGGAAGCCGAGCCCGATCAGCAGCCGGAAGCGGTTGCCGTCGAGCCCGAGCCGGACCAGGAAGTCGAGCGCGAAGGTGCGGAGCAGCACGAAGATCAGCGCGCCGATGAAGGGGCCGATCGGGCGCGTGATGCCGCCGACGACCGCGATGATCAGCACATCGATGCAGGCGCCGACACTGACCGAGCCCGGCGAGATCTGGCGATAGTTCCAGACCTGGAGGACGCCGGCGAGCGCAGCCACGAAGGAGGCGAAGGCATAGGCGGCGATGCGGTGCGCATTGACGTTGAAGCCGAGCGTCGCCATGCGCCGCGGATTGTCGCGCACGCCCTGAAGCGCAAGTCCGAACGGCGCGCGCGAGAGATATTCGACGGCGAAGTAGCAGAGCGCGGCGACCGCGAGCACGACATAGTAGAAGGGAATGTCGGCGCGCCAGTTCACGCCCCAGAAATGCGGCGTGGCCACGGTGTTGATGCCGGTATGGCCGTTGAAGATCGCCCAGTTCTGGTTGGTGAAATAGTAGAAGGCAGCGCCAATCGCGAGCGTGATCATGATGGTGTAGATGCCTTCGGTGCGCACCGCGAGCGCACCCCCGAGCGTGCCGAACGCGGTGGCCAGCGCCAGCGCCATCGGCACTGCGAGCCACCACGGCCAGCCCAGGCTGATATTGGCGTTGCCGCTGATGCCGAACACGGCGACCATGTAGGCGGAGAAGCCGGCGATGGTGAGCTGCATCAGGCTGACCATGCCGCCATAGCCGGCGAGGAACATCAGGCTCAGTGCCATGATGCCGAGGATCAGCGTGGTCGCAAAAATCTCGATCAGGAAGAAACCGTTGGCGATCAGCGGCATGATCAGGAGAATGGCCGCGACGATCCAGGCGGCGGGATTGTTGACTTCCGGCCATGTCCGCATCGGGCGCTGCGCCACGGTGGCAGCGCGGATAGCAACGCGGGCATCGTGTGCGAGCGACATCTCAGCGCCTCGCCAACAGGCCTTGCGGCCGGATCGCCAGCACCAGCACCATGATCAGGAAGGTCACGACTATGGCGTAGGTCGGGATGTAGACCGAGCCGAGCTGCTCGGCGAGGCCGATGATCAGCGCTCCCAGCGCCGCACCGGGGATCGAGCCCATGCCGCCGACGATCACGACGACGAGGGAAGCCAGCAGGAAACGAATGTCCTCGCCGGGCGACAAGGACTGGAAGGTGCCGCCGACGACGCCGGCGATGCCCGCAAGCCCCGCGCCGAACGCGAACACCAGCACGAAGACGAGCTGGATACGCACGCCGGTAGCAGCCAGAATGTCGCGATCGTCGACGCCGGCGCGGATGATCATGCCGATCCGGGTGCGATTGAGCGCGAGCCACATCGCCACGCCGATGACCACGGAGGCGGCGAAGATCACCAGCCGCACCATGGGATATCTGAGATAGACCGGCTCGCCCGAGGACTTGATCGCCGTGATCAGCGGCAGCTCCACGGGGCCGATCAGCCAGTTCGGTGTCTGGATCTGGTAGAAGTCGCCGCCGCAGGCCCAGAGCATAAGATCGGCAAAAACGATCGACAGCCCGATCGTCACCATGGTCTGTCTGAGGTCCTGACCTTCCATGCGCCGGAACACGATGACCTGGAGCAGGATGCCGACCAGGGCCGTCAGGATGAAGGCGACGATGAAGCTCAGCAGCCAGGAGCCGGTCGCTGAGCTGATGGCATAGCCGACATAGCCGCCGAACAGATAGAGCGAGCCGTGCGCGAGGTTGACGTTGCGCATCAGGCCGAAGATCAGCGTGAAGCCGCTGGCGACCAGGAAGTAGAGTCCCCCAAGCGTGATGCCGTTGAAGACGGCGTTGAGGAAGACGCGCTTGCGGCCGATCGCTTCTTCGAGGCCGGGCGGCCACACCGCGAAGATCAGCCAGAGCGCGACGGCTATGGCAATGATCGCGATCAGCGCCCAGGCCGGATGGCGTTCGACAAAGCGGCTCATATGCGCCGTCCGCTTGTTCGGGCGACAGGCCGAAGGTTCACTGAATGCAGGTCGAACAGCCTTGCAGCGGCTGCAGGCCTTGCCATGACGTTCGCTCCCGTCGGTCGCGATCATCTCGGGATCGCGTTGCCCGCATCCTAGCCGGGCGGCGAGGGCGACGTTTGATCGTGAGTATCTTTTCGTGCGTCGGTCAGGCGCGCAAAACCTTGGCTGCGCGACGATAATCGGTCGGGGCCATTCCCACATTGGCCGCGAAGAAGCGGGTGAAGCCGCTCTGCGAGGAGAAGCCGAGATCGAAACCGATGTCGGCGATCGGCGTCTCGCTGGCCACCAGTGCTTCGAGCGCCTGTTCCATGATCAGCGTGTTGAGATAGAGGTTGGGCGTAACTCCGGTCTGGACGCGGAACAGCCTGTAGAAGTGCGGCCGCGACAGGCCGGATTCCCGCGCGATGGTGTCGAGCTCGATCTCGGCGCCGGGGCTTTCCGACATCATCTTGATGCATTTGCGCACGCGAAAATCGGTGACGGAGCCGTTTGCGCGCGGGTCGCGCGCGATCTCGGCCTGCTGCCAGCTTTCGTCATAGCAGATGTCGATCAGCCTCCGCAGCTCGCAATCGAGACTGGAGAGCGATGGTGCGCCGCACACGAGCGCAGCGGTCCGCCTGATGTGCTTGTCGAGTGCAGGCGTGCGCCTGAACTGGGTGCGGCCGAAACGCATCCGCTCGGTGCCCGAGGCATCCGGCGCGAACCATTCGGCATTGACGTAGAGCACGAAGAAGATGGCGCCCCCATCGAGATCGGTCGGCAGAAAGTTGTGCGGTTCCCAGGGATTGACGGCGACGACGGAAGACTCGGTGAGATCATAATGTCCGTCGGAAACATCGATGCATGCCGGCATGCCGCCGACATGGAAGATCAGATGACCTTCACGATGGGCGTGGATATTGAAAGGGCGGTTCAATTGATAAACCGTCGCCCGGCCGAATCGGCCATGGAAGACGGCGAGCGCACGGCTCATGCCTTCCCCTCCCGAATGTTCTTGTCTTTTCAGCCAGCGTTCAACAATGCCGCCGGGATTGCAAGAGCGGAGAGCGGCCGCGTCAGCGAGTCGCTCCCCGTTCCGTATCGCCCATGTGATGCGTCAATACTTCTTACATTCCGGCACGGTACGGCTCGGCAGTCCGATCTTCGAGAACACCGCCGGATCATAGCCGAGCGTCTGGTTCACGTTCGGGATCACCTTCACGACCTTGCTGAACAGCGCGCCCTTGCCGTCATCGACGACTTCGGTGACGAAGTTGGTTCCGATCGCCTGGCGGTTGGAGTCGAGCTTGATCTTCCCATTCGGCGCATCAATCTCGATCTTCGCCAGGGCTTCCTTGAGCTTCGCCTGATTGTTGGAGAGATCGCCGTTGACCTGACGCAGTGCGAGGATCAGCGCCATGGTTGAACCATAGTAGTTCGTGGCAAGCAGCGAGGGGCTGGGGAAGCGCTTGTTGGGCGGGAAGGCGTCCTGGTAGGCCTTCACGAACTTCTGCCAGCCCGGATCCTCCCAGGTGTCGGCCTGGCCGCTCGCCGCGATGGTCCCGACCAGGGCGTTCTTGGCGTTGCCCTTGGACGACAGGATGGTCTGGTCGATCATGATGGAACCGCCCATCAGGTGCGCCTTGCCGCCGGCCTGCTGATACTGGTTGAGGAAGTTGACGGCATCCGCGCCGCCGAGCCCGAGATAGATGGCGTCGACGTCGTCGGGCAGGGCGGCAATGACGGAGGCGAAGTCCTTCGTTCCCAGCGGCACCCATTGCCGATTGGTGACCTGTCCGCCCATTCCGCAGAATTCGAGCACCAGCCCGAACACCTGGGTGTAGATGAAGGAGTAGTCTTCGCCGACGGTTGCGATCTTGCGATACTTCTTTTCCTCATAGGCGTATTTGCCGAGGCCGACCTGCCACTGCGCGCCGTCCATGTTGTAGCGGAAAAAGTTCGGGGCAGGGTCGACATAGGTCGTTTCCTGCGCGCCGGAGGCCGCGTTGATGAAGGTCAGCTCGGGATGGGTCTTGGCAAAGTTCTTCACCGCGATACCCTCGTCGCCGGAGAGGGGCGACAGCAGGATCTGGACCTTGTCCTGCTCGATCAGCTTGCGCACCGCGCGCACGGCCGAGTCCGGCGTTGCGTCGGTCGAGGCGACGATGAATTCGAGTTCCTTGTCGCCGACCTTTTTGCCGAGCACGTTGAGCGCCGTCTGGTGGCCGCGCATGCCGTCCTCGCCGAGCACCGTGTAAGTGCCTTCGAGCGTCGCGGTCACACCGACCTTGATCTTTTCCTGGGCGATCGCTGCGCCCGAAAGAAACAGGCTGCTCAACGCGAGCAGTCCCATGCTGCATTTCGACATGTGCTCCTCCCCTGTGTGGTCGCTTTGTTGCCGCGCCGAACCGCGCGATGCCCGTGGCTCGAAGGCCGCGGCTTCAGGGGGAAGCTAGCCGAAGTCGAATGCGGTGCACGCATCGGTGCCTCGTTCGGCTTGACTGGCAGTCTCATTTTTGAATGCTGCGGCGCAAGTGGTTTCGCGGTGCAGCAGGCGCCCGCGGCGCAAAAGACTCCGTCGCAGCGGGCTGAGCAAGTTGTTTGGCAGGCAAGCTTGGTCTTTTGGAGTTCCTCACGCGATCGTTTTCAGATAGAGACTCGGATCGAAATATTTGCTTGCCGGCGTGAAGTCCTTGATGCCGGCATTGGCCATGAAGAAATCGGTCGATTGCTGCAGCCAATTGGTGACTGTGCCGTCGGAGTACATGCGCTTCCAGTCCTTGGACGTGAACATCTTCTGCGCCTTGAACGACTCGTTGATATCGGCCATCGGCGTCTGGCTGTAGTGACCCTTCTGCAGCTTCTCCATCGCCTCGGTGCTGTTCGCAATGATGTAGTCGTTGGCGTCGGCCCAGCCACGGATCAGCTTCGCCAGCGTTTCCTTGTTCGGCTCGTAATAATCGTTGGCCGCGGCCCAGCCTCCGATGATCGCGGCTTTCGGATAGTAGGCCGACGCGTCGGCGAGCTTGACCGCGCCCGGCACCTTGTCGCGAACCGTCACGTTGAAGGGGACCCAGAGAGCAACGGCCGGCACTGCGCCGGAGATGAAGGCGGTCACGGCGGCCGGCATGGTCTGGTTGACGAGCTCGACCTCCTTGGGATCGACCTTGTTGGCGCGAAGCGCCGTATCCAGGAATACATGCGCTGTGGTGCCGGTCGCGGTCGCGATGCGCTTGCCCTTCAGGTCCGCGAACGTCTTGATGCCCTGATCGCCGCGAACCCAGAGCTGCGCGGTCGCGACCTCGATGTCGTTGATCAGGAAAACCTTGCCCTGGCCGCGGGCCGGGAAGTTCGAGAGCACGGCGCCGGTGGCCAGCACGTCGAGGCTGCCGCCGATCAGCGCCTGGAATATCTCGAGGCCGGTGTTGAACTGCCGCAGCTCGAGCTCGAGCCCCTGCTTCTCGAAGGAGCCGCGGTCCATGCCGGTCCAGATCTGGCCGTCGACTGCGACGGTGTGGAGATAACCGACGCGAACTTTTGTTTTCGCCTGCGCGATCGCGGGCGCTGCGGCAGTGAAGGTGCCGAGCGCAAGGCCTGCCGTCGTGGTCAGAAATTGCCGCCGATCCATGATGTGTCCTCCGTTTTGTTTGTTATTCCGAGAATGAGACCGGACGCATCTGCGCCTGCTGGGCGCGATACTCGTCCATCACGAGCTGCCTGATGTAGCTGCGCAGCTCGCCGAATTCGGGCCGCTCCTGGATCGACTCGTCGCGGGGGTAGCCGAACGGCACGTCGATGATCTCCCTGATCCGCGCCGGCCGTGCCGTCACCACCACGATGCGGGAGGCGAGGTAGATCGCTTCCTCCACCGAGTGGGTGATCAGCATCACCGTCTTGCCTTCGGTCTGGAGCACCCTCAGCAGCAGGTTCTGCATGTTGGAGCGGGTCTGGGCGTCGAGCGCGCCGAACGGCTCGTCCATCAGCAGGAACTGCGGCTTGACGGCATAGGCGCGCGCGATCGCGAGGCGCTGGCGCATGCCGCCGGACAGATGTTTCGGATACGAGTTCGCGAAGTCCGACAGTCCCATCAGGCCGAGATAGTGATCGCAGATCGCGTCGCGTTCACTGGCCACGACCCGATTGGCCCGAAGCGTCAGGCCGAAGGCGATGTTCTGCTTCACCGTCAGCCACGGGAAGACGCCATATTCCTGGAAGATGACGCCGCGCTCGGGACCGGGGCCTGCCACCGGCCGTCCGTCGAACAGCACGTTGCCCGTGGTCGGCTTCTGGAAGCCGGCGAGCATGCTCATCATCGTGGTCTTGCCGCAACCCGAGGGGCCGATCACGGCGATGAAATCGCCATCGTCGATGTCGTAGCTGACGTCTTCGACGACGTTGAGCCGCCCCTTCGGGGTCTCGAATGCGAGCGAAACCCGGTCGAATTGCGCGCGCTTGGTCATGCGATGGCCCGATCCTGCCAGACCAGCAGCCGCGCCGTGATCTTGCGCAGGATCATGTCCATGATCAACGCAATCAGACCGATGCAGATGATGCCGACATAAATGACGTCGAGCAGGAAGTATGTCGAGGCGTTCTGGATCATGGCGCCGAGCCCGCGCTGGGCCGCGATCAGCTCGGAAGCCACCAGCGTCGCCCAGGCGACGCCCAATGCCACGCGCAGCGCGGTGAGAATATGCGGTACGGTGAGGGGAATGATGATCTTGCGGAAAATTTCCGCCTGGTTGGCGCCGAGGGTCTGCGCCACGCGGATGTAGAGCGGCGTGATCTGGGAGACACCCTCGTACATCACGATCACGCCGGAGAAGAACGAGGCGTAGAACAGGATGACGAGCTTTGCGAGCTCATCCACGCCGAAATACACGATCACCAGCGGGATCAGCGCGATCGGCGGCAGCGCGCGGAAGAAGTTGATCATGGGGTCGGCGAAGGTGCGGGCCGGGCGATACCAGCCGAGCAGGAAACCGACGGGCACCGCGACGAGGATGCCGAGCAAGACGCCGAAAAAGACGCGCCTGGTCGAGGCGAAGATGTCGATCAGCAGGCCTTCCTTGGTGAGAAGCTCGAAGAATTTCGCGGCGACCTGGTGCGGGGCAGGGATCAGCGAGATGTTGACGAAGCCGCTCCAGCGCACGGCATACCAGAGCAGGATCGCACCGATCCACGGTGTCAATCCAAGAACAAAGCGTCTCACGCCAGTTCCGTCCATTCGACGCTTCCACCCGGATTGCAGTTGATGTTTGTCGAAGTCATATTATAAATAGGATGACCATACAAGAGGGCGCCTCGCCGCTGGCGCCGCAGGCCTTCCGCGCATGACATTGCCGTTCTTCACAATCCGGAGCGTTCAGGCGTTCGGCTATCGCTATCAGCTGAGAACGCAAGTCATCACCTCGTTCGGGCGGATGGCGGATCGGCCGGCCGTTTTTGTCCGTGTCGAGGACACCGACGGCAATGTCGGGTGGGGCGAAGTCTGGTGCAATTTCCCCGCGCCGGGCGCCGAGCATCGCGTTCGGCTGATCAACGAGGTGCTCGCGCCGGCTCTTGCCGGTTTCAAGGCGAATGAACCTTCGGCTGTGTTCGAGCGGCTGACGGTGGGGACCTCGGTGCTTGCGCTGCAGTCCGGAGAAGCGGGGCCGTTCGCGCAATCCATCGCCGGCATCGATCTCGCCGTTTGGGATCTTCACGCGCGGCGCCAGAACGTTGCGCTGTGGAAGCTGCTCGGCGGCTCTCGGAGCAGGATCAAGGTCTATGCGAGCGGCATCAATCCTGTGGGATCAGAACGAGCCGCGGAAGCAGCTCTCAGCCGCGGCTACCGAGCCTTGAAGCTGAAGATCGGCTTTGATCCGGCGGATGATCGCGCCAATCTCGCTGCGCTGCGGCGCCTCGTCGGCGATGGCGTGCTCGCAGCCGACGTCAACCAGGGCTGGACCATCGCACAGGCGCTCGAGCTTGCGCCGCAGCTGGAGCCGTTCGGCCTTGCCTGGCTCGAGGAGCCGATCCGTGCGGACCGCCCGCGGCAGGAGTGGCAGCAACTGCACGAGAAGATCAGCTTTCCGCTCGCTGCCGGCGAGAACATTGCGAGCCACGCCGGCTTCGCCGAGGTGCTGAGAGAGCCGGTTCTCGGCGTTGTCCAGCCCGACATCGCCAAATGGGGCGGGCTGTCGGCCTGCGCAGGCATTGCGCGCGACATCCTGACGTCAGGCAAGCTGTTCTGTCCACATTATCTCGGCGCCGGTATCGGCCTTCTGGCATCGGCGCATCTTCTGGCCGGCGTCGGCGGCGACGGGCTGCTGGAGGTCGATAGCAATGAAAATCCGCTGCGCGATCGCTTCTGCGGGCCCGTGCTGAACGTGCAGGATGGCGTGATCGAGCTCGGCGATGAGGCGGGTCTTGGCGTATCTCCCGATCTTGCCTCAATCGAACAATACCGGACGCTCTGATGTCGAGGCAAAGCTACGATTACATCATCGTCGGGGCGGGTTCGGCCGGCTGCGTGGTCGCAAACCGCCTGTCGGCCGATCCGGCCTGCCGCGTGCTTCTGCTGGAGGCGGGGGGATCGGACCGGAATTTCTGGCTGAAGCTGCCGGTCGGCTACTACCGGACAATCTACGACGAACGCTTCTCGCGCTTGTTCGAGACCGAACCCTCGGGAGGCAGCGGCGGCCGCGCCATAGTCTGGCCGCGCGGTCGCGTGCTCGGCGGATCATCGTCCATCAACGGGCTGATCTTCATCCGCGGCCAGCACGAGGATTTTGACGACTGGGAACGCCTTGGCGCCGACGGCTGGAGCTATCGCGAAGTTCTGCCCTATTTCAGACGCCACGAGCGCTACCGCGGTGGCGAAAGCCAATTCCACGGTGGTCTCGGCGAGTTCGAGGTCTCCGACCTCCGCAACGACAATCGGGCGTCGCGCGCCTGGGTGGAAGCGGGCGTGCAGTTCGGGCTGCCGCGCAATCCCGACTTCAACGGCGCGACGACGCTCGGCGTCGGCACCTATCAGCTCGGTATCGGACGGCACTGGCGAACCAGCTCGGCGTCGGCATTTCTGCGTCCCATCTCCGATCGCCCCAACCTCACCGTCATCACCCATGCGCAGGTCAGCAAGGTCGTTTTCAACGGCCGCGTCGCGACCGGCGTCGAGTGGATCAGCAAGGGACAGGTCCACAGCGCATCGGCGGATCGCGAGATCATCCTGTCCGGCGGGGCGCTGCAGTCGCCACAACTGCTCCAGCTCTCTGGCGTCGGTCCGGCCGACCTGTTGCGCAAGCTCGGTATTCCCGTCGTTGCCGATTCTCCGGAAGTCGGCGCCAATCTTCAGGACCACTATCAGGCCCGATTGATTGTCCGCCTGAAGGAGCGAATTTCACTCAACGATCAGGTCCGCAATCCTGTCGAGTTGGCCAGGATGGGCCTGCAATGGATGCTGGCAGGCAGCGGCCCTTTGACGGTCGGCGCGGGGCAGGTTGGCGGCGCAGCCTGCACCGAATATGCGGTCGGCTGTCGTCCGGACGTGCAGTTCAACGTGATGCCGCTCTCGGTCGACAAGCCCGGCGAACCCCTGCACGGCTATTCCGGCTTCACGGCCTCAGTCTGGCAATGTCACGGGCAATCGCGCGGACAGCTTGCGATCCGCTCGGTCGATCCGTTCGACCAGCCGCGGATTGCGCCGAACTATTTCGCCGAGGAGATTGATCGCAAGACCATCGTTGCCGGCCTGAAGATTCTGCGCGAGATATATCGGCAGAAGGCGTTTCGTCCGCTCTGGGATGTCGAGATGGTGCCGGGCGAGGCCGCAAGGGACAATGCCGGGCTGTGGGATTTTGCGCGCAATACGGGGGGCACGGTGTTTCACTGCGTCGGGACCTGCCGCATGGGCCGGGACGCGCAGGCGGTGCTCGATCCGCAGCTGCGCGTGCGCGGGGTCGCGCGATTGCGCGTGATCGACGCCTCGGTGATGCCGCAGATCACGTCGGCCAACACCAATGCGACCAGCCTGATGATCGGCGAACGCGGTGCCGCGCTGGTCATGGCTTGATCACGTGGCCTGAATTCAGGAGGACGAGATGGAATTGAGTTCCGACAGTCACGTCCCCAAATACGCGCAGATCGCCGACATCTTCCGCCAGCGGATCGCGCGCGGCGTCTGGACCCAGGGTTTTCGCCTGCCGGCCAACGAGGAGCTCGCGGCCGAGTTCGGCGTCTCACGGGTCACCATCAGGCAGGCCGTCGAGCTGCTCGCCCGCGACGGTGTCATCGAGGCGCAGCAGGGCCGCGGCACCTTCGTCACCGGCACGGTGCGACAGGACCGCTGGCTCAAGGTCGAGACCACGCTGTCGGATCTCGCGGACATGTACCGCGACACCTCGCCCGAGATCATCAACGTCTCGGAAAGCCGCAGCGATGCGCCGTTGTTTCCGGACGACGGCAAGCCGGCCGAGACATACGTCTTCATGCGCCGCCTTCACTCGCGCCAGGGACAACCCTACTGCGTCATCTCGATCTATCTCGACGAGAAGATTTTTCGTCGGTCGCCAAAACGCTTTCGCAACGAGACCGTGATCCCTATTCTCAACGATCTCAGGGATCCCGCAATCGCCAGCGCCCGTCAAACGCTGACGATTGGCACTGCGGATATCGAAGCGGCGCGGCTGCTGCGCGTGCCGCTGAACTCTCCGGTTGCCGAAGTCCGCCGTGTCTTCACGACCCGAGACCGCACCGTGATCTATCTCGGCGAAGTCACCTATCGCGGCGACTTCGTGCGGATCGACATGGACCTGCGACCCTAGCGGCATCAACGAGAAAACAGTTCCTGGTTCCGGCGCTCGAGCTCTTCCCCGTAGGTACGCAGCACATGGGATTCGCTCAACGTGCCGATCGTGGCGCGGTGGTCGGCGCGGTCGACGACCGCGAGCACGTCGGCTTCGCTGCGTTCAAAGGCCTTCAGGATCTCGCGGACCGATGTGGTCGGGAGCAGGCATTCGTCTTGCTGCTGCGCCAGCGACCCGAGCGGCTCGTCGTCCTGATTGGCGACCGAATGCAGCGTCGCGGCCGCAACGATGCCGGCATAGATGCCGTTGGGATCGCGCAACACGACCTGGCGGACCTGCGCCGGCGAGAACAGCTTTTGCGCCTCGCCGATCGGCATCGTTGTCGGTGCGGTTTCGAAATCGGTACGCATCAGGGATGCCGCGCTCATCTGCCGGACCCAGCCGATGTCCTGGGGGCCGCGGATGACCTCGCCGCGCAGGTGGAAACGCCATGTCGCAAAGCTGTAACCGAACAGCTCGCGGACGATCAGGGCGCAGACCGATGATGCGACCACGGCCCCCACGGTGACGGAGAAGTCGCCAGTGATTTCGAGCGCGAGACAGACCATGCTGAACGGGGCCCCCAGGACGCCGGTGCCCAGCGCGGCGAGGGCCGCGATGGCGGCGGTGCCGGGCTGAAGGGCGAGCGTGGGAAGAGGTCCGGTCAGCACGATGCTGTAGAGCTGCCCGATCAGCGCGCCGAGCAGGAGGGAAGCGAAAAATAGACCCCCACGGAAGCCAGAGCCGAGCGAGATGGCTGACGCGAGGATCTTGAACACGATGGTCGTGGCGAGCAGGAGCCAGGTCGGGTTGCTGACCAGGAGGATCTGCATCGCGCCATGGCCGGCGCCCAGCACGGTCGGCGTCAGCAAGGCGAGGCAGCCGAGGAGGAGACCGCCGAGGATCGGGCGCATGAATCCCCTGAACAGTGTGATGCGCTGAAAGCAACGTTCGGAGAACGCGACCGCCAGCATGACGAGGATGCTGACGAAGGCGCAGATGATGCCGATCAGCACGGTCTGCCCGATCATCTCGACGGACATGGGCGATGGAAATCCCGGTACCATCAGGAAGGACTGGTGCGTCAACCGGCGCGCGACCAGCCACGCGGTGACGGCGCTTGCAATGACGGGTACCAGAGCGGCGGAGGTGTAGGCGCCGAGCACGACCTCGAAGGCATAGAAGGCGCCGGCGAGCGGGGCCGAGAATGCGGCGCTGATTGCACCGGCTGCACCGCAGGCCACCAGCAACCGCATGTCGTTGCGCCGGGCGGCGAGGCGCTGGCCGACATGGGAGCCGAACATCGAGCAGATCTGGGTGTAGCCGGCTTCCAGCCCGACTGATCCGCCGAACCCGTTGGACAGTAGGGTCTGGATCGAGATCAGCAAGCTTCCGCGGAACGATACCCGGCCGCCATAGAGCGCATTGGCCTCGATGGCGTCGGCGAGCTGCTGTCCCTTCACCCTTCGGGCGAAGTACACCCCGATCAGCGCGAGGATCAGGCCGCCGATGCTCGGGATCAGCAGTGTGCGTTGCCAGGAAATCACGCCGGTGGCGCTGAGATGCGCGTCGAAAGGAATATCGAACAGCAGTGCGTGCGAAATCTGGCTAAGACTCGAGATCGCGGCCACGAGGACCCCGCTGAGCAGCCCGACGACAATGGCGACCAGCACGAGGCCGGTCTCGCGATTGCGCACGAAGTTGCGCAGGGAGAGCGGCAGCAGACGTATACCGGGTGCAGGAACCGGCTTCGCGGCATCTGGTGCCGGCGCCATCCTAAGCCGGATCCCGCAGCGGCTCGGTGCGCACGACGCGGAAGCCGATGTTGCTAGATGACGAGTCGGGTGCGTTGGAGTTTCGCGCAGCGACGCGGTAGCGGTTGCAGTAGGACTCGTGGCAGAGGAAAGATCCGCCGCGCATCGATCTGTTCGGGGCAGGTTCGCGGTTCATTGGATCCCGTGAGGACGTGAGGCGGTGATAGCTCGGCGAAAAATAGTCCGAGCACCATTCCCAGACATTTCCGGCGACATTGTGCAGGCCGTAGCCGTTCGGCGCGAATGCGTGAACGGGCGCCGTGCCGAAATAGCCATCGTCCATGGTGTTGCGATCGGGAAAATGGCCCTGCCAAATGTTGCAGCGATGCTCGCCATTGGGCTGCAGCTCGTCGCCCCAAGGGTAGGTCGCCTGGTCCAATCCGCCGCGCGCGGCCATCTCCCATTCCGCTTCGGTCGGAAGGCGCGTGCCCGACCATGCACAATAGGCCTGCGTATCATTCCAGGAGACATGGACCACGGGGTGATCGAGCCGGTCGAGGACGCTGCTCGACGGTCCCTCCGGCTGCGCCCAATAGGCATGCGGCACCGGGATCCACCACGGTGTTTCCCGGACACGGGTCGTCTGCGCCGCTCGCGTTTCCTCCCGCAACAGTCCATCGAAGACAAAGCTCCAGCCGAAGCGTTCGGCTTCGGTCGTGTAGCCCGTGGCGCGGACGAAGTCGCCGAATTGCAGATTGCTCACGGCGTGGCAGGAAATCGCAAAGGGCGACAGCGTGACCGGTCGCACGGGCCCTTCGCCGTCTCCGACAAAGCCGCCGCCGGCGGACCCCATGTGAAAGGTCCCGCCGATCAGCACGCTCCAGCGGCGCGGGATCGCGACTGGGCTGGGAAGGATCGCCGGCTGCGCATCATCGACCGCCGGCGCCTTGCCGGCGCCGCCCTGCGTGCAGCAATGCGAACGATCCTCCGTCATGCGCTATTTCTGCTTCTCTTCCTCCCAGAAGGCCGTACCGCCTTCGGCCTTCATGAGCTCGAGAATCTTCTCGCGCGGGATCACGCCGCAGCGATTGGCCCATTGCTGATACTGCGCCGTCATCTCGCGGACGCGATCCGGATGGTCGCCCGCAAGATCGTGCATTTCCGTGCGGTCGGTCTCCATGTCGTAGAGTTCCCACGGTCCCGGATATTTCCGAACAAGCTTCCACTTGCCGACGCGAACGGCTGCGTTGCCCTCGTGCTCCCAGAACAGCGGGCCGCGGCCGCCATAAGCCGACGCGAAGGAAGGCACGAGGCTCTCGCCCTCGCAGGGCAGGATGACGTTGCCGTTATATTCCTTCGGATAGGTGGCGCCGGTGACGTCGAGGATGGTCGCCATCACGTCGGTGAGCTGGCTCGGATTGTGTCGCAGGCCACCCCTCTCGGAGATGCCGCGCGGCCAGTGCACGATGAACGGCGTCGCGATGCCGCCCTCGTGGATCCAGTGCTTGTAGAGACGGAACGGCGTGTTGGAGAGATTGGCCCAGGCCGTGCCGTAGCTCTGATAGGTGTCCTCGGCGCCGGGCATCAGGGTCGGATCGTTGCCGAAGCGTACCGGCCTGCCGTCGCGGGTCGTGGCCTTGGCAATCATGAGCTGATCGACCAGTTCCTTTGACGTGACGCCTTCCGGAATGTCCTCGGCGCAGGCGCCATTGTCGGACAGGAAGATGATCAGCGTATTATCCATCTGGCCGGTCTCTTCCAGCGCCTTCAGGATGCGGCCGATGCCCTGGTCCATGCGGTCGATCTGCGCGGCATAGACCTCCATGCAGCGCAGCGTCCATTGACGTTGCTCCGCCTCGGTCCACGGCGGCTGGGTCGGATCGCGATCGGTCAGGCGCCAGTTCGGATGGATGATGCCGTCGTCGACGAGCCGCTTGAGGCGCTCCTCGCGCAGCCTGTCCCAACCCGCATCGAAGCGGCCCTTGTACTTGGCGATATCCTCGTCATGGGCATGAAGCGGCCAGTGCGGCGCCGTGTAGGCGACATACTGGAAGAACGGCGCATTGGGCTTTTCCGCCTTGTGCTGGCGGATGAAGGCGGCCGCCTGGTCGCTGATCGCGTCGGTGTAGAAGAACGACGGGTCCTTCTCGGCCTCGTGCTCGATATTGTCGTTGCCGCGGGTGAGCGTGTTCGGGTGATAGAAGCTGCCGGCTCCGATGATGGTGCCGTAGAAGTGATCGAAACCGCGTTGCATCGGCCAGGCGTCGGTCGGCTCTGTCAGGCTGCTGGCGATGTGCCATTTGCCGCTGAGATAGCTGGTGTAGTTCTTGCTCTTCAACGCTTCGGCAATGGTGACGCAGCTCTTGTTCAGATTGCCGGCATAGCCCTCCGGACCGTTGCTGTAGGTGAGGATGCCGATGCCGGTCTGGTGCGGATGCAGGCCGGTGAGCAGCGAGGCGCGCGAGGGGCTGCAGCGGGCGGTGTTGTAGAATTGCGAATAGCGCAGACCGTTGGCTGCGAGGCGGTCGAGGTTCGGCGTCTGGATCTCGCCGCCGTAGCAGCCGATGTCCGAAAAGCCCATGTCGTCGTTGAGGATGAGCAGGATGTTGGGGCCATCGGGAGTCTTTGCGCCATTCGGCATGTTTGCGTCCTCGTTATTGACGTGTGGCGTTGTCAGTGGCGGCGCGTCAGGCTGATGCTGAGGCGGAAATATTTCGGCAGATAGACCGCGCGCAGCAGCTCCAGCGCTCTTCCGTCCTTGCCGAAGGTGACGCGCTCGATGGCGAGCAGCGGAGAGCCGACCTTCACCCCGAGCAGCTTCGCGCTGCTGGCGTCGGCGAGGTCGGCACTGATGGTCTGCTGCGCGTCCTTGATGGCGAGGCCAAGCTCGTCCTCGAACACGCGGTACATGATGATGGAGATCAGGTCGCGCTTCTCGAGCTCGAGACCGATATCGGGTGGGTAGAACGCGTGCTCGATGGCGATCGGGCTGTCGTCCGCCAGCCGGAGACGACGGAGCTGCCAGACGGCTCGTTCACGCAATTGCTCCCGAACGGCGGCGTCGTGCCGATTGGTCATGCCCTGATGCAGAATCCTGGCGCCGGGCTGATAGCCGGCGTCGCGGATGGTTTCCGAAAAGCCCATGAGGTGGCCGACCCAGTTCTCGGGCTGGTTCGAGCGCAGGAAGGTGCCGCGACCGCGCGAGCGGTCGAACATGCCTTCGTTCACCAGGGGCGCGATGGCGTTGCGGATGGTGATGCGGCTGACGCCGAAATGACGGCCGAGCTCGGCTTCGGTCATCAGACGGCCGGTCTTGTCGATCAGCTTGCCGTCGCGAACCTGGCTGCGAATGGATTCGCGGATCTGGATGTGCAGGGGCGTCGAGCCTTCCGCGACGACATCACTGCCGAGCGGTGTGGGTTTCTTCTTGCGCGTTTGAACAGCCATGGTGTCAGAGTCGCATGCGGGTCGCTGGGTCGAACAGGTGAATGTCTTGCGGACGGGCCGTGATCGAGATCATGTCGCCCTCGCCGGGAATGTTGCCGTCGGCGACGCGCACGCGGATCATGGTGCCGGCGCAGTCGAGATCGAGCACGGCGGTATCGCCGAGATCCTCGATCAGATCCACGCGCCCACCGAGCCCGTTCTCCGTCATGCGCAGGGCGCCGGGTCGAAGGCCGGCCACCACGTCGCGCTCGCCGGCCGTCGTGGTCGTGGTCTTCAGACGATGCCCGGCGATGATGACGTCGCCGTCCACGTAGCGGGCGGGAACGAGGTTCATCGGGGGATTGCCGATGAAGCCGGCAATGTCGATCGAGTTCGGGCGCGCGAACACCTCCGCGGGCGTGCCGACCTGCTGGATCTCGCCCGACATGAACACTGCCATGCGATCCGCGAGCGTCATGGCCTCTTCCTGGTCGTGGGTGACGTAAACGGCGGTGACACCGAGCGAGCGCTGCAGCTTCTTCAGTTCGGCGCGCGTTTCCAGTCGCAGCTTTGCGTCGAGGTTCGAGAGCGGCTCGTCGAGCAGGAACAGACGTGCCCTGCGCACGATGGCGCGGGCGAGCGCGCAGCGCTGCTGCTGGCCGCCCGAGAGCTGGCCCGGCTTGCGATCGAGCAGATGATCGATCTTCACCTTTCGGGCGGCGTCCTTCACGGCGGGCGCGATCTCGGCCTTCGGCAGCTTGGCCATCTCCAGCGGGAAGGCGATGTTCTCGGCCACCGTCATGTGCGGGTAGAGCGCGTAGCTCTGGAACACCATGGCGATGTCCCGGTCCCGCGCGTCCGTCGAGGTGACGTCCTTGTCGTCGATCAGCACGCGGCCGTCGGTCGGCGCATCCAAGCCGGCGAGAATGCGCAGCGTTGTGCTCTTGCCCGAGCCGGAAGGGCCGAGCAGGGCGAAGAATTCGCCTGGCTTGATGTCAAAAGTAACGCCTTTAAGTGCGGCGAACTCGCCGTGCATCTTGACGATGTTGCGAAAACTGACCTGACCCTGGCCGCTCATCGGCGCCCTCCGCCCTTGACTGCACCGACCGTCAGGCCCTTCACGATATGCTTCTGCGCGACCACGCCGAGGACGACGACAGGAAGCATGGCGAGGACCGAGACCGCGGCGAGCTTGGCCCACAGCGTCTGCTCGACGGAGACGAAATTGAACATGGCGACCGTGACCGGGCGCACCGTGTTGCCGCTGAGCACGACGGCAAACAGGAACTCGTTCCAGGCATTGAGGAACACGAACACGACCGTCACGGCGATGCCGCCGCGGACCTGCGGAATGATGATCCGCCACAGCGTCTTCAGCCGGCTCGCTCCGTCGAGATAGGCCGCTTCCTCCATCTCGAAGGGAATGTCCTCGAAATAGGAGACGAGCAGCCAGATCGCGAAGGGCAGGGAGAACGACAGATAGATCAGGATGATGCCTTGGTAGGTGTCGATCCAGCCGATGTTCCGCAGCACCAGGAAGTAGGGGATGATGATGCCGACCGGCGGCAGCATCTGCGTTGCCAGCACGTAGAAGCCCGCGAGCTTCTTGCCGCGAAAGCGCAAGCGCGCCAGCGCGTAGGCCGCCGGCACCGCCATCAGCATGGTGACGATGGTGGTGCCCACGGAAATGATGATGCTGGAGAGGAGGTTCGGCAGGATCGATCCGGAGCCGAACAGCACGTCGCGATAGGCTTCAAGCGTCGGTGAGAATACCAGCTTGGGCGGGTAGGCCAGCACGTCGGTATCGGTCTTGAGCGAGTTCAGCACGCTCCAGACGATCGGGAAGGCCCAGGCCAGCAGGAAGACCGTGGAGATCCCGAGCAGCGCGATGATGCGGAAGCGCCTTGCGGTCATTTCGCCCTCCGCATCGCAAACAGGATGCCTGAGATGACGATGGTCACGATCAGCAGCGCGACCGCGAGCGCGGAACCGTAGCCGATCGACAATTCGGTAAAGGATTTCCGGTAGGCATAGAGATTGAGGATCTCGGTCGCGGTGCCGGGGCCGCCGGCAGTGACGGTGAAGATCGCCGCGAACGCGGTCAACGCCACCATGGTCCGCATGATGACGACCATTACGATCGCCGGCCGCAGCAGGGGCAGGGTGATGCGCCGGAAGCGCTGCCAGGCCGAGGCGCGGTCGAGCCGCGCGGCCTCGTAGATATCGTCGGGCAGGGAGGCGAGCGAGGCCAGCAGCACCATGAACGCGAACGGTGTCCACTGCCATGTATGGATCGCGATCACCGAGACCATCGCGAGCGTGGGATCGCCAAGCCAGTTCTTGCTGCCGAGGCCGGCGTTGATGGCGAGGAAGTCCACGATGCCGAATTCCGGTGCCAGCATGAAGGTACGCCAGATCATGCCGACCACGGCCGGTGACAGCACCACGGGCAGGATGGCGATGACCCTGAACCAGCCCTGGCCGCGCTTCATGTCCATGACCAGCAAGGCGAGCGCAAGGCCGATGATGACCTGCAGCGCGACGGTCGAGCCGGTATAGACGAGGCTCACCAGCAGCGAGGACCAGAAGCGTTCGTCGGAGAGCAGCACCCGGTAGTTCTCGAGCCCGACGAAGCCGTTGGTGAACGGCATCGCGAGGTCCATGCGGAAGGCGCTGGTATAGACCAGGAAGAGCAGCGGAAACGTCGTCGTGGCGAGCAGCGCGAGAAACGCCGGCGCGAGCAGGGCTGCTGCAAACCGGCGCTCACGCTGTTCGAGGACGCGGCCGAAATCGGTGCGAGGCGCCTCGCTCGAAATGCCGGCCGATGTCATCGCTGTCGAGGCCATGTCTCAGCCGCGCATCATCGGCTCGATACGGCGCTGCGCATCATCCAGGGCAGCCTTGATCGTGGCCTGGCCGGAGAGGGCCGACTGGATTGCGGTCGCCATGGTGTCGCCGATGGCAGGCCATTGCGGCACGCGCGGACGCCAATCGACGTCGGTGTCCTGCTGCAAGGCTCCCATCGTGGCCTCGACGAAATTCTCGCCAAAGCCGTTCATCAGCTTGATGTAGTCAGGATCCTTCCAGACCGACGTGCGGTTGACACCGGAACGCTTGGTCGGGCCGGCGAAACGATGCGCGGTGCGCGCCTGGGTCTCGGCGCTCGCGGCCCACTGGATGAAGAGCCAGGTCGCCTTCCGCTTCTTCTCCGGCAGCGCGGAGTTGATCGGGAAGCCCCAGTTCCAGATCGATGTCGTGCGCTTGCCCGATGGCCCCTTCGGCCAGCGCGCATAGGCGACCTTGCCGATGACCTTGGACTTTTCCGGATTGTTGATCACCGAGGCCGACGAATGCGCGTCGATGTAGCTCGCGACGGTGCCTTGCGAGAAGGCGTCGGCAATATCCGGCCAGTTCCAGTTGGCCGCCGCCGTCGGCGCGTACTTCTTCATGATGTCGACGTACCAGGCGAGCGCCGCCTCGGCCTCGGGGCCGTTGACGGTGAGCTTGCCGCCCTTCATCCAGTCGCCGCCGAACTCGCGGAAGATCGACGGATAGATGTACATGTTCTGGCCGGCACCGGCCACGCCGCGGAGCGCTGCGCCCCAGACGCGGTCGTTCGGCGTGTTCAGCGCCGCAGCGTTCGACATATAGGCTTCGAGCGTGTCGGCCGGCTTCAGACCCTTCGCGTCGTAGAGGTCCTTGCGATAGACCTGAATGGTGACTTCGCCGTCATAGGGCATGCCGTAGAGCTTGCCGTCGACGCCGTTCGCGCTGCGCCATGCCGGAATGATGTCGTCGAGCTTGAACCAGGCCTGATCGGTCAGCGCCTTGTCGTTGAGATAGGTGTCGAGCGATTCGACCCATTTGTTCGCGGCGTAGAGTGCATAATACATGGGGTCCGCGGCGTGAGTAGCGTAAGTGCCGGTCTTCGAGGTCAGGTCGATGACGCTCTTCTGCCGGATCTGCGCCGGCGGAATTTTCTCGAAGCGAACGTCGATGCCGGTCAGCGATTTGAACTGAGGCGCGAGCGCGATCAGATTTTCGAAATAGCTCGCGGGGATCACCGCCACGGTGATCGTCTCGCCGGAGACCTGCCGCCAGTCGATCTGCGCGGACTTGTACGGCGCAAGGTCGGCGTCCTGCGCCGACGCGTGCCGCAGAATGCCAGGGCCGAACGCCGCCAGAGCCGCAGCCGCGGTTCCACTCTTGAGCAGCGTTCGTCGTGTCGGCTTGAATGACGCCATACTGTCCTCCCGAAAATCCGGATTTGCGCTCCGGTTAGTCAGTACATTTGCTTAAATGTTATAACATGTCAACGCTCATCCTTGCCGGTGTTCGCGCTTGGCGTCAGGGGATTCGGACGTCAGCGGGCCGATCCTCTCATGCGTGGCGAAGCGACCGGAAGCGCTCCGCCTGCCAAGACCTTCGCCGCCGGCTCATGCGTTGATTCAACTCAACGCGCACGAGCGCTGTGTCGGGACAAATACACCGCCGTTGGACTCTTCGAGGAGAACGAGATGCGAAGATTTGCCATGTTCGCCGCCGTCGCCGCGATCGTCGCGGCCGGTGCGCTGGCACCCACGAGCGCGGTGGCCGGCTGCTACCGATTGGGCGAGACCGGCTATCACTGGTATCGTTCCTGCTGGGGTCCGCGCTGGATCTATCCCCACCATCGCGTCTGTCGGCGCGGCCGTTGCTGGTACCGCTGAAGCATCGCTCCCGCGGCCTGAGTTGGTCCGGCGTCGCGCGTTGCGCGACTACCTCATCTTCGACTTCGTCTTGATCGTGGCGCCGTCGACGGTGAACGCGCCGTATCCACGGTGGTGAAGCGTCCTTGGGTTCTTCCGGGCGGGATCGATCCATGCGCGCAGAACCTCGAGAACGAACAGATTGTAGCGCGGGACCATGCTGTTATCCGTCACGCGACATTCGAGATTGCAGAAGCAATCCTTGACGAGGGGCGCGCCGACCAGGGTCGCCGGAAGAGGAGTTAGCCCGAAGCGCTTTAACTTGTCGCTGTTGCGGCCTGAGCAATTGCCGACCCTGGCGACCGTATCGGCAAGGCTGCGTGGCGGAATTGCAATCACGGCTTCTCCAGCCGAGCGAAGCGCGGCAAAGCTGAAATTGGCTTCGCTGACGATGCACGCGATGAGCGGCGGTTCAAACTCCACCATCATGTGCCACGACATGGTCATGACATTGGGGCGCCCGCGGCTGGCCGTCGTCAGCAGTACGACGGGGCCGGGCTCGATCAGCTGGTAGACCTTCGAAAGTGCGCGTTGTCGAAAAGCCATCCCAGCTGCCACCTTCCGATTGGTCTCAGAGCCTTGACGCGGTTTGCGGCCAATCCCCCGCTAGGGAACGACGACCACTGCGCAAGGAGCGAGGCTGACGAGCTTCTGCGAGACGCTGCCGAGCAGCAGGCCTGCCAACTGGCCGCGTCCGCGCCGTCCCACGACGATCATCTTGGTCGACGTTTGGGCCGCAAGATCGATCAGGGATTGGGTGATGTCACCCCAACATGTCCGAACTTCAATGCATGCGGGACCTGCTTCGCGCGCACGGGCTTGCGCCGCCTTGAGGGTCTGCCCCGTCAAGGCTTCCAGCAGATCACCGGCGGTGGCTCCGGTGTGCGGAAGCTGGCGAACCTCCTCCCCCAGAAGTCCGTCGGCAACCGTTACGATCAGGAGATCGCATGCCAACGCTTTGGCAAGCTCTGCTGCCACATCGATTGCGCGGCATGCGCCGCTCGATCCGTCGGTTGCTACCATGATGTTGGTCATGCGAAAGTCCCCTCTGGATTTTGAGCATTCTGCCGGGGTTGACCGGCTCCGTACTGATCCAGCTCAAGCGGCGCGGACTGGCGCTGGCGTCTGCAGGTATCGCTCGAACCATCGGCTGGCATGCTCGATGACGGCATCCATGGCGCCCGGTTCGGGAAAGAGGTGCGTTGCATCAGGAATGATTTCCAGAGCCTTCGGCCCGCCAAGCCGGGTGAGCGCCTCCTCATTGAGCTCGATCACGCCGACATCGGCGCCGCCGACGATCAACAGGGTTGGCGCACGGACATGGGGCAGGGCCTCGCCGGCCAGATCCGGGCGTCCACCGCGTGAGACCACCGCGGCAATTCGGTGAGGCAACTGAGCCGCCGCCATGAGGGCGGCCGCGGCGCCGGTACTGGCGCCGAACAACCCGACAGGGAGGCGGGCAACCGCAGGTTCGAGGCCCTGAAGCCAGTCGACGGTCGCGACCAGCCGTTGTCCAAGCATTGCGACATCGAAGACGTTTGAACGGTCGCGCTCCTCTTGCGGCGTGAGAAGATCAAACAGCAGCGTCGCAAAGCGCCGTGCATTCAGTTCCCGCGCGACCGCTCT
>NZ_AJQE01000003.1 GCF_000261685.1 Bradyrhizobium genomosp. I (2014) | reverse complement strand
GCTCGAGCCGCTGCCGTGCGCAAACGCGACCAGGCCACGAGGATTTTCCGGCAATGTCAGCGTTCCTGCGAGCCCTGGCGGCGAAATGAGAGCGTCGAACGATTGCTCGCGTTTCATGAAACCGCCCTCCGGGTCCGGTCAGCCCTGTAGATTCTTGAGCGGCGCCGGAAGATGGGCCATCAGCTTCTCGAATTCGCCGGGATCCAGCTTCTCCCACAGCACTTCGTAAACGCCGCGGGCTGCGGCGAGCGCACTCATTGGGAACTGCGGCGGAAGCTCCCTGGCGACATGTAGCGCAAATTCCTCGATATGCCGTTCCTTCGTCGGCGTCGCCGCCATGTGCCAGCCTTCGTAGTAGATGCCGCGCACCATGATCGGCAGCTGAGCCCCGAGCTTGACGGCGACTTCCGGCGGCAGCCGATCGCGCAAGGCGTGCAGGACGGCTCGCAATGCATTGTAGGCCTGATGACGGTTCTCCAGCGCCAGCTGCTCGTCGATGGCCTTGAGCCAAACATTCGTTTCCTGGACCGAATGGTCCAGCGCGGTCACACCCGTGGACGTGCTCATGATGTTTCTCCCGGATCAGAGACAGATCATGAATTATTTGCAGGCTCGGGCTGGACTGCTTTGACGTGCCGCAAAGTTCCATGGATTGCCGGATTGGATCGCATTGATTTCGCGCAAAGCCGTGGGCACGCCGTGTGCTCAGATCGACCGCCTGACAGGAGGAGCCCAACCATGCAAACCCCGGCCCAGATTGAATTCGAGCACGTGACGCCGTCGGCGAAGCTGCAGGCCGCGATCGACGGGCACATTGCCGAGTTGGAGAAGCGCTACGGTCGGGCGACAGCGGGCCGGATCATCGTGCGAGGCCCCGGCGATCGTCACAAGACGGGCGGTCAATACCAGGTCAGCATCCGGCTGTCCCTTCCCGAAGGACGCGAAGTCAATGTCGGGCGGACGCCAAAGGAGGACGAGCGGTACGCCGATCTGACCTTTGCGGTGGACGATGCATTCAAGCGTGCGCGGCGGCAGCTGCAGGACCAGGTGCGCGTGATGCATGGCCAGATCAAGCTCCACGAAGGTGAGCCGGTGGGGACGGTTGTGCGTATCGACCCCAGCGGCGAGTTCGGCTTTCTGGAAGGGGCCGACGGCCAGGAGATCTACTTCAATTGCAACAGTGTCGTGGAGGGCCGCGCGGACGTCGCCGTCGGCTCGCGTGTCAGCTTCGTTGAGGAGCTCGGAGTGAAGGGGCCCCAGGCCAGCACGGTCAGAGTTCTGAACAAGCACGGCTTGCGGGCATAGGTGCTCCATCACTGAATTGTGGGAGTGCCCATGATGGATAGTAGCTGGATGCCTCGGACCGCATTGGCGCGGAGCGATCGGCTGCGCCTGTTCGCCCTGGACGGCAGCACGGAGTTGGGCGAGCACGTCGCGACGTCGCTGGGCTGCAAGCTGGCCGCTCACGAGGAGCGCAGCTTCGAAGACGGCGAACACAAGGTCCGTCCGCTCGATACGGTGGCCGGTTGCGATGTCTACGTGATTCACAGTCTTTACGGTGGCCCCGTCGAGAGCCCGAATGACAAGCTTTGTCGCCTGCTGTTCTTGATCGGCGCGCTGAAGGACGCGGGCGCCACCAGCGTGACCGCGGTCACGCCATATCTCTGCTATGCGCGAAAGGATCGCCGGACGAAGGAAAATGATCCCGTGACCATCCGTTACCTGGCGTCCCTGTTCGAGGCGGTCGGTACGAGCAGAATCGTGACGCTGGATGTGCATAACGAAGCGGCCTTCGAGAACGCCTTTCGCTGTCCTTCCGTTGCACTGACGACGGCGCCGCTGCTGATCGAAGGGATCAGGTCGATCGCGGGCGACAGGCCGATCAGCGTCGTGTCCCCGGATCTGGGTGGTGGAAAGCGAGCCGATCTGTTGCGCGAGGCTCTCGAGAAGGCGTTGCAGAGGCCGATAGGCAAGGCCTTCGTCGAGAAGCATCGCAGCTCGGGCCGGGTGTCCGGTGACCTGTTTGCCGGTAACGTGACTGATGCATTCTGTGTCGTGGTCGACGACCTGATCAGCAGCGGAGGAACCCTGGTCCGTGCGGCAAAGGCGGCGCGGGCGCATGGCGCAACAACCGTCGTTGCGTGCGTTGCCCACGGTTTGTTCATGCCGGGGGCCGAGACGGCACTTGCGGACGCGTCGATCGATCGCATCATCGCCACAGACACCGTTCCGCCATTCAGGCTTCCTCCCGGGCCGGTGCTCGCCAAGCTCGAGGTGATCCCGGCGGCTCCGCTGCTGGCCGAGGCCATCAGACGGCTGCATCAGAACGAGTCCCTGGCTGATCTGTTGATGTACCAGGCTTGACGGAGCCTCACTCCATTTCTCGGGCGAGCAGCCGTTCGAGCTGCCTTGCGTCGGCTTCCGCGAGGGCGAGATAGGCGCGCGCGAGGCGGGGCCATTTCTCGGGCGTGCGGGGCTGCGCATCGGACAAATGCGCGATGGACAGGCGTGCTCTCAGCATCGCGCGACCAATTCGATAGAACAGGAATACGCCGCTCGCGGGGTCATCGTGCAGCGTGCGTGCCAGCCGCCGACGGATCGCGTCACCGAACCATCGGCCGCAGAGCCTCTCGCATTCCAGGTGCAGAAAAGCGATCTCGTCCAATGCATCGCTGGCCCGCAAACGGGAATTGAACTCGAGACAGTCGATGATGGGATAGGGAGGCGTCAGCCAGATGTGCTCCGGTCTCAAGTCGCCGTGACCATCGACGACGAACCTTCGCGAGACCCGTTCGATGAGTGTTCGAGCATTTCGTTCGAGAAACCGCCGTTGAACGGACGCAACACGCGAGATCGTGCCATGGGGCAGGCCGAAGCTTCTTTTCAGGAGAGTTCGCCAATCGAGCACGGCGGCTTCGTGGAGCGAAGCCAGGTAAGTCTCTGGTTCGATCAGGACCCGCGCGGCATGCGAATAGAAGCGGGCGAGAACCGCCGCGAGCTGCTCGGCATCGGCGCTGCGAGCCCTGCCGCTGCGGAGCATGGCTTCGAGCGTTTCATTCTCGTTCAGCCGGCGCATCACGACAAGCCAGTCAGCGACGGGACCGTGGCCGCCGATCGCGTAGCCCGAGGCGCTTTCGGTCAGCGGCACGACGCCCAGATAGACGTCAGGGGCGAGCCGGCGGTTGAGGCTGTCTTCCGCCAGGCACGCGGCCCTGCGGCGAGCCGGCGTCGAGAAGTCGAGATAGGGAAAGCGCACCGGCTTCTTGAGCTTGTAGACCCGCGCGCCATTCATGAAGACCCAGGACATGTGGGTCTCGCGCGCCTGAAGGCGATCGGGAGCCGGGCTGTAGCTCTCGGGCTGGCCCAGAAAGGCGACCTTGCGGGCCAGGGCAGAGACGCTGTCGTTCTCGGCTTCCTCGATCGAAAGGTCATTCTGACGCTCCAGCATGACAACCTATTGCCAAACGAAGAGCGATACGGTTTGACGCTGATCAACGATCCTGGCCGCCTGCGCAATAGTCTGTTTCAAATTCACGCGGATCCGCCGATATGTTGTTTCAAGACAGAGACGATGCCGGCCGTCAGTTGGCCGCAGCTTTGGTGAAGTACAAGGGCCGCCATCCTGTCGTCCTGGCACTGCCGCGCGGCGGCGTTCCCGTGGCGGCGGAGGTGGCCGGTCGGCTGCAGGCGGCTCTTGATTTGGTTCTGGTGCGCAAGATTGGCGTGCCCATGCAGCCGGAACTTGCGATGGGCGCGGTCGTGGACGGGGAGCAGCCCGTCATCGTTCGCAACCAGGACATCATCGATTTGACCGGCGTGAGCGAGGAGACGTTCGAGGCCATCTGCAAGGAGGAGCTTGTCGAGATCGACAGGCGGCGCAAACGCTATCTGGGCAATCGCGCACGGTCGGACGTCAAGGGGCAGGTCGCGATCATCGTCGACGACGGCATTGCGACGGGCGCGACGACGCTCGCAGCGATCCGGGCGCTGCGAAAGCGGGGGCCAAAGGAATTGATCCTCGCCGTACCGGTGGCCCCCCTCGAGACGCTGCAGAAGCTGCACGGAGAGGTCGATGCAATCGTTTGCCTGGATACGCCGCGGGACTTCGGCGCGATCGGCTACTATTATCGGGATTTCAGCCAGGTCAGCGATGATGAAGTCATTGCAATCCTGAAGCGGTTCCCGGCCGGGAAGACGGCCGCACGGGCCCCGTGAGCTTCCGCGTGCATCCAGTCCTTCGACGGCGACAATAAGCGATTTGGTGTCGATCACGCGCCCCGCGGATGGCTCGGGCCATCCGACGTGATCAATACGCTGCCGCTATCCAGTCTGCGAAGACTGCTGAAAGCGCCATGACGATTCATCCTGATCGCATCGCGCTGTACGTTGTTGTTTAAGCATGATCTTTTCGGAAAACCGCTGCGCACTTTTCCGGACCATGCTTTAGTGCAGCACGGCGCGTGTCAATGCCAGGCTGGCAGTTTCCAGTGCCAGGTTGGCCGCTTCAAGCTTGTTGTCGCGATCGGCCTCCGACAGATCAAACAAGTTGTCAGGCAGGTCTTCGGGCAGCCCTGCGGCTCGAACCGCCGCGGCGATGGCGGCAAAATCCTGCATCGTCGTTGGTGTACCCGCGGGGGCCTTGCGCTCCGTTCTGAGCGCCTGGCCCAATCCTCCCCGCGCAGCGGCAATCAGACGGCCGACCTTGGGGGTCGAGGCCTTTCGCTCGCGCTCCCACAGAATGGTTCCCGCGTCGAACTTTTCGCCTGCGGCAAACTGGTTCTTGAATGAGGATTCCAGCTTCTGTCGCGCGGCGAGGTAGATTTGCGTGAGCGAGAAGCGATCGCGTGCGACAAGGGCGGGGGAAGCGAAGATTTCCTGCTGCAGCTTGATCATCAAATCATCCGCGACCGGCGAGCGTTGTCCCTGTGATTTGATGATCTCCTGCTCGACCTGCTCGTAGCGCTTGTGAAACGGCAGATGCGAAACGAAGGCGAGGTCTTCGCTGGCGAGCGTCTCCAGATGGCCGAATTCCAGCAACAGATAGTCGACATTCTCCAGCGGCCTGGCCGCAGCGCCGTCACCCTGGTAGACGATACCGTCTCGCACCGACAATGCGCCGTCGATTCCTTCGCTTGAAGCGGCGAGCAAATAGTGACCGCTCTGGCGCAGTGGATCGCCGTCCAGCCTGGCGAAGCGCGTTTCGACCCCGCCGGAGCCCAGCAGCGTCTGCAGTTTTCCGGTCAGATCTCCGGCCATGCGAACGGGTGCTGCGAGACCTTCTCCGCCGACCGCTTTGGCCGCCTCTGCCGCGAAGCCGAGCAGTCCGCTTGCGACGGAATCGTCCTTGAAGTGACACAGCGAGGAATAGAGCGTGAGGCCTTGTCCCCGCACCGGCAGATGGCGCACCAGTTCCATGTCATGGATTGCGAGATTTCGGCCCGCATCGCGCGGTGCGTTGGCGCCAAGGCCGCTCCGGATCATCTCCGCGCCGATCACAAACGGCATCGTCCGAGCCGCATCTCCCGCTCCCTCGCGCAGGAAGCACGTGCACATCGGCAGGTAGTCATTGAGGAGAGCGCCAGCCTCGGCCAGGCGAAGCTCTCGAATCCGAATGGTGACGTAGCTGCGCTCCGGGATGAACGAGCTTGAGGGCGGCTCGCCCGGCGCCGCGACAGGCGTATAGATCTGACGCAGGCGCGGTCTGGTCCTGAGTCCCTCCCAGGTGCCGCTGATCCACTCAGCAATGCCGTTCAGCGTGGTCATGCCGTCACTCCTCCGATGTCAGTCTGCCGCCAGCGCAACGGCGCTGACCCAGGCAGGGTCCTCCGGCAATTGTGCCTTCTGGCAAGCGGCCCGATAGGCGCCGGCCACCGACTTCCTCTCGCGCAGATGTGCGTCGTAGAAGCCGCTAACGAAGTCCGGGATGCGCTTTGCCACGACCTTCCAGCGGAAACCGACGAGGCTGCAGCCTTTGGCCAGATGCAGGTGTTCCGCGGCAGAGATCGAAGCGCTCTGGCAGGCGGCGAGAAACACGACCCGGACATTGTCGGGCAACCATCCCGCGAGTTCTCTGACCTCGAGCAGGTCGGCATCCTTGGCGGCCTCGTCGGGCCGAGGCGGGACGGCGGGCAATATCAACCGCGTCTCGGTCTGACGTTGGCTGATCCCGTGGCCGGCAAAGTGCAGGATGTCGATGGCGGTGTCTTCGTCTGTCGGCTCGCAGAGACGGCGCTCCAGAGCGTTCCGAAAGCTTCTTGCCTTCTTGACGCCGCGCGCCTCACACCTCTCGTTGAAGCCTTCGAGTGTGAGTTCCTCGAGTGTGCAAAGGTCGCGGTCGCGGAGGTCTTCCAATCGCTCTCGCTGCGCGTCGGTGCTGTCCCGGATCGAGGGCAGCCACCTCCGTGCGGGATTGTCGTCGCCCAGAATGGAGAACTCGCCCTCTGCCGATCCGGCATTCACGAACAGAATATGCGGAAGGTGGTCGCCGTTTGCGGGACGCTTCTTGATGTGCAATGCGCGGCGAGCCATCGGACGGAGATTACAGAGGAATCCGTCGGGACGGTCGTTGACGGCAAGTGCGATGAGTTCGAGCGGCAAGGCAAAGCGACGCTGAAACTGCATCGGCTCCATATCGAATCGAAACTCGACGGACTCGTTTGGCTCGTTGCTGATGAGCGCCTTTCCGATCGGGCCGAACAGGGCGTTGAAGGCGTTGCAGCCGCTCGACTTGTAGCTTCGCCAGGTTTTGCGAAGGTCGCCGATCTCGGAAGGTTCGAGATCATCGATGACCATGGCCTCGAGCGTCGCTTTCGAGTCCGCATCGGTGAGCAGGGGACGATCGCGGATCACGGAAATGCCGTTCTCTTCGACACTGAGTGTCACGGCATCCCCGGTAAAGGTGACGATGGCCCTGAAATTCCGCGCCTTTGGCGCAGAAGATGCGACCTCCAGAGACCGGTTCAGCCGCTCCCAGGGGTCCAGTCCGCCGTCCATCCCTGCACAAGTGTTCCATGTCCAGACGCGTGGATTGCGCACCGCCTCGACTTCGTATTCTGAACCGGGCGCACGGAGCATCACCACAGAGCCAAACCTGGCGTCCAAAGCGGAAAAGCGCTCCAGAAATGTGCGTACGCCGTTGTCCCCCTGCCGGCCTACGCCAGTCTCGGGATCGATCAGCGCGACGTCCGGCACTCTCGTCTCGAGATACTGTGTCGCGACGTCGACATTGGCGAGGGTCCTGAAGTTCGCTCCCTCGACGTTCTCCTGCACCATCAATTGCATGGTTGGATCGTTGCAAATGAACAAGACGTTCACGGCGATGCCTCCGTGTCGTGTGCAAGCGGTACATGTATCTGGAAGCCGGCTGTCGTACGCTCCAGCCCGCCGCCATGGGCCAACAAGACTGCCCGCACGCTGTCTTGGGCGTCTGCGGCGGCCTCCAGGGCCGCGGCACGCACGGCGTCCTCCGGCTTCGCGGATTGCTCGATCTCCGCTCCCGACAATTCGATCTCAGCCTGCAGACTCAGATGGCGAAGCTTGATGCTTATGGGGCTCGTGTCGCGTGAGAGCATATAGCCGAGCAATGTGCGAAGTGCATAGGCCAGCCGGCCTCGATCGCCGCTGACTTCGGCCTCGCTGGCGGTGTCCAGCCGTAGCCGGTCGCGGTCAGTCCCCGGAAGCGTATCGCAGAGTTCGTCCAACAGCGCCTTGAGCGGGACGATGCGCTCCTCTCTCTTCGGATCGCGCAGCGCTCCTTGTGCTTCGGCGAGTCGCTCGAAGGTGATGTCGGCCTTTGCGATGCCCTCGCGCACTTGCTTAGCCAACGGTGCGATCGTGTCCTGCAGCGAGACGTGCCCAAGCTGTTTGGCCAGCGTGGCGGCCAGCAGAAGCGGCGCACGCACCTGACGGGCCACTTCCTGCACGGTCTCGGCGATGTAACGTGTCTCGACGTTGTAGGTCTGGCGATCGGCGCCGCTGAGCAGCCAGATGATGTCGGACGTCCTTGTCATGTCCTCGAGCCGCCTGACGTGCGTTTCCACACCTTTGCCGCCCTTCGGTCCAATGCTCAGCTTTGCCTCGGTCTGGTGCGGGCCGGGAAGGCCGGCGTCGTTCGGTCCATGCACGAACTCGATGAGACGATGGTCTCGTCTGTCGAAATACAACGGCGGGAGGCCGAGAAGCTCGCGCGCACGTGGGTTGGCGCGCAGGATCACGCCGGCGTCGTCGGTGATCAGAACGGCTTTGTCGATCAGGTCGATCAGGCGTTCGTTCAGCTTGTATTCGCGCAACTGCGAGATGCGCGCGGCCAGACCCTTGACCAGGGGGGCAATATGATCCCCGTCCTCCTCGATAAAGGCATTGGGCTGGCGGGAGACCGTATCCAGAACCCAGCGTGTGCGGCCATTGATCGTAATGGCGATCGTCAGCGCCGAGCGTGGCTTCTCGCCGACCGAACGGAACCAGTGCGGCGGTCGTCCGGCATCGTCGAGTTTGGTCACGTCGCTCGCAACGAGCACGCCGGTGTTGCCGCGCCGCGCGTTACGGATGGCGGCGCCGAGCATTCCCGATTCAAGAGCACGGGCCTCGTCGAATTCCTCGCCTGGCCGCGGGTCGTAGAGCGGCTGTGTATAGTTCTTCGGGATTGCCAGCGGATGCTCGGCTTCATTTTCAGTTTCCGGGAATTGGGCGAAAAGCTGCAGCTCTTCCGCATCCGCGTGCGGATCTGCGTCCCGCGAAGGCATCGTCTCGGCTCCCTCCGGATGATGCGCGATGAAGGCCGCCGCATGGTCCCAGCCAAAATGCCTGACCAGCTCGCGCAGCAATATGAGCACCGCATCCGGTACCGTCTCGGCGGCCTCGATGTTGGCGACGAGGGTCCTTTGCGCGGCCTCCGCCTCGCGTCTGGCGCGTCGGAGCATCATGAGCAGAAGGGTGTCGAGGCCGAGGCGATCGAGCACGGCGAGTGGATCGCGAGGCAATTCCTCTTCATCATCGTAGCCGGACCCGGCCGTTCCTGCCTCGCTCAGGACCTCGAAGCGCCTTGGCTGCGTCGAAGCCAACGTCAGAACGGCCTCTGTGCGGCCGTTCGGCCGAATTGGAACGATGGCAAAGGACTCCAGCGGCTTGCCGCCGGGCCGGACCTCCCGCAGGAGCTTCAACAGGGGCTCGTCGTGGCGATCGGGATTCGATTTCATCCACTTCGTAAGTTCTTCGCGATAGGGACCGGCGTCGAACTGCGCGAGCTCTTCCCTGGACATGCGCCACCACATGCGCGGCCAGTGATTCGGTGGCTCGGGGTGCATCAGGATGGGGCGTATCCATTCGGCGCTGCCGGAGACCTCGCTGATGATCGCGAGGTCATGCGGCAGGACGTCCCTCAACAGGTCGAGCATTCGGCGGGTTCGGTCTCGCCAGGTCGGGCCATGCGGGCCATCGGGCTTCGGGGCCGATCCACCCTTCGCCGTTTCAAGGGCCGCCTCTCGCAATGCGACGCGCAACGCATTGATGATGCCCTCGCGGATGACGATCTGCACGCCGCGTAAAGTGCTGCCGTCCAGAAATTCAGGAAGCAAGGTCAGTCGCGGCTCCGAGTGCACCTTGTGCGTGCCGATCAGCACGGCGGCACCGCTTGTAAGCCTGATTGAGCGCGACGTCTTGGTGTCGAGCACTTCGCCCAGCTTGACAACGAACTCGTCCCGGAAGCGCTCGGGGAGCAGGTCCACAAAGCGCTGTCCGACCAGTTCAGTCATGCTCCAGAGGCGGAGCGCCGCAGGGTTGGCGAAATCGACCCGACCGTCGAGTCCAAGCCGGACCACCCCGTAAGGTGTCCGCTCGAATTTCTGCTGCTCCGCGGCCTGCAGGGCATCGAGGCTGATGATCAACACCAACAGTCCGTCCGCCAGTCGCACAGGCTGCGCCAGGACGAGCGTCGGCATGGTTGCGGTATAGAGCAGAGCCGGCAGTGGCTTGGGCCTGTCGGACCGGGCTGCGTCGATCAATGTCTCGAACGGGATCGAGAGCGCGGTGTCGAGCGACACACCTGGCTTGATGGTGGTTGCGAGATTGTATGGCGACAGATCGGCGTCACCAACTCGTCCATCAGGTCCGAGTAGAAGGTAAGGCAGCTGGAGGGCGCGTAGCGCAGAATGGCCGGCGCCTGCGGAGGCTCGCGCGTTCGCGGCAATGGATGGATCCGCCGTCGTGGACGTGGACATGAGCGTGCCTCCGCCTCTGTCGGGGCTTTCGGCTCGCGTTTCACGAACTCACGGTCGGAACCATGACGCTGAACCAATAATTCCCGACGCTTTCAGGGTACAACGTCTCCGGGTTCAACGATGTGAAGTGCTTCACACGCCAAGCGTGCGATGGTCTGGCTGCACCCGCTCCATTGCCGGCCTTTCCCGACGTCGCAACCATCGCACGGCAGAGCAGTGGGCATGTGCTGGGAGGGAAACGTCGCGTCAGGTTGATCGGGGACGCGCACCGTCGCGGCGACCAGCTCGCAGGAGATGAGTCAACAACTCTTACCCGTCGAGCGATGGGCCCGATAGCGAGGAGGCGTCAGGGAGACGCGCTGCCTTCGCGTACGTTGTTCGAAACGATCAGGTGATCAGGAAGCGGGTCACCTTCGCTGCTCCGGATACTGCCTGGCTCAGCTTTGATTTTGAAATATTCTGGAAACGACAACCACCCCTGCGGGTTGCTTGTCCGCATTCTCACCGGCAGGAGCCTTGGGGCGCGTCTGGCTCGTCGGCGATCCGGCGACGCCGGGTTGTCCCGGAGGGGCGGGGCGGCAATCGCGACTTTCTGCATCTGGTACGACAAACGTGGTCTGCATGAATCGCTCCCAGTTTTGATCTCTTGCGAACGTTGTCACAAACAACAAAACCGCCAGGTGGATGCGCAGTTAACAATCCCTCATTTCATGGACCGCCATACGGCTTTGTGTCGGGCCGCGTTCCTCGGGTTCAACGGACTGTTGCCTTTGGTGAGCCGGTCACGCGTTCTTGTAGTAAGCCGGCAAGGCGCCGATGGCCAAGGCCGCCTTGTCCTGGCGCATAGCGGGCGAAGCCGGAAGTATCGACCTTGGTCGCGGCTTCCTCGCAAGGAGTCCGTGTACGCGTCGCGCGGACGTTCAATCCGCCGGAGTGAGCACTGTCGCAAACCCGAGCCGGTCGCATCATCCGCATGTGCCAGGAACCATCGCTCCAAGCGGGAGTTGGCTGCTGAGACAGGGGAGACATCTCACACGAGGGCCATCGTGCAAGAAGACGTGCGTGTGCGCGCCACCGCGCAGATTGCGGGACATCCGGTTCATCCGATGCTGGTGCCGATTCCGATCGTGTGTTTCATCGGGGCGCTGCTGACCGACATCGCTTATGTCGTCAGCGCCGAGATCATGTGGGCAGATTTTTCGGCGTGGCTTCTGCTCGTCGGCGTCATCTTTGGCGTGCTGGCGGCCATCGCGGGCCTCACCGATTTCCTCGGTAACCGGCTGGTGCGGGCGCAGGCGCCGGCCTGGCCACACCTGATCGGCAATGCGGTGGTGCTGATCCTGGCGATCTTCAATACGATGATCCACATGCGCGATGCCTGGACATCGGTGTGGCCGACCGGGCTCGTTCTGTCCGCGATCACTGTGCTCATCCTGCCGATCACGGGCTGGCTTGGCTGGGCCATGGTCTATCGCCACGGCGTGGGAGTTGCGCGATGAAGTTCTTGCTTGTCCGCGCGCTGCTGTGTTCGTCGCTGCTGTCTCTGGCCGGCTGCAATGACGGCAGCGGCGATCCCAGGGCGCAAGTGGGCGTCAACCCGACGCTCCCCGACATCCAGCAATATCTGCTGCCGCCGATCCACATCGCCCGCATCGTCGGCTGGAAGAAGGATGAGGCACCGACGGTTGCGCAGGGCTTGCAGGCCAAGGCCTTCGCCACAGGCTTGCAGCACCCGCGCTCGCTCTACGTGCTGGCCAATGGCGACGTACTGGTGGTGGAATCCAAGGCGCCGAAGGGCGCCCCGATCAAGCGGCCAAAAGAGATCGTGATGGGCTTCGTCGAGTCCTGGGCGACCTCGGGCGGCGATACCGGCGCGAGCAACCGCATCACGCTGCTGCGCGACAGCAATGGCGACGGCGTGCCCGAGACGCAAAGCGTCTTCCTCGACCATCTCAACTCGCCGTTCGGCGTCGCGCTGGTCGGCAACGATCTCTATGTCGCAAACACCGATGCGATCGTGAGATATCCCTACACCGAGGGCGACACGAAGATCACGGCGCCCGGGACGGTGTTGACGCCGCTGCCGGGCGGACCGATCGATCACCATTGGACCAAGAGCCTGGTCGCGAGCCCCGACGGTTCAAAACTCTATGCCGGCGTTGGCTCCAACAGCAACATCACCGAGAACGGCATGGAGGCCGAGCACAACCGCGCCGCGATCCTCGAGGTCGACCGTGCCAGCGGCCGCTGGCGCGTGTTCGCAAGCGGCCTGCGCAATCCAAACGGGCTGACTTTCGAGCCGCAGACCGGCGCGCTATGGACGGTGGTGAACGAGCGCGACGAGCTCGGTCCCGATCTCGTGCCCGACTACATGACATCGGTGAAGGATGGCGGCTTCTACGGCTGGCCCTACAGCTATTACGGCCAGCACGTCGACCCTCGCGTCGAGCCGCAGCGGCCGGATCTCGTCGCCAAGGCGATCGTGCCCGATTATGCGCTGAGCTCGCATGTCGCCCCGCTCGGGCTTGCCTTCAACACC
>NZ_AJQE01000002.1 GCF_000261685.1 Bradyrhizobium genomosp. I (2014) | reverse complement strand
CTGCCGCCAGCCTATCGCGGCGGTGCCTTTGTCGGCGAGCACGGCAGTTGGAACAGGCAGGTGCTCAACGGCTACAAGGTCGTCTTCGTGCCGTTCAAGGACGGCAAGCCGAGCGGTCCGGCACAGGACGTCGTCACGGGCTTCCTGAACGGCGACAACCAGGCGCGTGGCCGTCCCGTGGGCGTCGCCATCGACAAATCAGGCGCGCTGCTGGTCGCAGACGATAGCGGCAACACGGTTTGGCGGGTGAGCGCGGCGCATCCGCAGCTGACGCAACGATAGATCGCGAGAACGAGAGGAGCTCCACAATGGGCCTTGCTCAATATGCCGTCGTGCCGGTGCAGGGCGAATGGGGCGTGCTGCATGATGGCGACGTCAAGAGCCGGTACGCCACCAAGGAAGCCGCCTTCGAGTCGGCGGTCGCCGCGGCATCCCTGGCGCTTCGTGAGGGACATGAAGTCCATGTCAGCGTGCCCGGCCGCGAAGCCGGCGACAACGCGCTGGGTGCGTAGACGTCCGGCCGCAGAATGGCGTTCGAAGGAAGGAGGCCGCGATGACCAAGCCCCGCGAGCAGAACGGCGTCGAGCCATCACGGTCCGAGGACGACATCCAGCGCGAGCAGCTCGGACCGCGCGGCGTGCCCGGCGCACCCGACCCGGCCAAAATGACGCCGCAACGCGACAAGAAGACGCCGAAGCATATCGATCCCGGTCACACCTCCTGACACCTGTTCTGCGGCTGGCGCCGCAGTGCCATTCGGAACCGACATTCCCGCTCGTCCCATATACCGGGTATGACGTGCCGCCGGCGCGATCTGCGCCTGGCGGGCAGGCGACGTTTGGAATGCGGTTCTTGAAATCTGGCGGCAGGCTCGTCGGCGTCCTGCTGGTGCTCGCGATCACGCAATTGGTCGGATGGGGCACGATAGGCCTTCCCGCCATCGTCGGGCGCGATCTCGCCGCCGATCTCGGCATGAGCTTGCCGGCGGTGTTTGCCGGGACATCTGTTCTCTACGTCTCGATGGGGCTGTGCGGCCCGTTGCTCGCCAAATCGTTTGCGCGGCATGGCGCGCGGACGGTCATGATGGTCGGCACGATCGTCACTGCGCCGGGCTTCGTGCTGCTGTCGCTCGCGCGCGAGCCGATGCTTTATTTCGCAGCGTGGATCGTGCTCGGCATCGCCGGCAGCGCCACGCTGTCGACCGGCGCCTATATCATGCTGAACGAGATCGCGGGGCGGCAGGCCAAGAACGCGATCGGCGCGCTCATGCTGGTGACGGGCCTGTCCAGCAGCATCTTCTGGCCGACGACCTCGTTCCTGAGCGGTCACCTCGGCTGGCGGGGGACGTGCCTCGTCTATGCCGTGATGATGCTCGTCGTCAGCCTCCCGCTCTATGCGTTTCTCGCGCCACGCCGGTCCGTCGCGAAGGACGATGGCGCCGAGCCGGCCAGGCGGTCGCCGCCGGCTGCGATTCCAAGGAGCACGTTCGGCCTCGTCGCCGCCGCGATCACGCTGAACGCCTTCGTCAATTTCGGCATCAGCGCCATCCTGATCGAGCTGCTCCGGGCGGAGGGGCTGGCGCAGGCGCAGGCGCTCGCCTTCGGCTCGATGCTGGGCGTGATTCAGGTCAGCGCCCGCGGACTGGATCTTCTCGGCGGCGGGCGGTGGGACGGGATCACGACCGGGCTCGTCGCCGGCACCGCGCTGCCCCTCGCCATGCTGCTCTTGATGCTGGGCGAGGGCGCAACCTGGGCCGTTGCGGTCTTCATCCTGCTCTACGGCGCCGGCAGCGGCGCGATGGCGGTGGCGCGGGCCACCATTCCGCTTGTGTTCTACGACCAGGCCGAGTTCGCCAGGGCGATGTCGATGATCGCGCTGCCGCTCAATCTTGCCTCCGCGATCTCGCCGCCGCTTCTCGTCGGCCTGCTCACCGAATTCGGCAGCCGCGGTGCGCTCGGTCTCACGCTGGCGTTCTCCTGCGCGACGGTGCTGATCCTGGTCCTGCTCGGACGGCGGCGGCCGCGGGCGGTGGCGGCCGTGACCTGAGCCGATCATGCATTATTCGCGGCGCGGAAAGTTGCGGCAGAATGCGGTTGCCCGGCAGGAGATGGCCGCATGCCGCCAGTGCAGTGCTCAGGACCCCAAAATAGTGTATCCGCAGGGAGCGCGGCATGGCCTGGAGCCGCCGCGCCAAGATCAGTTCTCCGGAGGAAATCGACATGTCGGCCTTGCCGCTCTCAGGCACCAAGATCCTTGACCTCACCCGCGTGCTGGCCGGGCCCCTGTCGGCCCAGATGCTGGGCGATCTCGGCGCGGAGGTGATCAAGATCGAGCGGCCGGGCACCGGCGACGACGCGCGCGCCTTCGGACCGCCTTACCTGGCCGATCCCGAGGGCAAGGCCAACAACAACAATTCGTTCTACCTCTGCGCCAACCGCAACAAGAAGTCGGTCACCGTCAACATCGCCAAGCCCGAGGGCCAGGCGATCATCCGGGAACTCGCCAAGGATGCCGATGTCTTCATGGAGAACTACAAGGTCGGCGATCTCAAGCGCTATGGCCTCGACTACGAGACCATCAAGGCGATCAATCCCGGCATCATCTATTGCTCGGTGACCGGCTTCGGCCAGACCGGTCCCTACGCGCCGCGTGCCGGCTATGATGCCATCCTGCAGGCGATGGGCGGGTTGATGAGCGTCACCGGGCATATCGACGGAGAGCCTGGCGAGGGCCCGATGAAGGTCGGCCCGTCGATCGTCGACTACATGACCGGCATGAACGCGTCGATCGGGATTCTCTCGGCGCTCTACCATCGCGATGCCAATGACGGGCAGGGACAGCACATCGACGTCTGCCTGTTCGACACCGTCATCGCATCGCTGTCGCACTGGCTGCAGATCTACCTCGTCAACGGCAAGACCCCGCCGCGCCGCGGCACCTGGGGCAATGGCGGCATGCCGGCCGGCGTGTTCCGCTGCGCCGACGGCGAGTTGATGCTGGTGGTCGGCAATGACGGCCAGTTCCAGCGCACCTGCGCGGTGCTCGGCGAGCCCGAGCTCGCGAACGATCCGCGCTTCGTCAAGAACAACGACCGCGTCGTGCACGGCAAGGAGATCATGGCGATCTTCGCCGGCCTGTTCCTCAGGAAGCCGGTGGCCTACTGGCTGGAGAAGCTGGAGGAGGCCGGCGTTCCGTCAGGCCCGATCAACAATTTCGAGCAGGTGTTTTCCGACCCGCACGTCCAGTCGCGCGGTATGCGGGTGAAGGTCGACCATCCCTTTGAGCCCGATCTCTCGCTGGTCCGCAACGCGCTGACCCTCTCGGAGACGCCGATCCAGACCTACCGCGCTCCGCCGTTGCTGGGGGAGCACACCCGGGAGGTGCTCGGCGGCAAGCTCGGCTATGATGCGGAGAAGATCGAGGCGCTGAAGCGACAGGGGATCATCTAGCCGGATGAGCGCGAGCCGCGGCGCGACTGTTGCCAGCCGGGAATGCGCGCAATACTGGGCCTTGCCTGAGGCTTGCGCGCAATCCCCAGACAATCCCGGTCCGTAGTCGCACAGGCTTCCGTTCCGCGAGCGACTCTGCTTCGATCTCTCCACTTGAGTGCGGGAGGGAAGCGAATGTCCTACACGATCGGGTTCCAGGCCAAGGACCAGAAGGCCATTCTGGCGACCGAGGCGGCCACTGCCAATCAGGCCGTCGCCATCATTGCCGCGCTGCGGCAGAGCGCCGAGGAAATAAAGTTCATCCGATCGCCCCAGGAAGGCGAGATGGGCATCGAGATGCTGCTGCTGCTCGCTAAGGAAGAGGCCGAGGAGATGCCGCCGCGGGCATAGCCCGCCGCCGCGCTACGCGCGGAATTCCGAGGTCTTCCCGCATGCGGGAGCGACCTCGCATCGGCTTTCGACCGAGCTCATTGATCAGCGCGCGTTCCGCGCCAGCGCGCGGGCCGGCGTCTTCGTCTCCGCCTTTCCCGCCGTCAGCGCCATCGTCGCCACGCTGACCACGCGCGCGACCACGTCCTCGACGTCGTCGAGATCGCATTTGCCTTCCGACAGCTTCGTCAGCCGCTCGCTCTCGCGGATGGTGTGGTGCGCCATCGCGAGCGCGAAGTTGAGGCCCCAGTAGACATTGACCTCGCTGCGGTCGGGCAGGGCGCGGCGCATCGCGCCGGCGAATTTGCGCAAATGGTCGATCTCGCGGTTCTTGATGCGGCGGATCGGCGGCACGGATTCGATCGAAGCGCGGATCATGAAGCGCGCTGCGGTGGAGCGCTGGTTCTCCGGGCCGAGGCAGCCGCGCAAGGTCGGACCGACCAGGGCGCGCAGGATCACCTCGATCGGCGCCCGGCCGCCGCCTTGCTCTTCCGCCGCCTTCAATTCGCGCAGGCGCTCGCGGTTGGTGGCGATCGAACGTGTCACGAACAGCTCCGCGATCAGTTCATCCTTCGAGCCGAAATGATAGTTCACCGCCGCCAGGTTGACGCCCGCCTCCGCGACGATGTCGCGCAGCGTCACGTCGCCGAAGCCGCGATCGGCGTAGAGCCGTTCGGCGGCGGCGAGAATGGCAGACCTCGTATGATCGCTGGCCATGGGTGCCCTCGGGGAGGGGAGTTGCAATTCAAACAGTTGTATGAAACTATCGTTTGAAGGTCGGAGAAAGTCAATCCGCAATCGGGACTCGTTCGCAACTGCGATGGGTTCCGCTGAGGCTCGCAAGTGGCGCAGTCGCGATTGCGGGCCGCGCGCAGCGGGAGGACAATCCGGCGCAAAAGCGTTTGTTGAAAGAAGCGAGGAGCGTCCCATGGATTTCGATCTGTCCCCCAAGCAGAAGGAATGGCTCGACCGCGTGCGGTCCTTCATGGCCAAGCACGTGCGCCCGGCGGTGCCGGTCTACGACCAGCAGGACAAGAGCGGCGACCGCTGGAAGGTCATCCCGATCCTGGAAGATCTCAAGAAGAAGGCGAAGGCCGAAGGTCTCTGGAACATGTTCATGCCGCCGTCCCAGCATGAAGACGACGAATTTCGCGGCGCGGGATTGACCAATCTCGAATACGCGCTGCTGTCGGAAGAGATGGGCCGCATCACCTGGGCCTCGGAAGTGTTCAACTGTTCCGCGCCCGACACCGGCAACATGGAAGTGTTCATCCGCTACGGCACCAAGGAGCAGAAGCGCAAATGGCTGCGTCCGCTGATGGACGGCGAGATCCGCTCCGCCTTCCTGATGACGGAACCGGCGGTCGCCTCGTCCGACGCCACCAACATCGAAACCCGCATCGAGCGTGACGGCGACCACTACGTCATCAATGGCCGCAAATGGTGGTCGTCCGGCGTCGGCGATCCCCGCTGCAAGATCGCGATCCTGATGGGCAAGACCGATTTCAAAGCGGCCAAGCACCAGCAGCAGTCGCAGATCCTGGTTCCGCTCGACACTCCCGGCATCAAGGTCGAGAAGATGCTGCCGGTGTTCGGCTTCGACGACGCGCCGCACGGCCATGCCCAGGTCCTGCTCGAGAATGTGCGGGTGCCGAAGGAGAACATCCTGCTCGGCGAAGGCCGCGGCTTCGAGATCGCGCAGGGCCGCCTCGGACCTGGCCGCATCCATCACTGCATGCGTACCATCGGCAAGGCCGAGGAGGCGCTGGAGAAGATGGTGAAGCGTCTCACCTCGCGCACCGCCTTCGGCAAGAAGATCGTCGAGCACAGCGTGTGGGAGCAGCGCATCGGCGAAGCCCGCACCAACATCGAGATGACGCGTCTTCTGTGCCTCAAGGCGGCCGACATGATGGACAAGGTCGGCAACAAGACCGCGCAGGCCGAGATCGCCATGATCAAGGTCGCCGCGCCCAACATGGCGCTGAGGATCATCGACGAGGCGATCCAGGCCTTCGGCGGCGCCGGCGTCTCGGATGAGGCGGGCCTTGCCAAGGACTACGCCCATATCCGCACGCTCCGTCTCGCCGACGGTCCGGACGAGGTGCACAATCGCGCCATTGCCAGACTTGAGGTTCGGAAGTATGCAAACTCTTCAAGTCACTAGGAACGGCGGAGA
>NZ_AJQE01000001.1 GCF_000261685.1 Bradyrhizobium genomosp. I (2014) | reverse complement strand
CTCGCTTCGCGAGCCCCGGAATGACGGAAAATAAGAAGAGGGAGCGTCATCGTGGCTGACGGCGTCAGGAAAGACGAAGAGTTCTCGGGCACCAAGCCGGTCGAGGAGCGGCATCGTTTCGACGAGCTGCGCCTGGAAGGCTGGATGCGCGAGCACGTCGAGGGCTTCGAGGGGCCGCTGGTCGTCCTCCAGTTCAAGGGCGGCCAGTCCAACCCGACCTACCGTCTCAACACGCCGAACCGCTCCTACGTGATGCGCCGCAAGCCGTTCGGCAAGTTGCTGCCGTCGGCGCATGCGGTCGATCGCGAATATCGGGTGATCGCGGCGCTTGGAAAGCAGGGTTTTCCGGTCGCACGCGCCTATGCGCTGTGCCAGGACGACGGCGTCATCGGCGCGGCCTTCTACATCATGTCGATGGAGGAGGGCCGGGTGTTCTGGGATCCGACGCTGCCGAGCCAGGACCCCGACGCGCGGCGCAAGATCTTCACCAGCAAGATCGAGACGCTCGCCAAGCTCCACATGTACGATCCCACGGCGATCGGCCTCGGCGATTTCGGCAAGCCCGGTAACTACTTTGCACGCCAGATCGACCGCTGGACCAAGCAGTATCGCGCGTCCGAGACGCAGCACATTCCCGAATTCGAGAAGGTCGCCGAATGGCTGCCCAAGACCGTGCCGGAGCAGGCGCGCGTCTCGATCGTGCATGGCGACTATCGCCTCGACAACATGATTTTCCACGCAACGGAACCGCGCGTTCAGGCCGTGCTGGACTGGGAGCTGTCGACGCTCGGCGATCCCATGGCCGACTTCACCTATCTCCTCATGCAGTGGATCATGCCGGGCCTGCAAGGCGTCGACCTCAAGGCGCTCAACATCCCGAGCCTGGAAGAAGCGGCGCAGATCTATTGCAACGCGACCGGGATGAGCGTGCCCGATCTCAACTGGTACTTCTCCTACAATCTCTTCCGCCTCGCGGGCATCACCCAAGGCATCGCCGGCCGCATCCGCGACGGCACCGCCGCCAACGCCAAGGCGCTTGAGTCAGCCAAGCGCACCGTGCCGCTGTCAAAGGCGTCGTGGGAATACGCGCAGAAGGCGGGCGCGGTGTAGGAGAGACAAGGGCGCGAAGCACAGGCTGCGCGCCCTTTTTTGCTTGGGTAGTCATGAGAACGACCGTCGTCGAAATTCCTGCCGAGAAAATCGTGGATTGGGAGAGCTTCCACTCAGTCTTCCAAGCCGCGCTCGGTTTTCCTGCGTTCTACGGCCGCAATATGAACGCCTGGATCGATTGTTTGACCTACGTTGACGAGTCCGATGGGATGACGAGGGTCTCGGTCGGCGAAGGGGGCTTGTTGGCGCTACGCATCGATAACGCGCCGGATTTCGAACGGCGGTGCCCGGAACAATTTCGGGCACTCCTTGAGTGTACGGCGTTTGTGAACTACCGGCGTATTGAAGCCGGCAACGAACCGCTTCTGACGTTAATCCTTAGTGGCTGGTTTAGCACGCCGTCTTAGGTGCCGTAGCCCGGGTGAGCGAAGCGACACCCGGGAAAGTGGTCCCGCATGTCGCTTCGCTCATGCGGGCTACGGGCGTGCCCACACGCATTCCGTCATTGCGAGCGTAGCGAAGCAATCCAGACCATCTCCGCGGAAAGATTCTGGATTGCTTCGTCGCAAGAGCTCCTCGCAATGACGGGGATGCGCATCACCCCTTCGCGCAATGCGCGATCAGCCGCTCCACGAAGCTCGCGCATTTCTCCAGCTCGGCCATCTCCACGAACTCGTCCGGCGTATGCGCCTGCGCGATCGCGCCCGGACCGATCACCACCGAGGGGATGTCGGCGATGCTGGCAAACAAACTGGCTTCGGTGCCGAAAGCGACCTTGGCGTGGTCGTTGCGGCCCGCAAGGCTCTTGGCGAGGGTGACGATCGCGGCGTCGGCAGCGGTGTCGAGCGCGGGATAGTCGAGAATCTCCTCGAAATCGATGCCGCACTCGGGATGTCTTGCCTTCATCGCCGGCTCGATCTCGGCCTTGGCCCAGGCGACGATCGCATCCGTCACCTCTCTGGACTCGGTGATGCCGATGCCGCGGCATTCGAAATCCACCGTGCAGGTATCCGGCACGATGTTCAGCGCGGCGCCGCCGTGCACGATGCTGGTGAGCAGCGTCGAATGCGGAACGTCGTAGAGGCTGTCCGTCGCGCGCGCGGCCGCGAGTGCGACGGCACGGCGGCGGATCTCGACGATCAGCTCGGCCGCGTATTCGATCGCGTTGACGCCGTCGGGCGCGATCGAGGAGTGGCGGGCGAGCCCGCGAAAGGTCGCGCGCACGCCGTGCTTGCCCTTGTGGCCGATAATGACCTGCATCTGGGTCGGCTCGCCGATGAAGGCGCCGAGCGGCCTGATCGTCTTCTTCGCGACCTCGCGCAGCATCGGCCGCACGCCGACGCAGCCGATCTCCTCGTCATAGGAGATCGCCAGATGAATCGGCGTTGCGAGCCTGGCCTCCAGCATCTCCGGCACCATGGCGAGGCACACCGCGACAAATCCCTTCATGTCGGTGGTGCCGCGGCCATAGAGCCTGCCGTCGCGCTCGACGAGCTTGAACGGATCATGGCTCCAGTCCTGGCCCGCGACCGGCACGACGTCGGTGTGGCCGGACAGAACGAGGCCGGGACGGTCTTCGGGGCCGATCGTGACCCACAGCGAGGCCTTCTCGCCGGTCTCATCGACGATGCGCTCGCCCTTGACGCCGAGCGCGGCGAGATAGCTCTCGATATGGGCAATCAAGGGCAGGTTGGTGCGGTCGCTGACGGTGTCGAAGCCGACGAGGTCGGCGAGGATCTGGCGGATACGGTCGGGTCTTGAGCCTGGCATGTCTCGGTCTTGTCAGAGGGATGGAAGCTGAAGGCGATTGCATGAAGCGACTGCATGAACCATACCAACGTGGTGGCGGGATGGGCAAATCAACACGATGCTCTCCGTAGCCCGGGTGAGCGAAGCGACAGCCGGGACAGTTCGCGCCGGGAATCCCGGATGTCGCCTCGCTCATGCGGTCTACCAGACCTTGCGTTGCCCGACGGGCAAAACACCCAAACCATCGGTCAAGACGTCTCGCCGAAAATATTCCACTTTACCGAATTTCGGAATTGGCGTATGTGTCGCGGCAACCCGGCCCAAGGAAGAGGGGCGTATCGCGATCGTCACGACACGCGGGCCGGACGGCGGTGGACGCAGGTTGCATCGGCGCGAATGGCTTTTCGCAGGGCAGGCGACTGTGAGCGAAGGCCTCGCGCGGACGACCGGTGTGACGTGCGTACGGCAAAATCGTGTGGTCCTGACGCCCGGGGTCTGTGCGTCAAGTCTTGCGGTGATGTGTGTTGCCTGACCGGGCGAGCGCATCAGCCATCTGCGAGGCGACGGGGGCAATAGTGCATCGCTCCCCGGGGAGAGCACGACATAAGCCGTCAAACCACTGCGCAGGGAAGGCCGATTGCTTGGCTACACCTGTATGCCGCTGTGCAGATTCTTGTTGCCACCTTTCGCACAGTGGACCGTGGGTGCCCGGCCGGCATCCGGTCTTCCCTGCGCCCTTTTCAATCGAGGGTGAGGCGACAAGCAAAGCTCGGACAAGCCGCGAGGACGTGAAAGTGTGTCTGCGATGACGATGCGAATTTGAAAGAGCGACGCTGCCGCTTCTTGCTCCGTCATTGCGAGC